>CAZUAX010000146.1:9416-10511 GCA_964618435.1 uncultured Solibacteraceae bacterium
CAGCTCACGCTCGATTACCAGCAGGACCGCTGGCAGTCGCTGGCAGTTCAGGCGGGTGCGGCGAATCGTTTCCTGAGCATGCCCCAAGTGCGGCTGGCGCCGGAGAGTTGGCCCGCCCAGCGCCCGCGGGCCCGCGAAGCGCTAGTAGCGATGCTCGGTGAGGAGCCTGGCGGTGTTTCCTTTGGCCTCCCTCCATCGGGTGAGGCCTCCCGCTATCCGAGCGACGGCTGGCTCGCCGGTCTTTTCAATCGCCCGCTGCAGGGAAAGTCCTTTAGCTGGCAGCCTGTTGGCTTTGGGGATGACCTCCGGGCGGATCTCTACCGTCCTGCGGATGCAGCCCCCGATGCTCGCCTTCCATTGGTGATCTGGCTCCATCAGGACGCCCATCCCACGGGATACTCGCGTTACTTTCGTCCATGGCTTGAGCAACTCATTTCACGGGGCTTTGCTGTGATGGTCTTTGACCAAATCGGCTATGGGTACCGAATTCACGAGGCTCGAGATTTCTATCGCCGTTATCCGGAGTGGAGCCTGATGGGGAAGATGGTGGCGGATGCCCGCGCCGCGGTGGACATCGCTTCTCGCCTTCCCGGGGTGGATGCCAGTCGCATTAACCTGGCTGGCTGGAGCGTTGGCGCACGCGTGGCGATGTATGCCGCCGCGATGGAACCGCGTGTGCGCGCGGTTGCCCTGCATGCGGGCTTTCGTCCGCAGCGCCCCGGCAACGATGCGGTGGCTGCGCGGGAACTTGCCGAGACGGAGGGGTTGGCGCAGTATGGCCGGCTACAGGGGCTCCTGCCTCAACTGGCTGCCTTTGAAACACGCCCCGATGATTTGCCCCTTGACGATCCGGAAGTGCTGGCGCTGCTTAGCCCCCGTCCACTGCTGGTCATCGCGCCCCGGCACGACCGCTACGCTTCCCCGTCCCTGGTCCGTGCGGGGATATCCAGGGTGCGTCAGGTCTACACCCGCGAGAATGCTGCTGAGGCGATGCAGTTTGAGGCGCCCCTCGACTTCAACCGGTTCCCCGCAGCCACTCAGACGATGCTTTTTGACTGGTTGCAAAGGGTGAACGCTGCCGCACCGTAGCCCCTC
>CAZUAX010000147.1:0-2405 GCA_964618435.1 uncultured Solibacteraceae bacterium
GCGCAGTTGCGCCCCTATCTGCCTCCCGCGCGAGGCGCCAAAGAATCCTGGGAACCACCGCAGGAGGAATTGTCCACAGCCGTCCTGGTGTCGCGGCTAAACCAGCAGATCCATCAGTTCACCAGCGCCTCCAAGTACGCGACGTTTTTCTGTGGCTCCTATGACGACCGCACGGGCGAACTGCGCTACACCAACGCAGGGCATCTTCCCCCGCTCTTGATTCGAAATGGTGAGGTAAGCACGCTGAATGTGGACGGCCTGGTGGTGGGGGCCTTTTCTTTTGCCAGCTATGACGAAAGCCGCTTGATGTTGCAATCCGGCGATCTTCTGGTGCTTTACACTGATGGTATTTCGGAGCCCGAAAACGAGTATGGCGAGGAGTTCGGCGAAGAGCGTCTGCGACAGCTGCTGCTGGCCAATGCGCACAAGGACACGCGTGAACTCGCTGACCTTGTCGTAGCCGCGGTGCAGGAATGGGTGGGCAAAGCCGAACAGTTTGATGACGTCACGCTGCTGCTTGTGAAGAAGTTGTAGCAGAGGTTGGGTTAATTCCGCGGTGCCAACTGCTCCCGCTGTGCTGGCTGCGCCGCCGCAACGTGTATCCTGAGGAACGCATGAAGATCTTAACCGCAAAAGAAATGCAGCGCATCGATCAACAGACCGTGGCTGCGGGCATCCCCAGTCTGGTGCTGATGGAGAATGCAGGGCATCGGGTGGTGGAATACCTGCAGCGTGTCGCCGGCCCGCTGGATAACCAGCGCATCGTGGTGTTCTGTGGCAAGGGGAACAATGGTGGCGACGGGTTGGTGGTGGCGCGGCAGATCTTCACCCGTTTCCGCCCACAGGCTCTGCATGTACTGCTCACTTCTCCACCCGACGAACTCACCGGGGACGCTGCTGCCTGCCTGAACATGTTTCTGGCGGTGGGCGGACGTGTTTCCCATGAGATCACTCCGGACATGCAGCCCGCTTCGCTGCTGGTGGATGCCATGCTTGGCACCGGTCTTCAGGGGCCTGCCCGCGAGCCTGCGCTTAGCTATATCCGCGCCTGGAACCAGGGCTTTCCCCTGGCCAAACGAGTGGCCATTGATGTTCCCAGCGGCATGAGCAGTGATGCCCTGGTGACGGAAGGCGAATACTGTCGGGTGGATGCCTGCGTCACGTTCACTGCCCTGCGGCTTTGCCACGTGATTCCGCATTGGCGGGAGCACTGTGGAGAGGTGGTGGTCGGGCAGATAGGCACGCCATACGCCATGCTTCGTGGTGATTCCTCCCTCAAGCTCAGCCAGTTGGAGCCCAAGTGGCTGCGCTTTGCCTGCCGCCCGCGTGACCGTGCTTCCCATAAGGGCGATTACGGGCATGTGCTTGTGGTTGGCGGTTCCCGCGGCAAGTCTGGCGCGGTGGGCATGGCGGGTATGGCAGCCCTTCGTGCCGGTGCGGGTCTGGTGACGGTGGCATCGGTGGCCAGTACTCTAAGCGGACTTTCCGGTTTGGCGCCGGAACTGATGTCCGTGCCGCTGGCTGAAACGTCTGATGGCTTTCTGGAAGGTGCCGCCCTTGATGGTCCGGTGGGCGACGATGTGCTGGGGGGCAAGAGCGTAATCGCCGCAGGCCCGGGACTGGGGGTCGTGGAGGATACGCGACGCATGATTCTCAATCTTCTGGCCAGTGTGCCTACCCCCCTGGTGCTGGATGCGGATGCCCTCAATCTGCTGGCCATGGAATCGCAATGGCCCGGCGATGGCCTGTTGGTGTTGACGCCGCATCCTGGCGAAATGGCGCGGCTGATGCGAACCACCACCGCCGACATCCAGGCCAATCGTCTGGACCGCGCCAGAGAACTGGCGATGGTGCGCAATGCCACCGTGGTGCTAAAGGGTCAGCAGACGGTGATCGCCTTCCCGGATGAAGAGATCTGGCTAAACCCCACTGGCAATCCGGGTATGGCAACGGCCGGCAGCGGCGACATTCTTTGCGGCATGGTGGCCGCGATGCTGGCTCAATTTCCCGCGCAGCCCAAGCTGGCCGTGGCCGCGGCGGTCTATCTGCATGGCCTGGCTGGCGATCTGGGTGCTGCCAGCAAGGGTGAGGCCTGCCTGGTGGCGACAGATCTTCTGGAATACCTGCCCGCCGCCTTCCATGCTGTGGCGAATGCCTAGCTGCAATAGTCTCAGGAGACCGATGGATAGCTTGCCTGCAAAGTTGACACAGGAACCCGCTGGAGTCTGGCATGCGCACGACGAGGAGGCGATGTTGGCGGTGGGGCGCCAAATTGGGGAAGGCTTGCGCGCGGGCGATATCCTCCTTCTGGAGGGCGACCTCGGCGCAGGCAAAACCACCCTTGCCAAAGGCATTGTGGAAGGTTTTGGCGGCGGCCACGCAGAGGATGTCAGCAGCCCCACATT
>CAZUAX010000147.1:2505-7899 GCA_964618435.1 uncultured Solibacteraceae bacterium
CCGGTAAGCCACGAATGCTTCGTTTTGGAAGAGCGGGGCCACGCCTTCCGGGGCTTGCGCGGGTGGAACTACCAGATAGTCGATGCCCAGTGCTTGCAGCCGCGACGCGTCCCCCGGATTAAACTCTTTCGCTGCCATCACTTCGTTCCAGCGCTGCCACCAGATGCGGGCGAAGTCCGCACTGAAGTTCACCTGCCCGCCTGACTTCCAGTCTGTGTACACCGGACGCATTGCCTGCACGCGAAACACCCCCGGCTGGCTGCCCTTGCCGAAACCCGGAAAGGCGAAGACTGCATCGGGTGGGGTGCTCTTGCTGGCCCAGGCTGCTAATGCCGCTACTTCCGGGGTGCGCGCGTCCGTGGCGAAGGCGTTCGTGCCAAGCACCTCGCGCAGGATGCCAAACGGAGCCAGCGCCACCAATGCCATCAGCAGCACGGCGGCCGGCCGCATCCGTGTCCAGAGCCAGAAGACAAGGAGGGCCGCCATGGCAAGGGCCGGTACCCAAAGATAACGAAACCTTGAGGACGGCCACCCGTTGGCGCCCACGAAAAACACCAACTGGTTGCAGAAAGGAATCGACAGACCGCCCACAAAGCACAGCCACCCTTGCATCCACCGTCCCTTGCGCAGTGCCAGCACTCCCGCGCCCAGCAATATGGGGATTGCCAGGCCGTACAGAAAGGCAATGGCCCTGGCTGGCTGGAGTTGCGCCATTAGGAAGAGCCGCAAGTGTTCCATTGTGATCCAGGCAAAGGGGATCGACAGGATACCAATCAGCGGAGCTCCCGCCAGAAACCAGTGCATTGTCGCCGGCACTTCACGCCTCAGCGTCCACCCCGCCCACAGTGTCGCCAACCCCAACCCCACCGGCACCATGAGCACTGCCGGGTGCCAGAGGCTGGGGTAGTTGTAGGAGGCACGCAGGTGATGCAACTCTCTCAGCCAGTCGGGAACAAGAGACAGCGACGCGGAACCGCCTCCGTGCAATCCCGCGGAAAGAAAAATCAGGCCCAGCGCCGCTACGCTGGGCAGCAGAAATCGCAGCCTGTGCAGGAAGGGCTCTTCACTCCGCCCAAAGACCAGGTACAGTCCAAAACACGCCAAAAAGGGGTAGGCCACGCCCGCCTGAAACAGGAGCCCCGTTCCCGCCAATATGGCCGCCAGCCATACTCGCTGGTGCAGCAGGCACGCCGTTGCCAGCAGATTCAGCGCCAGAGTGTACCCGCGTGGCACAGGGTCGTATTCCACCAGCATCACCGAAGGCCCGGGAATGAAGGCCGTTGCCTGCACCACCGTGGCCACCCACAGGCTTTCCCATCGTCCTCCGCAAATGCCCAGCGCCAGCAGGTAGCCCGCCAGCACAAGCACCACGCGGAAGATGGTCTGGTAGGCAAAGAGCACGGGGTAAACCGGCAGTCCCGTCATGTCCCTCACGCCATTCACCAGTTCGTCGTAGAGAGATAACCCCAAGTGCGGAAACTGCACCAGCGGATCCTTTGCCAGCACACCGGGGTCCCTCGCATGCTCCAGCATCGCGGTGTAAATCTGTGTATCGGAGGTCAGATATTGCGTCCCCGGGAAGTACAACAGTCCTGTGGCGGTGATCAGCCCCAATAGCAGCAGCGCCACCCAAGCGGGCGGTTGTCCCTCCAGCGGCGTACCCTTTCGCGTTCCGGGTGCGCTGAGGTGGCGGTTCTGTTTGAGGTTGCTCTCCATAGCTGAAAGCCGGAACTACCCATCATAGGACGGCAGCGCCCACCTTCCAACGAAAATCTCCTTCGGGTCGCTACCCGATGACCTTCTCGTTGCTACCCTATGAGTTGGGAAGCGCATTCATGGCGAAACTATATACACGTGCGGAACTCGTGGCCCAGCGGGCAATTTGGAAGGCCGAAGGCCGGAACGTGGTGTTCACAAACGGCTGCTACGACATCCTTCATCCCGGCCATGTTCGCCTTCTCGAACGTGCCCGCGCTCTTGGGGACATCCTGATTCTTGCTTTGAATACCGACGACAGCGTGCAGCGGCTGAAAGGCCCGTCGCGCCCTATCCTTACGGAAGCCGAACGGATCCGGATGGTGCTGCAACTGGCGGCAGTGGATGCCGTCACTCTTTTCGACGAAGATACTCCCCGTGAGCTCATTGCTGCCGTGTTGCCGGACGTATTGGTAAAGGGCGCCGATTGGGCGCACTTCATCGCGGGTAGGGAAGAGGTGGAGGCTGCCGGCGGCCGGGTGGAGGCGCTGGCACTCGAGCCTGGCTATTCCACCACCAATCTGGTAGATATCGCGTTGGGCCGTTAGCCCGCTGTCCTTTACGCAGGTCGCATCCCTTGTCACAGGACTTGATCGCTAATTTGCTGCTCTCACTGGCCACGGAGCCACGCCTTGCGGCGGCGGTTGCCGGGCTCACGCCTGCAATGGATGGGGCGCAGTCGGGTCCGCTTCGCCTTACGGGGCTGAATCCCCCCGCCAAAGCGCTCTATGCGCTCCTGCTGGCGTGGCGCTTGCGTTGTCCGCTGGTTGTGGTTACCGCGTCCGTGAAGGAGGCCGATGCACTGCATCAGGCCGCCCTGGCTCTCTATCCGCTGTTGCCAGAGCCGCTGGCTGGGCCGCCCCTCCTGTTGCCTGCCCTCGATGTGCTGCCCTTCCAGCGCATGTCCCCGCACGCGGAAATTCTGGAACAGCGTGCGCTCGCCTTGGGTCGTATGGCGCAACAGTCTAGCGCGCTGGCCATCATGCCGGTGGCCAGTGTCTTGTTGCGCACTGAAGATCGTGCCTTCTACCAGCGAATCTCACTCGACCTGCGGCAGGGTGAGGAACTGTTGCTCGATGACGTGGTGGCCTACCTGGACTCCGTAGGCTACCTTCGCAATGAGCCCGTCACTATGCCCGGTGAGTACTCCGTGCGCGGGGGCATTCTCGATATTTTTGCGGCCGGAGCCGGGGATCCAATCCGCATTGAGTTCTTCGGTGACGAAATCGAAAGCATCCGCCTTTTCCATGCGGATACCCAGCGTTCCGTTGCCACTGTGGAGTCCTGCACGGTGCCCCCACTGCTGGAATACCCCAAGTCGCACCAGCTTTTTGTGGATCTGCGCGAAGCGTTGGGCGATGACGTCGTCCCATCTACGGCGCCCTTTCCGGGCTGGCAGCAGGCGGTTCCCGCGGCACGCCCGCGCAAGTCGACCGTGCTGCAACTGATGCCGGATGCGATGTTGCTGGTTGATGAGCCTGCCCAGTGCGATGCCGCTGTGGAAAAGTTCTGGCAAAGGCTGGGGGATGCCTCCACCCAGTGCTTCTTTCCTCCGGAATGTTCTTACCTAAGTGAAGCGGAATGGCGGCAGTCCTTTGCCCAAGCCGCGCGGATCACCTTCGACGAACTTGATCTCACCACGGCGGTTGCCTCGCCAGGCGCATCGCTGCACATTGCCACGCGGCCCGGCTTCCGATTTCACGGCAACATGAAACAGGCCGTCGAGGAGGCGCTCCACCTGCGTGAGCAGGAAACCACCATCGTTTTCTTTGCTGCCAACACAGGGGAGCTCGAACGTCTCGCCGATATCTTTGAAGAATACGAGTGTCCTTTCCAGATTGCACTGCCGTCCGCCGATCCAGCCTGGGAAGCCATTCGCAAGCGCAATTACCGCACCGTCGCCAGCGCGCGCGTCCTGCTTTCCCAGTCGGGGTTTCGTTCCGGCTTTCTCTTGCCGGAATCGCAGGTCTGCTTTGTCGGCGCTGAGGATCTGTTTGACAGTTCCGCGCTTATAGCGGAGCGCAGTTCGCGCCCTGGGCAGCATCTGGCCTCATTTACCCTGGATATCTCTGATCTCAAGACCGGGGATCTGGTGGTGCACCGCGAGCACGGTGTCGGCCGTTTCCTCGGCCTCAAGGAAGTGGTGCAGGATGGCGTAAAGACGGACTTCATGCTGCTGGAGTATGCCAACGAGAGCAAGCTCTATGTGCCTCTCACGCGCATGGACCTGGTGCAGAAGTTTCGCGGCGGTGGCGAGGCCAAACCGCAGATCGATCGCCTGGGAGGGGTTACCTGGCAGCGCACCAAGGCCCGGGTAAAGGCTCGTATGCGCGACATGGCGGACGAGCTTCTGAAGCTCTACGCGCAGCGCAAGTTGGCTCGTGGGTTCTCCTTCTCCGCGGATTCCAACTGGCAACGTGAGTTCGAAGATAGCTTCGCCTTCACCGAAACCATCGACCAGAATCGCGCTCTGCTAGAGATCAAGCGCGATATGGAAAGTGAACTGCCCATGGATCGTCTGCTTTGTGGCGACGTTGGCTACGGCAAAACGGAAGTGGCCATGCGCGCTGCCTTCAAAGCTCTGGGCGACGGCAAGCAGGTTGCCGTGCTCGCTCCCACTACTGTCCTGAGCTTCCAGCACTTTGAGACCTTTAAGCGTCGCTTCGCTGCCTTCCCGGTGCGCATCGATCTGGTAAGTCGCTTCCGCAGCACCAAGGAAATTAAGCAATCTCTCGAAGACCTTGCCAACGGGCGCACGGACATCATCATCGGCACCCACCGCCTGTTCTCCGCGGATGTCAAATTCCACGATCTGGGCCTGATGATTATTGACGAGGAGCAGCGCTTCGGCGTTCGGCACAAAGAACGGCTCAAGCAGTTGCGGCAGAACGTGGATTCGCTGGCCATGTCGGCCACGCCCATTCCACGCACCCTGCACATGTCCCTGCTGGGCCTTCGGGACCTTAGCGTCATTGAGACCCCTCCAAAGGACCGCCTTGCCATTCACACCGTAGTGGCCCACTTCGACGACGACCTCATTCGAACCGCGTTGGAGCAGGAATTGGGCCGCGGCGGACAGGTTTACTTCGTGCACAATCGCGTGGAAAGCATCTTTGCCCGTGCGGGGCACATCCAGCAAATGGCTCCGCAGGCGCGTATCGGCGTCGGTCATGGGCAGATGCCGGAGGCGGAGCTGGAAAGAGTCATGCTCGGCTTCATGGGTCGTGAGTTTGACGTGCTGGTTTCCACCAGCATTGTGGAGAACGGGCTGGATATTCCCCTCGCCAATACGATCCTTATCGAAAATGCAGATCGTTTCGGGTTGTCGGAACTGTATCAGTTGCGTGGCCGCGTGGGGCGGTCAAACCGCCGTGCCTATGCCTACATGCTGGTTCCCCCCGATGGCACCCTTTCTGACATTGCCCGCAAGCGGCTCGCCGCCCTCAAGGAGTTTTCTGACCTTGGGGCGGGCTTCAAGATTGCCGCGCTCGATCTTGAACTCCGGGGCGCGGGCAACCTGCTGGGTGGCGAGCAGCATGGGCACATCGACGCAGTTGGATACGACACCTTCATGTCGATGCTTGAGGAAACCATTCGCGAGATGCGCGGAGAGGAAGTGCCGCCGGAAGTGTACTCCTC
>CAZUAX010000147.1:7999-10417 GCA_964618435.1 uncultured Solibacteraceae bacterium
AAGACCCGTATGAACCCGGAGCGCCTCATGCGCCTGGTACAGAACGAGGAAGGGGCGCAATTCACTCCTGCCGGCGTTCTGCGCCTTCCGTTGAAACCCTTTGAGGGTACTGGACATCTGCTGGCACAGGTGAAAAGCTTCCTGGTGCAGCTTCAGTAGCGGTGCCAGCCTCCAGGTGATTCCAGCCAATCAGCTCCTGGATGTCGCTGGAACTCCTCTCTGTTCTACGGGATAATAAAAAGTCTATGCGGTTCCTTCCACTGTCTCTCTTTGTTTTTGCGCTCATGCTTGGCTTCCCCGTCAGTGGCCTTGCCAGTGACCCGGTAGTGATTGAGCAGATCGTTGCCAAGGTGAACGCGGACATCGTTACCATGGGCGACCTCGAAGAGGCGCGCCAAATGATGATGATGGACATGATGCAGCAGTGCCGCAACGACAAAAAGTGTGCGGCGGACCTGATGGCTAAGCGCGAGCCCGATGTCCTTCGCGACAAAATCGACCAGACCCTCCTTGTGCAGAAAGCCAAGGACATGAACATCAGTGTCGATAGCCAGGTGAGCCGCGAAGTGGCCCAGATGCAGACCAAGATGAAGATTAGCGATCCGGAAGAATTCCGGCGCTTCATTGAACGTGAGCTTGGCATCACCCTTGAGGACTATCGCGAGAAGATGCGCCAGCAGATGCTGCAGCAGGAAGTAATCGGCCAGGAAGTGGGTTCCAAGATCGTCATTCCCCGCTCCGAACTGGAAAAGTATTACGAGGAACACAAGGACGATTTCTACCGCGACAAGGAGTCTGTGGCGCTACAGGAAATTCTTGTGGCCAAGCGTACCCGGGAGGGCACGGAACTCAGTGATGAAGATTTGAAAGCGAAAGTGGACGGCATTCACACCCGGGCGAAGCGCGGCGAGAAGTTCGATGCGCTGGCGACCGAGGTCTCTGATGCTGTTTCCGCGCAGGAAGGTGGTTACCTGGGCTATCTTGCCAAGGGCGAACTGAACGCGGAAATCGAGAAGATTGTTTTTGCTGCCGAAAAGGGATTTGTCTCTGACCCCATCCGTGTCCCGAACGGATTCATCATCCTCAAGGTTGCGGATAAGGTTTCGCCCGGCCTGCAGCCCTTGGCCGTCGTCGAGAACGAGATTATGGGTAAGCTTTGGCAACCGCGCTTCCAGCCAGCCATCCGCACCTATCTCAGCAAGCTTCGTCACGAAGCGTTTCTGGAAATTCGTGAGGGTTTCGTTGACGCTGGCGCCGTGGAAGGCAAAGACACCTCCTGGAAAGATCCCGCTGAGTTGAAGCCGGAAACGGTCTCCAAGGAAGAGGTTGCCGCGCAAACGCGCCGCAAGCGCCTCTTGTGGATGATTCCTATCCCCGGTACCAGCACCACCCCAAAAAGTTCGAACTAACGCGGGGCGTGTTCGCCTTCAACTGGATCGCGCGCCAAACGCGCGATCCAGTGTTGCAGCGAGGTTGGCGACCCCGATTACGCCGCACATCCGCGATACATTGAGACTCTATGAAAACCTTCGTCCGGGACCTTGAACCCAATCAACTCTGCCGCACCACCTTCCTGGTGAACGCTAAGGAGGTCAGGCAGAAAAAGACCGGCGAACCCTTCCTCTCCCTTAGCCTTGGCGACAAGACGGGCGATATCGATGCCAAGATGTGGGATAACGTCTCGGACGTCGTCGATAGCTTTGGCGCGGGCGACTTCGTGAAGGTGAAAGGGGTAATGAGTCTGTATAACGGGCGCCCCCAGTTCACCGTCCATACCCTCGATCGTCTGGAGGATTTTGAGGTGGAGATGGGCGACTTCTTCGCCACCTCCTCGCGCAATTCCCAGGAGATGTTCGATGAACTCCAGGGCATCATTGCAGGCATGTCCAATCCCCATCTGCGTGCCTTGCTTGATGCCTTTTTTGCCGATGAGGATCTTCGCGAACGCTACATGCGCGCCCCGGCGGCCAAGCAGATTCACCATGCCTATCTGGGTGGTCTGCTGGAGCATGTCCTGTCGCTCTGCAGCCTCTGCAAACTGGTAGCGCCGCACTATGCAAGCATCGATCCGGACCTGCTGATGACTGGCGCGATCCTCCACGACATCGGGAAGGTGGAGGAACTAACTTACGATCGTGGACTGGGCTATTCCAGTTCCGGCCAGCTGCTGGGCCATATTGCCATTGGGGTCCGATACCTGCATGAGAAACTGCGGCAGGTGCCGGATTTCCCTAAGCCGCTCGCCGTACTCGTGGAACACATGATCCTGAGCCATCACGGAAAGCTGGAGTTCGGCTCCCCCAAAGTGCCGATGCTGGCCGAGGCGCTTCTTCTCCATTACCTCGATGATATGGATTCCAAAATGGAGGCCATGCGCGCCCAACTGGAGCGTGATGAAAAAACGGATGGCCTCTTCAC
>CAZUAX010000148.1:0-10388 GCA_964618435.1 uncultured Solibacteraceae bacterium
TGAAGGTGCTGACGAACGCCCAAGTGACGCAAATGCGCAGGCATCTGTGTTGTACGGCCCTGTGAGTATTGCCGCCCTCTAACAGAATGCGGGGCGAGAGAGGCTCGGGCTATCCCGGTAGCCGCCCGCTGATGGGCAAAGGGTTAAAGGCCATCCGGCTGCGAATGGGAAATCTGCGGGCAAACGTGATTGGGGTGATGTTCTAGCGGTCATTCCGCGAACTAAGGTGGCGGTTGTCCTCCAAGAGTGTACTCGCACGGGTTCTTCTGCCGAGAAATGCGTAGCTGTCCGCCCGAGAAGAAGAAGCGACGCCATTAAGGTGACAGTGTCTACTTCAGATCCGACTAGCGGTAGACACTGTCAACCTGATCCTTGTCCATACAGGATTGGTCCTCCACAGAGACAGCAAGGAGGTTCCTCATGTTTATCCGTTCTGCTCTGTTGGTGGCCACGCTAATGCATTGGTTTCGTGGCTGGTCAACCCTCCGCATCGGCCAGTGATCTGCTCGTTCATACCCGCTCATCGAAGCGACACAGAAGAATCTCGTGAATTTAGCCCCAGGATATCTGCGCCTTGCACGCCATGCTATTACGCTCTTTGCCGGCGTTGCTTTGTACGCCCAAGGCAATAGCTACACACCTCCCAAACTCAAGTCCGTACTCTTCGGGGCATTTCTTCCATTAGCCTTAACGCGGGTCGACTGGACGAGCACGATGGTTCCAGTGTGCGGCTGAATGGTTGGACCGCCACGTACACCGCCTACTGGTTCTTTCGGCGCTGGGCACTGATCGCGGAATTCAGCGGCAACTACGGCACCCCCACCATCCACCCACCCACAACGGGCGACGTCTCCAGTTCCTCGCTGCGGAAGCGCAATCATTCCTATCTCTTCGGCGGCACCTATCGCAGCTTCGAGCGCAGCCGTATCGCACTCACTGGCCGTATCGTTGTGGGAGCCATTCGCTGGCTGCTGCTTCAACAAGGACAATCGAATTTTTGAGCAATGCGGGGCGAGAGCGATGGATGGATCACGAAGGAACAAGGGGACGACCAAGAGGCAGCAAGCTTCTGTTAGCCGAAACGTCACGCCTGATTGAGACTGACTGCTCCAACACGCTATTCTATAACCAGGGTTGCTAATTGGCCTTCCCTAGACGTTGTCCAAAACCCCGCGTACGGGAAAGCGGATCTTTCGAAATTTTCACTTCGGGATTGCTTTTCCGGTTTCTTACTCCCTGATCTTTTCTCTTCCGCGAACTGCAGCCCGCATTGTCTGCCATGCCCCTGCGTCTGTAGCGTGAGCCCGAGTTGCGCCTGGCGTTAGGGAGAAACCAATAAGGAAGTCATCATGTCTACAATCACTGCGCCTGCAGCCGCGCAATCCACCCAGCCGCAATGGGCGGTACTGAATCCACCAGATGAACTGGCCCGTGTATTTCAAAACGCGCCATCGGTAACGGTGTTCTCTGATGTCGATACGATTGTCGAAGAAGCCTGTGGCGGTGAAGGTAGTTCCTTTTTTGAGGTGGCTTACCATGTGCCGGGAAAAGGGCGCGTGGTGGAAGCGCAGGTCGCAAGGGTGCGCAACGGTGTAAGCGCGAATTACCTGGAGCCTTACATGCGCAGGCGCGACCCGGACTGCATGGTGGTGGCCGACGAGGGACTCACCGACAAGCCGATATTTGAGCAGCGCTACGGCAAGCCGTTTACAGATCTCCGGGAGCAGACCTTCGAGTGGCTGGCGACCCAGGACCTGGCTACGTTTGCATTCACCGCCGGCCAGCCAGGAATGGGCATGGACGCACTGGTGGTGGCTCCGGCCAACGCGGGCTTTTTTGCGATGGGCCTGGCGATGCTGCAGGGGATTACGCCGGTGGACGAGATCCGCGAGGATTTTCAGCCCCAGTTGCTGATTTACGTAGCCCCGCCGTTCCGCCATACGCACTTCGAGGGAAAACAGATGGTGGTACACAATCGCCTGGGCGATGTCCACGAGATGTTCTCCTACAACCTGTATCCTGGTCCGAGCGCTAAGAAGGGGGTCTACGGATCACTTCTGAACCTGGGTGAGCGCGAAGGCTGGATCACCGCGCATTGCTCCACCGTGCAACTGGTGACTCCCTATGACCACATCGTCTCCATCATGCATGAGGGCGCCAGCGGCGGCGGCAAGAGCGAAATGCTGGAGCAGGCGCACCGTGAGCCCGATGGCCGGCTGCTACTGGGCCACAACGTGGTGACTGGCGAGGAACGCTTTCTGGAATTAGGACGGACTTGTGAACTGCGGCCCGTGACGGACGACATGGCCCTGTGTCATCCGTCGATTCAGAAGGGCAACGGCGGGCTGGAACTCTACGACGCGGAAGACGCATGGTTTGTGCGTGTGAATCACATCCGCGATTACGCGACGGATCCAAACCTGGAGCGGCTGACGGCGCAGCCGAAGGCGCCGCTTCTCTTCCTGAACATCGATGCGGTTCCCGGAAGCCGGGCGATGCTTTGGGAGCATGTGGAAGATGAACCCGGAAAGCCGTGTCCGAATCCGCGTGTAATCATTCCGCGCTCTTCCGTTCCTGGCATTGTGAATGAACCGGTGACGGTGGACTATCGCAGCCTGGGAGTTCGCACGCCGCCGTGCACGCGTGAACAGCCGAGTTACGGGATTCTCGGTTTGTTCCATGTGCTGCCTCCGGCACTGGCTTGGCTGTGGCGACTGGTGGCTCCACGTGGCTACGCCAATCCAAGCATCGTTACGAAGGAAGGCCTCAGCAGCGAAGGGGTAGGCTCTTACTGGCCCTTTGCCACGGGCCGCAAGGTGGACCAGGCCAACCTTCTGCTGGACCAGATCCGCAATTCGCCCAGCATGCGTTACGTGCTGATTCCCAACCAGCACATTGGCGCATGGGAGACTGGCTTCAGCCCGCAGTGGATTGCCCGTGAGTATCTTGCGCGTCGTGGCAACGCTCCATTCCGCCCTGGCCTGTTGACGCCCTCGCGCAGCCGCCTGCTGGGATACAGCCTGTTCCAGTTGACGGTGGAAGGTTATTCCATCCCGCGGTGGTTTCTGCAGGTGGATACGCAGCCGGAAGTGGGCCCCGAAGCCTATGACGCAGGCGCGGCGATCCTGGAGAAGTTCTTTGCCGATCACGTGAATGAATTCCTGCACGAGGACCTGGATCCCTTGGGACGCCAGATCATCGAACAGTTCCTCGCGGGCGCTGACTTGGCAGAGATCGAAACGATGCTGCCCGGCAAGTAGCCTCAGTTCGGATTCGGGGGCGCGCGCCTTATGGTGCGCACCCTCTATCCTCACCGTCCGGTGCGGTGAACCACAGTCAACCGTTCTGTATGCTTCTTTGACACGGTGTCGATCTCACCGGGTTTACCTTGTAATGCCGTCTCGAAGAACGCACGCAGCACATCCACGGTGAGTTGCTGGCAGACCGTGCCGTCAATGCCGCCGAAACGCGACGCCCGGTGCTTGGGCTCCATCGAATCGGGTGGTAGCATGGCCACGTCCCCGAAGTCCCAGTGTCGGCTGCCCTTTACCTTAACGCGTACACTGCTTGTTGCCTTTTCTGCCACGTGTACCCAATCCTGACTGCGGCGTGCTTCTGAGCGCTGGCGGCCTATGCGTTCCAGAATCCCCGTACCCTCCAGCGATTCCTCATTGCTGATCAGCATGATTGGCTGCGTGGGACGCGCGCCGGTTGCGGTCCCCATGAAGTCCCCATCAATATTTGCGGCTGCCTTCACGCGCGCATCGATGGCTGCGACGACAATGGCGCTTGCACCTCCCATGGAGTGGCCGAATGCGCCCACCCGGCTGGTGTCCAACCGGCCCTGCAAGAAGCCCTCGCGGTTCAGAGAGAGCACTTCGCCCAGGACAAAGCGGAAGTCCGCATCCCAGATTGGCTGGTCGCCTGGACCATAGTTTTGGCTGACAACGGTACCGTCGCGAAAGCGCACAGGTTCAACAAATCCGGTAGGGGTGAAGCCAACCACCACATACCCGTAGCTGGCGAGGTCCTCCAGGATCGCGCTGTACTCGGTTGCCAGCCAGTTTAAGCCCGGCGAAAACAGGAGCACGGGAAACAGGTGGTTGCCGGGTGCCAGAGCGGCGTCTGGAATTGCATGGACACGGAGCGCAGCCAACATCCGTGCCGCGGGACTGCCAATGCGCTTCTCGAGGGCGCTGGCACGGAGCGCACGCCACGAAGGGTCCAACGCGGGCTGGCCTGCGGTGGGCTGCTTGGGCGCCTGTGCCGGATACCAAACCGACACGGATAACCGTCGTGCGACGCCGCCAGTCATCCGGCCTGCATCGCTCCATTCCATTGAACGTCGGCCGACGGGATGGTTGCCTCGAGGTGCTGGCGAATCCAGAGCAGCCAGCCAAAGAGGAAGCATAAAGAGTGCGGTGAACAGAATCGAGTTTCGTAAGGTTGGATAGGTCACAAAGCCGAATACGGGGCTTCAGTCAATTTGTTCCACAGTCGACGAATTCCGACGCTATCGGTGTGGAGGGAAACCATCACACCTAGACCGTGCTTGCGTTCCTCACGACCGCGAGTGTATCGCTGCCCGCCCTGCTACCCGGCAACGTGCTTCACGCTCTCCATCAAATCACGGCAGGCGCCGCGCAGCAGAAGCGTGTCCGCGCTTAGCACTGCATAGGTTACGCCGCGCTTGCGCCAGTGCGCCACGGCATTCGGAGTGACACAGAAGATCCCGGCGCGTTTACCCGCGGCCAGCGTCTTGCGAATCACTTCCTCGGCACATTCCAATACCTGCGGATGGTCCACTTGTCCCGGCAATCCGAGCGACACCGAAAGGTCAAACGGTCCAACGAACACCACGTCGATGCGCTGTACTTGCAGGATCTCATCAAGGGCGGCCACGCCAGCTGCGCTCTCAATCTGCACCACCAGCAGGGTTTCTTCATTCACCTGCTGCATGTATTCCGCGGTGGGGTACGCCCCATAACTCGCGCCCCGAACCACCGGTTGAATGCCGCGCTCTCCCAGGGGCGGGAACGTCGTGCCACGCACTACGGATTCGGCTTCTTCCCGTGAGGTGAGTTGCGGAACCTGAATGCCGGAGGCTCCGGAATCCAGCGGTTGGCGCAGCGTCAGGGTGCCAATCTCCGCCACGCGGACCATGGCGCTCGCACCGGCGCATTGTACGGCGCGAATCAGGTGTTCCACATCGCTGGCATCCATCGTGCCGTGCTCACAGTCGACCACCAGAAAATCCAAGCCGGCTAAGGCCATAATCTCGGCTGTCTGCGGGCTGGGTAGTTCCAGAAAGGAGCCCAGTACAAATTCACCCTCTCGCAGCCGCTTCCTTAACGATCCTTTCGGGATCACATTTGACATCCGTATTCCTTTCCGTTCTCCTATCGTATGCCCGCTATGGTATGCCCGGTAGAGAGTCCACGCGGTCGCGCGGAAGTTCATGCATGCGCTGGCAGAAGCGAAAGCCAGCTCTGCGGAGGGATAGTGCATTTGCTGTACTGCGATGCTTCCGGATGGCAGGTGACTGCACTGGAAATTTCTGGCGGGAAGACACAAGACGGTGGATATCTGCGGGGCATTGGACGGAGCAGCTAGAGTATAGAAATCGTGGTCAGCCGCCTGACCACGATTTCCTGATTGCAACATAGACACCCGCGCACGAGCGGTGGTGCTTGGGGACCTCGCAGGATACGATGCTACGGTCTGGATACGGCTACCGCTTCAATTGCGTCCAAGTTCTTTCCCTTTGCCGCGCCACCGAGGACCAGCACGTGGTCTCCACTGGATATCAAGCGGTGCGCCACCCGCGGAGTGACCTCAGCGACTCTCTCCCAGTCGTTTGCCTCCGCGTTCAGCCGCAGCAGGCTTCCGTCGGCGACGCACACAAACAGGCTGCCCTGGTGCAGTCCCACGGCGGGTGAAAATCCAAGATGTTGGCCTTCAGGGAGTTCCGGACCATCAGACCAAGCTTTCGTTGTCGGGTCATAAATGGTTACTGCGCGGCTCACCTTCCCATTCTCCGCGATGCCCCCAACTACCCAGAGCTTGCCGTCATAGGCGGCAGCCATCAGCGCCCTCCGGCGGAAGGGTTGTGGATGCTTCTGCCAAGCGGCATTGGGGTCCGCAAGGTCCAGGGTAAGCAGATGCTGATTCCAGACCTGCTCCTTACCCGCCAGACGCCAGCCGCCCACAGCATACAGCGTGTTGTCGATCACCACGACATCATGGGAAGACAATGCCTCGGGCAGAGAAGGGAGATTTTCCCAGCGGCCGGTGGCGGCATCGAAGCGGGCAGCTTCCGCTACTGATTGATTGTTGGCTGCCTTCCCCTTTTCGTTTATGGGCTGCATGCCGCCCACACGATAGATAATGCCCTGGTGCGCAGCCAGGTTCAATCCTTGTAATCCGGGTCCCCCGGGCAGCGTTTCCCAGCCGTGCGTTCCATCCAGGCGCATGCGGTCAAAACGCCCGGAAACGGAATCCTTGGAATAGACGTGCGTTGGCGCCGTATGACCGCCATACACATAGAGCCAGCCGTCCGCGGCGACAGCCCCAAAGCTGGCTGCCGCAACCGGCATCTTCGCAATTTCCGTAAATCCAGGTTTTTCGTTGACGCGGGTGATTGCGGATGCTGCCGTGGTGTCCACTACCAGCGTGGCGTAGTGGCGAATCTGCTGGTACGGCTTACCTCCGTGCTCGCCGGAGGCGTCCTCCCAGTAGCGTGCCCACACCGCATATTGTCCGCGCTCCTGAAACTCGCCTTCCGTTTCGCCGGAAGCGTCTGTCTTCACCTTCGATTCCCGGCCGTCTGGCAACAAAACCACTACTTCCGCATCCGCAACCGGATTCCCGGAAGCCATTAGCCTAAACCGAATGCCACTGGCATCCCCAACCGGGTGCAACTCCACAGGCACGTGTTTTCCAACCGCGGTATCTCCAGAGAATGCGTCACCCACAACCGACTTCGGATAGTAGACCAGCAGATGAGGCTTGCTGTCCCCGCGCTGCATGACGCCGAATTCCGTGATGCCGTAGACCACCCGCGTGCCCGTCCCCGCAACGGGCACGGTGAAGTAGTTCTTTTCTGGCTGTGACAGCGCGAGCGGCTTTGTGGAGCCGTCTGCGCTTTGCAGGAACAGCTTAGTGGAGGCAATCATCTTCACGTCAAGATCAGGTTTGGCGTCTTCGCTCATTACAACGCGTGCCTCCGTGCCCCCAGGTTGAGCGCTCACGAAAACAAAGTGGGCGTAGAGTGACGAAATCCCGAGCAGCAGGAGCGTTAGCGTTGACGCAATCCTCTGGAATCGCATAGTGAGTTCCTTTCCAACTGTGTATTTGCGTTTCTCTCCCTGCCCCTGGCGAGCCGCAGTCCAGCTTCGTTCAACGCATCGTGAGCGTGCCGGAATCAACGCGGCGTGTCGAGTCTTGGTAGTGAGAGAAGTAAGGTGCTTGCGCTTGGCGGCGACACACCAGCCGAATCAAGGACCTTTGTGGTCCAGTATGCAACGAGTAAACGATAAGTGCAACTGGTTAGCGCAAGTAAACAAGAAAAAAGTGAGTGCGAGGACGGGTCGGCGCTTTGTCTATCGCCCGAGATCCGTTCAGCATCTGCGATTTTGCTGAGGAATTTGGAAAATATGCCGAAGAGATCTTGCCAATTCCGCGACAATCAGGATAATCTAGGACGAATTTGGTCGTATAGCCAAAAGCGAATCATTTGCATCTATCGCGCTTGTGTCCTGGGACGCGAGCACCACAATTTACATACTCGATATGCGAAAAGAGCGCCTCCCGTTCGTCTCGGCAAAGATCCCGGGAGGCGCTGCTAATGCCGGTTGCCCAGCACGACTCAATTGTACGGCAGGGTGGACCGCACGCAGTACCTGGAGGAATTTGTGCGCTTCATCAAGTACATTCACTTTTCCACGGCCAGAGTGGCACTCCTGGCCTCCGGATTGTTCACCCTCAACCTGTTGTCTGCAGCACAGTCGACAGATCCAGTGCGGCAAGAAGCATCCGGTCCGGCGACTCTTTCCTGCGCGGAGACGCTGCAAATTAGGGGGAGCGTACGGGACGAAAGTGCAACCCCAATCGCGGGTGCGATGCTCTCCGCACGGAATCCCGTGACAGGGGAAATCTACAGCACGCGCAGCAACGCCGACGGTAGCTTCGCCCTTTGCGTGAAGTCCAGGGCGCGTTATCGACTGGAAGCAAAAGCCGCTTCGCTGGATCCTTTCGTTTCGTTTGTGGAAGCTGGCAGCGCAGCTGCCGCGAACGTGGATGCAGTTCTGCGCGTGGCTTCACTGCGAAGCACAGTGACGGTAGTGTCCGCGTCCAGGCTGGAGGAGCTACAGCAGGAGGCTCCCGTGCGGGTGGAGGTTGTCTCCAAGACAGACATGGAACGGACCGGCTACGAGCGTGTGAGTGATGTGCTTTCAGAGATTCCGGGGGTGGTAACCCGCGCCGGATCCATGGGAGCTGTGGCGGGCCAGCAGATTCAAGGCTTGGACTCGCGACAGGTGCTGGTGTTGCAGGATGGACTGCCTGTGATTGGCGCCCGTGGTATCAAGCGAGGCGTCGTCAACCTGAACCGGCAATCGGTTGGTCGCCTGGAAAGTGTGGAGGTGCTGAAGGGTGCCGGCTCCGCCATGTACGGTAGCGACGCCATCGGGGGTGTCATCAACATGCGCACACGCGAGATCCCTGACCGCCTCGACATGGGGGCTTCTCTCTCTGGTGGTTCTCTTGGCGCACTCGACGGCCGTTTCGACATCGGCGGTCGATACAAGAACCTCTGGACTTTCCTGAACCTGGAGACCCACCGCATGGATGCCTACAGCCTTGTTCCGAACAGCCCCATCACCGTGGGCCCGGACTTCGGCCGCAACGATCTGCTGTTTAAGACCCGATGGGCGCCAAAGGAACGGGTGGCGCTTGGGCTAAGCGCGAACGCTTATCGGAACAGCGAGGAGGGCATCAACCTTGCCGAGAGTGGTGGGCTGGCGCGGGGCAATATCGTCGATAGCGCCCAGAACTACACATTGACGGGGGATTTTACGCTGTCCCCTACCACGGTGCTGCAGACCCGGGCCTATGCTGCCAGGTACGACGAAAGTGCGCGCACCTTCGCCGCCGGTGCAGCGCAGGATGTGCCTGCCGTTGCCAATCTGAATGAGCGTCTCGGACGCCTGGACGCTACGCTCAGCCACCAGTGGGGCGCCCGGCACTATCTGCAGATGGGCGGCGAATGGAGCCAAAACCTCTACCGCGGCGCCAACCGACTGGTGGGTGACAACACTGGGCAACAGGTGCGTACGAATGACGTTTGGATCCAGGACCGGATTCGCCTGTTTTCACGCGCGACGCTTACCGTGGGAGGACGCCTCCATCAGCATTCCCTGTATGGCTCGCAATTTGTACCGCGTGCCGGTCTCGTCTGGGGCCTCAGCGACCGTTGGGCCATCCGCGCCGCATACTCTGAAGGTTTCCGCGCACCGGACCTTGGCCAGTTGTTCTTCCGCTTCGCCAACCCAACCTCGTTTTACCAGGTGATTGGCAATCCCAATCTGCAACCAGAGAGTTCCCGTTCCTACTCCGCTGGGGTGCAGTTCAACAGCCGCAGGTTTACTGCCAATGTGGGTGTGTTTCGCAACAACGTATCGGATCTCATCGATGCCTTTAACGTAGGGTTCCTTGCCAGTCCTTTCCAACTGGGCGGTTTTCTTGCGGAGTACGGCATTCCCGGCAGTTTTCGCCCGCTGCCCGGCAGACTGACGTTCGTTTACCGGAATCTAGCGCAGATCTACACCCAGGGCATTGAGGCCGATACCCAAATTGCGCTCCCACTGGGCTTCCGCGCCGGGTTGGGCTATGCGTTTCTGGACGCGATCAACGAGAGGAATGGCCAGCGCCTTCCGCAGCGCCATCGTCACCAAGGACTCTTCCGTCTCGACTACCTGCGCACCCAAAACGGATTGTTCGCCAGCCTGCGCGGCAGCTACCTCAGCCGGTGGCCCATCAACGTGGCCCAGGGTACTTTCGGTTACGGCTACCAGATCTGGGACGCCTACACTGAGAAAGCGCTGCCTGCCAAGCTCACCGTCTTTGGCGCGATCGACAATCTGCTGGATAGCCGCGACCGGAAGCTGCAACTCGCTACGCCTACCTTTGACCGTCCCGACTTCGGGCGAACCTTTCGTGTGGGCCTTCGCTTCCGCTTGAGCGCAGAACGTTAGCGAGACCGCATTGTTAGTCGCCGGCCTCTGCCGGGTAACACTTGCCAGTGCCCAGGAGTGCATGCCGCTCCTGGGCCTTGCCAACTGGTGGAATCGGCGGCCTGGAAGGGATGGGGTGACCTTCCCCGCCAACCG
>CAZUAX010000149.1:0-10295 GCA_964618435.1 uncultured Solibacteraceae bacterium
AGTAACAATACCCGTCCCGATACGTTTGGCTTCAATCAGGCAACCGCAACGCCAATCACCAACGACGCTGGCCTAAGCTTCTGCTGTGGCGTGGGTCCGGCGGCGGGCATTGCCACCGGGAACACCGTAGTGACCGATCCCTTCCCGGTGCGGCCGGACGGTACCCGCTTTGACGAACCCTATCAGTCCGCACTGGGTGCCCTGCCGCGCGTGGGCCGGGGCTTCACCTCCATCCCATGGGACTTCTACCCCGCGCGCCAACATCGCTGGCGCATTGGTTTCCAGCGCGAAATCATGAACAACCTGGTGGTGGACGTGTCCTATAACGGGGCCTATTCCAAGATCCCGGTAAACCAGCGCATTGACTTCCTGCCGGAACAATACTGGACCACGGGGATGCTCCGTAACCAGGCGAACGACAACCTTCTGAACCAGAACGTCGCCAACCCTTACAACATTCAGAACCTGGCGGCGCTTCAGACGTCGGACCCGCTGCTCTATCGGTACATGCAAGGGCAGGGTTTCTTCACGAACACGGTAATCCGACGACACCAATTGATCAGAGAGTTCGGCTTCATGAACAACGCCAATGGTCTGAGGCCAGGTGTGGACTTTGCCGATGCCTTGGGGGATGTGGTTTACAGCGACATCCAGGTACTGGTGGAACGCCGATTCGCACGGGGTCTTTCCACCAGCTTCATGTACACGGGGGCAAGGAGCGATGAAGCCGATGTGTATTACAACCAATTCGACTCCAAACCCACACGGCGTCCCGCCGACCAGGTGAGGCCGCACCGCATTGCGTGGTCCGGTACCTACGAGATTCCGGTAGGGAAGAACCGAGCAGCGGTGCGCGAGGGCTTCCTGAGCCACCTGATTGGCAACTGGAACATCGGTTGGGTGTATCAGCGCCAGGGTGGAGCCCCTACAGACTGGGGAAATCGCTTCTTCTACGGAGACCTCGACAACATCGAGGCATTGTTCAACAGCGATGCAACCCGCGAGCAGGACATCCACAAATGGTTCGATCCGACCATCGCCTTCCGTGGCACGGGGGACATTCCTGCAGGCTTCGAGGGCTTTGAAGGACGCAGCAACCAGCAGCCCGGCGAATACCATGTACGGATGTTCCCGTACCGGCTGAAGAGCCTGCGGCAGGACGGCATCCGCAACTGGGATCTGAAGGTAGAACGCATGTTCCCCATTACGGAAACTGCCCGGGCGCGGTTCTCCGTGGACCTGCTGAACGCCACTAACCACACCAACTTCGCGGGCCCGAACACTGACCCCACCAGCGGCAACTTCGGGCGCGTGACGGCACAGCGCGGGCTGAGCCGCGTCATCCAATTCAACCTGCGCGTGGAATTCTAGCAAGCCGCGCGCCATCCTCCAAAGCAAAACCGGACCGACCTCACTAAGGCCGGTCCGGTTCTGTGTTCAGGTGGCAATTGCAGAAAAATCGTTATGGCCAAGTCCTCGCGTTTAGCAGGCACAAAGGCTTTCTGCCAGATCCGCGCGAACCAGCCACATCACCAGCGATAGGCTTTATTGCCTATCGCAACAGCGAAGTGATCCCATCTGCAATCGGAACCCCTTTCTTGTGGAGACCTTCCTAGATGTTGCCGATAATGCATCGGCGGCCCCTCACGTCCTTCATCTGCCGCGCAGCCAAAAACTACACCGAGAAACCAGTCTTGACGTTGCAAAAGGTAACCCAGAATACTCTGCAACGCGGCAGTGAATTGGGTTGATTGTGTCACCGTATTGGCGCGATTTCAAGAGATATTTTTGGTGCTGTTCTGGCGCTGCCGAGACCGCGTAACAACCTCAATCCCCCGTTTGGGCAGGGGCTCCCCCATGTGGGGAGGGGTTTCGATTTCACTCGAACCCGAGGCGTGCCTGAGCAGACGGATGTACCCAAACGCCAACATCCCATGGCCCATGTTGGGTGTTACCGCCATGGTTTACGGCACCCACGGCCTTGAATCTAGACTCGCTGCCGATCGCTTCGCCTTCCCCGCCTCAGAGTTTCACCTGGCAGTGGACCGCAGGTAGTGGGGAAGGAGACGAGCAACGGGTGTGCTTCTGGGTAAGGACGTTGGTTCCGAGTCATTGCCCGATGGAGTTGCTGGCGCTTGTTTGTCCAGCACAACCAATTCCAGCAATTCCTTATCCAGCGACTTGCCGGTGTAGTAGCCGAGGATTGTTCCACCAACCATGCCGATGAGGATCCGTGGATCCTGCTCCCGACCGCCTGCGGCGATGCCCAGATAGGGTCCGACGAAGAATCCGATTAGGGAACCCGTCCACCGACCACGCGTTCGCTGGGGATCTTTCACCACCCGAAGGCGCGTAATGTCGGCGCGTTCCACCCGCACGTTGGCATACTTGTCATGCAGTCCGCGCGGCTTCGAACCCAGCACGGCTATCAGCATGCCCGTATCGTCCTGGCCCAGGATAGAGCCCTGCAATTCCCGGTTTCGGTCGATCTCCACCACCACGGGACGGCTGGCGACGACATTCTTCAGATCTCCCCAGGAAATCGTTAACGCGTCCGCGCCGGAGCAGAAAACCATCGGCCCCAGCAAACGAATCGCCAGAAGCAGCAGTATGGAAGTACGCATTCGAATCGCCTCCTGCCACGATTCTGCGCTCAATCCTGTATTGCAACAGCAGAAATCCAGCCAACGGTTCCCGACCGTCATTCAACGGCAATTTCCCAGATTCCAATGGAAAGAAGGGATTTCGGGACGGCACCGACGCGCTGAAACGCGTGCGGTTCCCGGAACATAAGGCGGCGGCCATGGGAACCCGATCGCAGCATCGAAGGGCAGGATACGGCTAGACCAGTCTCCCGGCGATCTCCCCTTCGTACTCCGGGAAATACCGCTGGATCACCGGCAGGTCAAAGCGGCTAAGGATGCTGGTGTTTGACTCGCGCTCCAGAAGAAACTCAAACGACTTCTCCAGCAGCGTTTCGACGGACGCTGCGCCGCCGGTCAATCGACTGGCATAGTCGGGAGCCACAGTCACCGTATGAGTGGTGGTGCTGTCACCGCGCACGGTGACGTCAAAGACTGTATCGCTCTTGCGGGTGACATCAATCTGCATAGTGTTCCCTTCCCTGTTCACGCTCCCATCGGACCGTGCAGCTAACGCACGACCTCCCACGCCAGGTGCTGGAGTTCCGGCAGGATCAACCTCTCCCATGCCAACCGCACCGCCGCATGAGATCCGGGGGTGGAAAACACAACGCGTCCCTCAACAACGCCGGCCACCGCGCGGGACAGCATGGCTGCTGCGCCCACCTGCTCATAGCTCAGCATGCGAAAGATTTCCCCAAACCCGGGGAGAGTTTTCTCCAGACGCCTCGCCAGTGCATCGTAGGTGTTGTCGCGTGGAGCAATGCCCGTGCCCCCGTTAAAGAGCAGCACCTGTGCCGGAGTGGAAAGCAGGCCATCCAGCACCTCGTCGAGCTGTGCGGGTTCGTCCTTCACGATTCGATAGACCACCACTTCGTGTCCCGCTGTGGCAATCTGCTGCTGCAGCCACTGTCCGTTCTTGTCAGTTTCTAAGGTGCGGGTGTCAGAAACCGTAACAATTGCCAGCCGCACTGGCCCCTTCCCGCTAGCCTGTTCACGATGTTGCTGAACGCTCTCCATCCGTGCGCATCTCCCTTGACTTACAGCCTAGCAACCGGATTCCCGACCGAGAGATGTGGGTGACACCACCTTACCGTGGAGAATGACGGAGCTTGGCTGCAAATGCTTTAATGAAGGATTGGCCCAGTTACGCGCTGCCGCGATTTGAAAACCATGCACTTCTCTACCGACGATATCCGAATCCAGGAGATTAAGGAGTTGGTGGCTCCCACCACTTTGATCCACGAGTTCCCGGTTTCCGATTCCGCCTCCGCTCTCATCTTCGACACGCGGCAATCCATCAGCAACATCCTTTACGGTAACGACGACCGATTGCTGCTGGTGGCTGGCCCCTGCTCCATTCACGATACCGGTGCCGCTATTGAATACGCCGGACGCCTGATGGAGATCGCCCGCCCCTTCCAGCGCGAAGTGCTCACGATCATGAGGGTCTATTTCGAGAAGCCTCGCACCACGGTGGGGTGGAAAGGCCTCATCAACGACCCCTACCTTGACGGAACCTGCTGCATCAATGACGGGTTGCGGATGGCTCGCAAGCTGTTGATTGATGTAAACCAGATGGGGCTCGCGGCAGGCACGGAGTTCCTGGACATGATTTCTCCGCAGTATGTGGCGGACTTGATTAGCTGGGGAGCGATTGGCGCCCGGACGACGGAAAGCCAGGTGCATCGCGAACTGGCCAGCGGTCTCTCTTGTCCCGTGGGCTTTAAGAACGGCACCGATGGAAACACCCGGATTGCTGTGGATGCCGTTCGGGCGGCGCGCATCCCGCACCACTTCCTTTCGGTCACCAAGATGGGCCATTCGGCAATCGTGCACACGAAGGGCAACCTGGACGGGCATGTGATCCTGCGAGGCGGCAAGGAGCCCAACTACAGTGAGGAGCATGTCCGCGCCGCAGCCCAGACGCTGGAGGCACAGAAATTGCCCAGCCGTGTGATGATCGACTGCAGCCACGCCAACAGCTACAAGGATTTCCGGCGGCAGGCAGCAGTGGCGGAAGACATTGCCAACCAAATCCGTCACGGTTCGCGACACATTCTGGGTGTGATGGTGGAAAGCAATCTGAAGGCGGGCAACCAGCCTCTGGTGCCAGGCCAGTTGGAGTATGGCGTTAGCATTACCGACGCTTGCGTAGATCTGCCGGAAACCGAGCGCATCCTAGAGATGTTGGCGGAGGCGAAGCGAGCGGCAGTGCCATCGGGAGTCTATGGTGAGGCTGCACTGGGCCAGGCAACTTCCTAGGCCGGTCATTGCCTTTGCCTGGGGTGGCCACTAATCCTCCGTCGCTATACTCAAAACTAGGGCTCTTTTCGGGTATTCCAGTTGCAGCAGAACATCGTCCTCCGCGGCGCGCGGCTCCATAATCTAAAGAATGTCAGCCTGGAGATTCCTCATAATCAGATCACGGTGGTAACCGGGGTCTCCGGTTCTGGCAAATCCTCCCTGGTCTTCGACACGATCTATGCCGAGGGGCAGCGACGCTATGTGGAATCGCTCTCAGCCTACGCCCGGCAGTTTCTGGAACGCATGGAACGGCCGGAAGTGGAAGAGATTGATGGCATCGCCCCGCCCATCGCCATCCGTCAAAAGAACCAGACTCGCAACCCCCGATCCACAGTAGGCACCTCCACTGAGGTCTACGATTTTGTGCGTCTGCTCTTCGCCCGCATTGGCCGCACGTTCTGCCCGGAATGTGGTGCTCAAGTGAAGCGCGACACCGTGGATGCCGTGGCCGATCGCATGCTGGCCGAAACTGCTCGCAGCCGCTGGCTCCTTCTTTTTTCCGTCCGGATCGCCGGCGTCAGTAACGCCGAGCGCCTTCGGGATAAGCTCTTCGACCTTCGTAAGCGAGGCTTTACCCGTCTTTACCAGAGTGGAGAAACCTTTGAGTTTTCCAGCCCCGAGTCCTTGATGGGGATTGATTTCAGCAAGCCGCTCTTCGTGCTGGTGGACCGATTGAGCATCAGTGAGGACGACCGCGCACGCATTGTGGACGGTGCGGAGATCGCCTACCGCGAAACCGGAGAGGTGATCTTTGAGGAAGCCCAGCGTGCGGCGGCTAACGGGAAGAAATCTGCCGCGCCGGAACCCCGTCGCTTGCGCTTTAGCGAGAAATTCTCGTGCAAACAGTGCGGGACGGCCATCGAGTTCGTTGAGCCGGAGCCCCGGCTCTTCAGTTTCAACAACCCTTTCGGCGCCTGCCCTCGCTGCCAGGGCTTCGGCAATGTGATGGATTACGACCCCAGCCTCGTCATCCCGGACGATTCGCTCAGCCTCCAACAGGGAGCCGTGCATCCCTGGAATCGCCCCCAGTACCGCTGGTGGTTCACTGAACTCAAGCGACTTGGCAAGGGAAAGGTTCGCTTTGATGTGCCCTTCTCCGCCCTCACGGAAAGCGAAAAGAACTTCGTCATGAAGGGAAGTGTGGACTTCGGTGGCGTTAAGGGTTTCTTTGAGGAAGTGGAGGCCAAGAAGTACAAGGTTCACGTGCGTGTTCTCTTGAGCAAGTATCGCGGTTATTCCACCTGTCCCGACTGCGGAGGTTCCCGTCTGCGGGCCGACGCCCTTTATGTTCGGGTGAATGACAAAACGATCGGCGACGTGGTGCGGATGAACATCCGCGAAGCCCTGGACTTCTTTGAGGCACTAACGCTAACGCCGGAGGAGGCAGGCATCGCCACACGCATCCTGGTGGAAATTCGCCAGCGGCTGCGCTTTCTCAACGACGTAGGCCTGGAGTACCTGACACTCGATCGCTTGTCGATGACCCTCTCCGGTGGCGAGGCGCAACGCATCCAGTTGGCGACCTGCCTTGGGTCCCGCCTGGTGGGCGCTTGCTACATTCTGGATGAA
The DNA here is from genome assembly GCA_964618435.1 of uncultured Solibacteraceae bacterium. GTDB lineage: Bacteria > Acidobacteriota > Terriglobia > Bryobacterales > Bryobacteraceae > JACTMJ01. The sequence goes on from CAZUAX010000149.1 coordinate 6,519, forward strand.
CCCTCCATTGGCCTGCACACGCGTGACACCATGCGGCTGATACAGATCCTCAAGGATCTGCGCGACCTGGGCAATACTGTGCTGGTGGTGGAGCACGACAGCGAAGTGATGCGGGCCGCCGACTACATCGTGGACATGGGTCCTGGCGCTGGCGAGCACGGCGGGGAGGTGGTGTTCGCCGGACCGGCGCAGGCACTTTTCGAAGAGGGCAACTGCTCGCTTACCGCACGCTATCTGCGCGGCGACCTGAAGGCCTCGCGTCTTGTCGCCCCAAAGAAGGCCAAGGCTCCCCGTAAGGGCTTGCTACGATTCCTGGGTGCTCGCAAGTTCAACCTCAAGAACATTGACGTGGAAATTCCTCTGGGCAAGCTGGTAGCGCTTACGGGGGTCTCCGGTTCTGGAAAATCCACGCTCATGCACGAAGTCATCTTCCAGAGCTTGCGCGCCATGGGCGTAGGAGATCGCCTCCCAGCAAAGAAGAGCGAGGCCGCGGAGGACGATTCCGAGAGCAGCTTTCGCACCTGGTGCCGCGCCGTTGAAGGCATGGGAGCCGTTGATGATGTGATTCTGGTGGACCAGTCCCCCATCGGGCGCACACCACGTTCGAATCCGGTCACCTACATCAAGGCCTTCGACATTATCCGCGATCTGTTTGCCTCAACCGCGGAAGCCAAGAAGCGCCACTATTCCGCCGGGTACTTCTCGTTTAATGTGCCTGGCGGACGCTGTGAGGTTTGCCAGGGAGACGGCACCGTTACGGTGGAAATGCAGTTCCTCGCCGATGTGGAACTCACCTGCGAGGAGTGCCACGGTACTCGCTATAAACGCACTCTGCTTGAGGTACTCTACAACGGCCTGAACATCCATCAGGTGCTTGGGCTCTCTGTGGATGAAGCGATGGTGTTCTTCTCCGAGACGCCCCGGCTGGTGAACAAGCTCCGCGTCCTGCAAGAGGTAGGGCTTGGCTATCTGCGGCTGGGGCAATCCGCCACTACGCTCTCTGGCGGGGAGGCGCAGCGCATCAAGCTAGCGGCGCACATGGCCCAAGCCTCTTGTGAGCGCACGCTTTTCCTGTTCGACGAACCCACCACCGGTCTTCATTTTGACGATATCGCCAAGCTCCTGGCCGCCTTCGACCGGCTGATTGAGAATGGGGGCAGTATCCTGGTGATCGAACACAACCTTGATGTCATTCGCAACGCGGACTGGCTAGTGGACCTCGGGCCGGAAGGCGGTGCGGGAGGCGGCCACGTGGTGGCTGTGGGCAGCCCTGCCGACATTGCGGCCTGCGAAGCATCCTATACCGGGCGCTTCCTGAAACCTCTGCTCTAGGTGCAGGCATCCCACCAGGCATGGGACTCCGTTACCCTCCGTGGCTTGATACAACGTTAGTTGTCATGCATCTACGCATTTTCAACTGGGCTGTTGTTGTAGCCGGATTGACGGTTTCCTTGCTGTCCGCCCAGGAAGTACGTCCGCCAGTGGTGGACCAGAACCGTTCCGGCGCGCCACAGACTGCCCGCAAACCAGAGCCGGCCGACAAGACCTCCGCCGCCGCCGAGGCCTTTGAGAAGGGGATGGCTGCCCTTGAGGCGAGTAAATTTCCTGAGGCTGCAGGGCATCTCTCAAAGGCAGTGGAACTCGCTCCCGAGGACGTGGCTAGCCGCTTTTACCTGGCCCAGGCATTGGCACAATCAGGGCGGGAAGAGGAAGCGTTGCCTCATTACGCAAGGCTTACGGAAGCGCAACCCGATGTTCCCGAAATTCGCCTGAACTACGCCCAAGTGCTCACCACACTGGAGCGCCACGCCGAGGCGGCGGAACAACTTGCCAAAGCCGCGGAACTCAAGCCGAACGATGCAAATGTCCTGTTCCAGCTTGGCTATGCCGAACTGCGGGCGGGCGAAGCGGAAAAAGCCGCCAACCGATTTGAAGCACTGGTAAAGGAAAACCCGGAAGATGCGGACTATCGTTATGGGTGGGGGCAGGCTGCCTTTCTGATGAAAGACCTGGAAAATGCGGAAGCAAATTTCCGAGAGGCAGCCAAACGGGACCCGCGTTACCAGAATGGCCTGCTGGCCCTTGCTGAAGCATGGCAGGAAGCCGGCAATCTGGAGAAAGCCGCTGCGCTTTATGGCGAGTTCCCTAAAGATCCGGAAGCAACGCGTCGCGCCGGGGAATTGCTGGTGGAGCTTGGCAGGAACGAGGAGGCTATCGCGTCGCTGGAAGCCACCGTAGCCAGTTCGCCAAGCTTCTCCAGCCGTCGCAACCTCGCAACAGCCTATATTCGCGCTGGAATGTCGCAAAAAGCACTCGACATCCTGGAAGACGCGGTGCAGGCTGAGCCATCCAATCCCGAGGCGCATCTGGCGCTTGGACGCCTATTCCGCGATGCCCGGCGGTATCCGCAAGCGGCAGCGCGCTTCCAGGCAGCCCTCAAGCTTGACGCCTCCAATATCGCCGCCTGGAATGAATTCGCCGCTGTCGCGATGCTTGCCGGCGAATATCAGGCCGCCATCGACGCGATTTCGGAAATTGAGAAACAAGCAGCGCTCACCGCAGGTCATCACTATTTGAGGGCAATTATTTTTGATCGCTTCCAGCAAGATGAGCTTGCGCTCAAAGAATACGAATTGTTTCTGGCGCAAAGCGATGGCAAAAATGAAGATGAGGAGTTCAAGGCGCGTCAGCGCGTGCGAATGTTGAAGAACAAGAAGCGACGTTAAGTGTCAAAATCGCCGTTGCCCTGCTGTGATGCAAACACTGTCCTGCAGCGATGCAAACACAGTCTTGCAGCGGCAAGCTCAGGAACCTGCTTATGTTGCGCTCCTTCATCATCCTGGTTCTGCTCACCGGATTCGGTGGGACGTTGGTGTGCGCGGATAGCTGGCAGAGTGAGCGTAACCTGCACAAGCGGGTGGAAAAAGGCCTTGAAGTGGCGGAAGCGCAACTCGACGAAGCCCGCAAGATCTATCGCGATGGCGACCCGTATAAGGCACAGGACCAGTTAGAGGTGTCGCTCGATACCGCGATGGAAGCGTACCAGATGATTGTTGATAGCGGCGAGGATATGCGGCGCCGGGCAGGGCGCTTCAAGAAGATTGAGATTCAGATTCGCGGTCTGCTTCGGAAACTTGAGGACCACGAGAAGCAGGTAGTGGTGCTTGACCGGGGTCCGGTGGAAAGAACTCGCCAGACCGTCAGCAACATGCAGGACAATTTACTGAGAAGCATGTTCCAGGGCGGTACGCTGCCGCCTGTCGAGAAAGTGAAGTAACTGGTTTGGAGAGGTGTATGCCCTTTACTGCTCCACAGGTCATCGTGCGCTGCGTGCTGGCGCTCCTGCTTTTTGCCTGGGCCTTGCCCTCACAGCAACGCGATTTTCTGACTACCGACGAAGTGGAGCAGGTTCGCCTGGCCCAGGAGCCCAATGCCCGCCTGATGCTTTACAACAAGTTTGCGGCAGCCCGCGTGGGCCAGTTGCAGGACCTGCTCAAGAAGGACACTGCTGGCCGGTCCCTGCTGATTCACGATCTGCTGGAAGATCTCGTCGAGATCATTGACACCATCGACGTCGTCGCCGATGACGCCCTCAAGAATGGCTTCGACATCGCAGAAGGCATGAAGGATGTGGTGAAGCAACACCAGGTCATCGCCAAGACGCTCCAGGAAGTGGACGCGATGGACCTCAAGGACCGCAGTCGCTACCAGTTTCAGTTGCAGATGGCGCTCGACACCGTGGAAGATGCCATTGAACTCGCCCAGGATGATCTGGAC
>CAZUAX010000150.1:0-10255 GCA_964618435.1 uncultured Solibacteraceae bacterium
GGGGCAACGTTATCCCCATGGTGGATCTCCGTCTTCGCCTTGGGCTTCCGCCCTACGGCACGGAGACTTTGGAGCTTGCCAGCCTGCTCGACCAGCGAGCGGCCGATCATGAACGCTGGATGAATGAACTCGAGCGGTGCACTCTTGAGGACCGCACATTCACCCTTGCGACTGACCCTGATAAGTGCGCGTTCGGCATCTGGTATCGGGGGTTCCAGACCGAGAACATCGTTCTGAGTTCCGCCATGAAGGCTTTCGACGAGCCACACCGGGCAATCCACCAAGTGGCAACTCGGGTGCTTCGTTTACGAAATGAAAACCGGCAGAAGGAAGCCATCGCCCTGATTGAATCCGCGAAAGCCACCACTCTGGCGCGCCTGCTTCAGTTGTTTGAGCGCGCCAAGCAGACTTTGCGTGAGACGAACAGAGAAATTGCGGTGGTTCTGGAGATTGAAGGTCAACGCCGTATTGCGATTTCCGTGGACGAAGTGCTTTCCGTGGAGCCGCTGCGCGAGTCCATGGACGGGAGCGGGCAGCCTGCCGACCTGGACCAGGAGGACCCGCTTCTTGGGGATACTGTACAGCTAGGAACTTCTCCGCAACTGGCGACTCTGCTTCAGCTTGACCACCCAGTGCAGATCTAATGCAGATCGTGCAGCCAGCCTAAGTGCACCACGCAGCATTCCGTTGCCTGCTTATCGCGTGAGCCTCACTGCGGGTGCTGACTGGTCTACGCGTAGGAAGCCGTTTGCGCCCGATTGCGTCGCCCACGCTCCGCTGCCCTGGCCGCCGAGTATCCGCTCTCGCGAAATTCCTGCAGAGGATTTTCCGCCAAACCTTTCGCACGTCTCCATTCGTGGATGGCGGGGCGTACGTCGGCAAAAAAAGCCTCCCTATATAGCTCTTCAGCCTCCACCAGCCGTGCCTGCAGTTGGTAATCCCGCAGGCGTCCAAAGTCCACCAGAGCCGCCTTGGCGTAGAGTTCCTGCGCGTTCATGGCGGTCTGTATCATTTCCTCGACCTTGTTCTTCAGGTTGTGACTCTGGTCCACCATGTAGGCAAGATCGGCGCGCTCGCCGGTGTCGAACTCAAAGGAATGGATTTCGGCAAAAATGCGGAACACCTGATAAGGATCGATGGAGCCCAGGGTGAGGTCGTCGTCGGCGTAGCGACGGTCGTTGAAGTGGAAGCCGCCCAGCATGTCCTCGCTCAGCAGCCAGGCGACAATCTGCTCAATGTTCTGCGAATGATAGTGATGCCCGGTGTCCACCAGCACCTTAGCTTGGGGTCCAGCCGCCTTGGCCAGGATGTATGCCATTCCCCAATCAGCAATATCCGTGTGATAAAAAGCCGGCTCAAAGGGCTTGTATTCCACAAGAAGACGCTGCCCCGCGTCCATTTGGCCATGCAGTGTGGAAAGCCCTTCAGTGAATAATCGCTTTCGTTCCCGGATGCTTGCGCTGCCTGGATAACACGAACCATCGGTAAACCAGAGCGAAATATCCCGGCTGGACGTGCGGCTGGCGATCTCGATGCAATCCTCAATGTGGCGGATCGCTTCCTTTCGTACGGAGGGGTCTGGGTTTGCAAGCGAGCCGTACTTGTACATCTGGTCTTCGAACACATTCGGGTTGATCGCCCCGATGCGCACTCCGTACATCTCCGCCGCGGCTTTTGTCTCCTCCACGCTCTCTACGCCCTTAGGGAAATCCCAGAGAACGTGCATCGCTACCGTCGGGCAGCAGCCTGTCAAGGCATGCACCTGGCCGGCATCCTGCAATTTCTCAGCGGTGGAGGTGGCCGCGGAATCCTGGATGAACTTGCCAAACCGAGTTCCTGTGTTCGCAAACCCCCAGGACGGCACCTCGATGGCCAGCCGGTCTAATGCTGCGTGTACCTGCTGAGTAAATTGCGAATCTGTGTATTGTTTCATCGTGATGACACCCGCTTAGCTAGTATCTCTTACTGATGCGTATGATGCAATGCGTATGGGGTTGATGAAATTTTGTAATATGAGCAGCTAAACTTATGATAGCTATAGGTCTTATCTGATTGAGAAGTTCTTTTGATTTGTTTTATTCAGCCACTACATGCATACTCACACTGGGAGGAGATCCCAATGAAACATGGATATTTAATTGACATGGATGGCGTGATTTATCGTGGCGCGGAGCCCATTCCTGGGGCTGCCGAGTTTATCCGCTATCTGCAGGAGGAGCAGATCCCCTATTTGTTCCTCACCAACAACTCAACTTACACCGCGCACGACGTGGTGGTGAAGCTTCGCAAGTTTGACATAGAAACAACGAAGGACCACGTGTTTACCTCGGCGCTGGCGACGGCTTCCTGGGTGAACCAGCAGAAGCCCAATGGAACCGCGTTTGTGATTGGCGAGGGAGGTTTGCTGAATGCCCTTGCGGATGTAAACTACGCCATCACCAGCGAGCAGCCTGACTACGTGATTGTGGGCGAAGGCCGCAGCCTGAATTTTGAACAAGCCGAGAAAGCGCACCGATTTATTGCCAAGGGCGCTCACCTTGTGTCCACGAATGCCGATACCTGGTGTCCGACGGACCATGGCCCGCGCCCTGGCTGTGGCGCTATCGTTGCGATGCTCGAATCCGCCACGGGTCGCAGAGCGTACCACGTCGGCAAGCCAAACCCTTTCATGATGCGGGAAGCAAGGAAGAAGATCGGGCTCAGTACAGACGAGGTGATCATGATTGGCGACACCATGGATACCGATATCCGTGGAGCGACAGACCTCAGCTTCCAGAGCATCCTTGTGCTCACCGGATCGACCACGATGGAGACCTTGGGCGATTATCCGTTCCGGCCAACCCACGTGGTGAACTCGATTGCGGAGCTCGTACCCAAGCCGGGCCAAACGAGGCGGAAGCCCCCAAGCGAAGTATTGCTTCGTGATACTATGCTGGCGCTATGAGCGTAGGCGCGTTGACCACGTTTTCCCGCCGTTCCCTGCTGCGCCTGGCGCCTTTTGCGGCGCTGGCCAGCAGGGCGACTGCGCAAAGTTTCGCTGAAATCAAGCCCAAGCCGCAACAACTCGCATGGCAGGCACTTGAAATTGGCGTTCTCATCCACTTTGGCCCCAATAGCTTTCAGGACCGGGAATGGGGGGACGGCACGGCAGATCCCTCCGTATTTAACCCCGCCCAACTCGACGCAGAGCAGTGGGTTCTGGCGGCGAAGGCAGGGGGCGCGCGCTACCTGGTGATGGTGGCCAAGCACCATGATGGCTTCTGCCTCTGGCCCTCGCGGCACACGGAATATTCCGTGAAGAACAGTCCCTGGCGCGGGGGGAAGGGCGACCTGGTGAAGGAAGTGGAGGGTGCCTGCCGCAAGCACGGGCTGCAATTCGGCATCTATCTTTCACCATGGGATCGACATGAGCCTGCATACAAGGACAATGCCCGCTACGACGACTACTACAGCAAGCAACTCACCGAACTGTGTACCCGCTATGGTGAGTTGCTTGAGATCTGGCTGGACGGCGCGGGCAGCGAAGGTCACGTCTACGACTTCGACCGCTATGTGCGCACCATGCGTACCTATCAGCCGAACGCAAACATTTTTGCGGATACCGGTTTCCTCCAGTATGGGGACGTCCGTTGGGTAGGCAACGAGGGTGGCTATGCCTCCGAGGACAACTGGAACGTGGTGGACCGACTGGGATACCTGCGCTACCGGCCGGCAGAGGCGGACACGCCCCTGCGTCACCGGCACTGGTTTTGGCACCCCAACGCCGAGGGCGGTCTAAAGACGCTGCCGGAACTCATGGAGACTTACGAGAAGACGGTAGGGCGCGGCGCGCAGCTTGTACTGGGCCTCGCACCTGATGATCGAGGGCTGATGCCCGAGGTGGATGTCGCACGGTTGAAGGAATTTGGTGACCGTGTGCAATCGGTCTATGGGAAGCCGCTGCTTGGCAAGGGCAACAATGTGCACAGCCTTCTTGGCTTTGCCCACAACAGTGGTGTCCAGTTGCTTCCTCCGAACCGTGACTTTCTGCTGGATGCCAAGCCGCACTCACACCTCGCCGCACCGGCGGCGGATCGTGGGTTCGATGTAACCATCCAGCTTCGCGAACCGGTGCGCTTTGATCGCATCCAACTCATGGAATGGCTTGGTGAAGGCCAGACAGTGGCTTCGCATTCCGTCCGCGCGAATCTGGGCTCCGACACACAGCCGCAGTGGCGTGAGATCGCCCGCGGCACAACCATCGGGCACAAGCGGATTCACGCGGTCGAACCGGTCACCGCCATCGGACTGATACTGATCGTCGAGAATGCCATTGGACCTATTCGCCTGAGCGGATTCCAGGTGTATGACAGCCGCAGGTAGTCGGCTTTCAACTAGTTCGCCAGCTTGACCGCGGCCAGCTTGCGTACTTGTGGAAGGTCTTTGGGCCGCCTGATCAAAAGCCGGATTCCCGTTCCTTCCGGATACTTCACCGCCTCGTCAAGGGCGCGAAGAGTCTGCGCGGGAAGGCCAGCCTGTCGTGCTGCCAGAAGCGCCTTGTCTCCCAAGATGAAGATTGCCTGAAAGCAGCATTGGCCGGGAGCCAGCCATAGGACCGTACGCTTTCCCCGTTTCAACCGCAGCGACCAGCCAGCCTTGAGAGAGTAGGATTTCCATTCCTGGATTGCCACTCCATCGCCGGTAGCGAGGTCCGCGATCAGTCTGTCCCAAACGGGTTTGGCGTCTGCAAGCGCCACGCTGAGATCCGCATCCGTGGGGTTCTCTGCTTTGCCGATAAACGGGTTAAGTGTTGCTTCCGCCATGGTTGACTCATTCCGGCAACGCTCGACAGGGTGCAGAGGAAGGTTAACCTGGGATTCCTGCTCAGCCCTTTCCTAGCAGACCTCGTCTGGCGAGATTATGCATGAATGCCGCCAGGCCAAAGGTCCACGGTGCGATGGCCTCGCTGTAGTTCACGCGGTTCACCAAGGTGCCCAGCGCGGGTGAGGTGATCCGCACCACGTCGCCCACCTTGTGCGTGAACCCTTTGCCCTTCTCATCGCGATCCACTACCGGGGCAAACATCGTCCCCAGGAACAGAACAAAGCCATCGGGATATTGGTGGTGCTTGCCGATGGTCTGGTCGACAATAATTTGCGGGTCGCGGCTGATGGCGCTCATGGCATTCACGCCGTCCATGCGGAATCCGTCCTCGCCCTCCACCACCATCTGGATTTCGAGCTTCCGCACCGTATCAAAGGTGAAGCCTTCATCGAAAAGGCGAATGAATGGCCCCAGTGCGCAGGACCCATTGTTGTCCTTGGCCTTGCTGAGTAGCAACGCGCTGCGGCCTTCGAAATCGCGCAGGTTTACATCGTTCCCCAGTGCTGCCCCCACCACTTTGCCTGCGGCGTTCACGGCCAGCACCACCTCTGGTTCCGGGTTATTCCACGTGCTCTTGGAGTAGATACCCACCTCCGCGCCCACTCCCACGGCATGCAGGCAGGCGGTCTTCGTAAAGACCTCGGAGTCAGGACCAATGGCAACTTCCAGATATTGGCTCCAGATCCCGCGCTCGATGAGCAACTGCTTCAGACGCGCCGCCTCCGGGCTTCCGGGCACGATATCCTTGAGGTCCGCGCCCAGGGCGCTGTTGATGCTCTCTCGCAGTTCTTCCGCCTTACCGATGTCGCCCAGCGCCCGCTCTTCAATTACTCGCTCCAGCAGGCTGGCAACGAAGGTAACTCCGCCTGCCTTCACCACCTGCAGGTCGCAGGGGGCAATCAGCCAGGGCTTGGTGTCGTCTCGTCTTGAGTGGTCGCTGTTAGCTAGCACTTCACGCACACTGCCGATCGTCCTCAGAGCGGAGGGGGCGCGCAGCAAGCCCACGGGATCTGGGCGATTTAGCAATTCGCTTACCGTTGCGGCCGTCGCCGTGAGATCCAGCAACATGCCGTCGCGCACCACGACCGGCGTGGGGCCGCCTACAGCAGGTTCCCAAACGCGCCCCACCAGCGTGGCCGAAGCAGCATCCTCGGGCAAACATGAGTCAATCCGTAGGTCGATGGACACGATGATTTCTCCTTCTCTCGTTCACTGGGCCGATGCGTCAGCATCTCGAGGCTTCGCGTTCTTGACGTACTTGTCCAGCCACTGGGTGGACTCCCACAGGACATGCTCAATGCTTTCCTCGGCACGGTATCCATGGGATTCATGTGGCAGCATCACCAGGCGCACGATGCCCCCATTGCCGCGGATTGCCTGGTACATTCGTTCACTCTGGATGGGGAAGGTTCCCGAATTGTTGTCGGCCTCACCATGAATCATCAGGATCGGGTCCTTGATCTGGTGGGCCACCATGAACGGTGAGAGCGTGGTGTAGATATGGGGTGCTTCCCAGAAGGTTCGGCGTTCCGCCTGGAACCCGAAGGGGGTGAGCGTGCGGTTGTAGGCGCCGCTGCGTGCAATTCCGGCGCGGAAAAGCCGGCTGTGGGCCATCAGGTTGGCGGTCATGAAGGCGCCATAGCTATGGCCTCCAACGGCCACTCGATCCGGGTCAATCACGCCCATGTCCGCCGCTTTCTGAATGGCTGCTTCGGCGCTGGAAACAATCTGCTTCACAAAGGTATCGTTTGCCGTCTCTGGTGGACCCACCACTGGCATGGCAGTGTCGTCCAGTACGGCATAGCCCGCCAGCAGAAAGAACAGATGCGAGTAGCTCCGGATTGTGGTGAAGCGATGTTCCGAACCCGAAACCTGGCCGGCGGTGGTGGCATCGGTGTATTCCATGGGGTAAGCCCAAACCACCGCGGGCAGTCGTGTGCCGGGCTTGTAGTTGGGGGGCAGATAGAGCGTGAAGGAAAGCTGTGTGCCGTCGTTGCGCTCGTACTTCACCAGTTGTTTGGTGATGCCCCTCAGTTGCGGCGTTGGGTCATCGAAAGTGGTCAAGGCTCTGGGCTGTGTGTTCCCCGCGGTGTAGAGTCGCAAATTGGCCGGTTCCGTGGTGCTCTCTCTGGTGGTGATGAACTGTTTGCCATCTCCGCTGATAGCAGTCACGACAGATTCGTAAGCGTCCGGCGCAGACTGGAAGATTCGCTCCTTCTGTTTGGTAGGCACATGGAAGCGATCAAGAAAAGGCCGGTCCCCCTGCTGGGATGCGCCGCGCCCGGCCAGCAGCAGGCTTTCGTCCTGGTAGACTGCTACGGAAAATCCGTTAGGAAGCATTTCCCGAAGAGGGGTGCCCTCATCGTTGTACCGGTCACGGATGTTCCGGCTAAAGAGCAGGTCGCCCTCGCTGCCAGGCTTGGTGAGGTCAAATCGCCATGCGCGGGTCCAGCGCTTGTCTCTGTCGTAGTCGCGCACGAGGGAGAGCCCTTCGGTTTCGAGCCATGTCAGCCCGGCAAAGCGGTGCTCAAACTTCCTCAGTTCTTGCGCCTGGCCACGGAACGGCGCAGCTAGCGAAAGCAATTTGTCGCGAGCGGGGACCTTTTTCTTGGGGTCGCCGTCGTCGAGAGCTTCGGTCCATACCAGAGTGGCGCCCTGCCAGGGGAGCCAGCCGTAGTTGCGTGGTCCGGTACGCACGCCCTCAATTGGAATCGCATCTTGGAGCGGCGATTCAATGATCAGGTGGACCCGCTGCCCGGCGCGGTCCAGCACCTCCGCAGTCAGCGGAAACCGGGTATAGGGCAGCAGGAACGAAAACGGCCGATGAATGCGCTCCACAAGAAAATGGGTGCCATCCGGAGCCGGATTGATCTCGCCATAAATCGCTGGGGTGGACCAAGGCTTCGCAGTGGCGGTTTGGGGGTCCACCAGCATCGGCTGGGCTGTGGCGTAGTACTCAAACAAATCTTCATCGTGGCTATCCTGCAGCATGTCCTGGTACGTGCGCACAGGCGCAGCCACACCATCGCTTTCCTGGACGGTGGGTCCAGATGGCGCTTGCGGCGGTGCTGGCGCCGGGCCGCGCTTTTGCGGTACTGCCAGCACCATTAGGGTCTTCCCATCGGGCATCCACTGGATAGGCGACAGAATGGTTTCGTTAAGTGCCACGCCGTCAATCCTCCGGACTCGGGCGGAGGATACTTCGCCAATCCATAGCTCAATCGCCGTGGCCGTGTAGCGCGGGAAAGCGAAGTGAGTGCCGGTTTGGCTCCATACCGGGCTTCCCAGCAGTGAGACAGAGGGCAATGCGACCACCCGGTCCGCGCTGTTCCCGTCGATCGCTCGCAGGGATATCCCTGTATACGATCCCGCCGCGTGCGGCCCATTGTTCAACGGATTGATGCGCAGGCCAGCCAGACGATGCATTGGCTGCGCGAGCGTTGCAATGGATGGATAGCGCAGGCGCTCCAGTAGCATCAGCGTATCCTTGCGGGGACTTACTGAGACCGCAGGCGGCAATGGCGCATGCAGCACGTTCAGGATCTCCTTGGACGGCTTCTGATACGCGATCTGTCCTAAGGCGGTGGACATCAGGGCAACTACTCCTGCAACCAATACGCCGGCCACGTGAGCCGGCATTGTGGGAAACCGCATCTGGCTCCTCCTCATTCAACTAGTCCTAGCTAATCCGCGGCGAGTGTGATTGGCTTTTCCTCAGGCGACTATTTCGCGGCGCGCTCTAACCTGCCTTACGGCATTTCGGATTCCTTCTGCCAGCGCCAGAGTTGTGCTCTCGTCGCCAAGCAATACACGATGCGGCATCCAGAATGCATCCTGCACACAGGCCAGGGCCACAGAGCAATCCATCACTCGACAGGGAATTTGCTGGTAAAGCGGATTCTCAAACAATGCGTGTGGATAGAAGGGCGTAACTGGAATTCCCTCGTGCCCGAGCGCTTCACAGAATGCGTTCCGGCTGGCGCCCAACACGGAGGCATCCACGCGGCCAAGCACCAGGTACCAGCAATTCCGGTTAACCGCTTCAGGTACTTTCTGCCAATGGATCCCTTCCAGATCCTGCAGGCTGTCCAACAGCAGTTTCGCATTGCGGGTGCGCCGCTCAATCTGTTCGTCTAGCACATCCAGTTGCGCCATCAGTACAGCCACCTGCAACGCGCTGATGCGCAGATTGCTTCCCAATTCAAAGTGGGCAAAAAAACTGTGGCCAGGCAGCCTGCCCTGGTTCGCAATTGAGCGAATCCTTCCGGCGAAGGTGTCGTCGTTCAAGGTCACCATGCCGCCCTCGCCAGCAGTAAGCACCTTGCTGTTCTGGAAACTAAAGGAGGCAGCATGGCCCAGTGTGCCCGCGCGCCGGCCTCGCCATTCCGAACCATGGGCGTGGGCGGCATCCTCAATCACGGTAAGGCCGCGTGCTTCCGCAATCGCCAAAAGACGGTCCATGTCGGCGAAAGGTCCGCCAAAATGCACGATGATTATGGCTTTGGTTTTGTCGGAAAGCGCCTGTTCCACACTCGCCGGATCCATATTGAATGAGTACGGCTCGATATCCACAAAAACGGGGGTGGCGCCTACGCGGGACACTGCTGTGGCGGTGGAAACAAAGGAGATTGCCGGCACGATCACCTCATCCCCACAACCAATATCCGCCGCCTGCAACGCCGTCTCCAGCGTTACGGTCCCGTTCATCATGGCAATGCCATGGGCACACTGCTGGTAGGCTGCGAACCGCTTCTCAAACTCGTCCACCATGGGGTGGAATCCACCCCACTGCGGGCTTTCCAGCACCTGCCTCAAGTAGTCGAGAGATTTTTCAGTATGAATCGGCCAGTCCGGGACACGCATCCTCTCTACTGTATCGAAGAAAACTATCGCATCGGAGTCCTATGTCCGCCTTACAGGAACACGCTAGCACGCTGGAAAAGCACGAATTCATGATGGGGAAGGCCCGCGGCCGGTTGGCCGTCACGATGGACATCCTTACCGATGCCCTGGTGCTCACAGGGCAGCACGGAGTTTACGTGCAAACGCAGACCAAGAGCCAGAAACTGCCGATGGACATCCGGCTGATTATCAAGAACATTGAGGATGCCAAGGAACTGGTTTTCAGCGTGATTGAGGAACTGAAAGCCGAACGCGAAGCTGCAAGCCGTGAAGGGGATAGCGGAGGGTTAACTGCGCAAGATGTGCCGTAGCGCCGCGTGTAGCCCGGCATACTGAAAGCGAAAGCCTGCTGCCTCGGCGGCTTCGGGCTTTACGCGCTGGCTTGCCAGCAGCACCTTGGCGCCCTCGCCGAACAATAACCGGAGCGCGAACTCAGGCACGCGAAAAATTGCCGGGCGCTTCAGAATCCGGGCCAGCGTATCCGTGAACT
>CAZUAX010000151.1:0-7142 GCA_964618435.1 uncultured Solibacteraceae bacterium
ACGGAAAGCGGTGAGGTCAGCGGTCGATCATGGCGGCAAGGTCTTCCATGGCTGCCTCGACAAGTTCAAACTTGGGGTGCTCCTTGTGTACGCGCATCCAGTCACGGAGGGCTTGAGCCGCCGGACCGAACTGGCCACTCTCCGCGTAGGCGGCGGCTAGCTGCAGCCGCGGCGTATCGGATTGCTCGCCGTTCAACCGAATTACCGCGCGCAGATACGGAATTGCATTGCGGAAATCCTTTGTCCGCAACAATAGACCTGCCATCTGCATTTGAGCCACTAGGGAATCAGGGTGGCTCTCTACGGCCCTTTGGCCATAAACCGTCGCTTCGTCGTACTGTTGCAGACGGGTGAGGCTCACCGAAAGGTTCATGTTGGAAAGAAAGCAATCTTCGTCCAGGCGAATGGCCTGTCGATAGCAGTGAATGGCTTCGTGGACAAAGCCCTGGCGTTCCGCAACCACACCCAGGTTGTTCCAACCTTCGTGAAAGTCAGGGTCCAGCGTCACTGCCCGACGCAATAACGCGTGGGCGGCCGTGAAGTCCCCCGCCTCGGCTAGCGGCCAGGACTCCTCCAGTAAGCGACGCACCTCATCCTCGGTCTTCAATCCCGTGGCGCTCACTTCCAACTCGTGCATCAATGCGTGGGGCACCACGCGGAAATCGCTTTGCCGCACGGATGCACGCACTTCTCCGCGGGGGGCTGCATAATATGCATCCACTTCCACGATTTTTTCCGCCCGCTTACCGCCGGGCATGTCGACGGTAAGGCGGTGGATGCCCTCTGGGACATCCGCAAACTTCACGGATGATGCACGCGTGGCATCTCGCTTTGCCACGTAAGGAACATCTCCGCCATGCAGCACGGCGCTAAATGGCAAGTTGCCGCTGTCCACGGAGATCCTCACGGAATAGGTGGGCTCTGGCAGTTGTGTATCTTGACACAACACAGGCAACGAAGTGGTCGCTAGCGCGATTGCGATCACAACACCCGAAAACCACGAAGAGTTGCGCATGGCAAGCCTCCTCTCGGGGAGTGACTGGCTCCAGGACAACACACCCTGCGAGATGTGACGAAGTGTCCGTAAAGTAACAGGCGGCACCTTCCAGGCGTGGGTAACGCTCCGCGCGCAAGAACTTAAGCGTAGAGATTCGATTTCCGTTGCGGTTGTCCGATTTGGTGCGTCTAAAATAATTCACCGGGATGCGGCAATGGCCAGCTAATTCGGCATCGCACAGGCAGGGTTGAGATGCGCGGCCTGATTGCACCCGCAGTCCGGGAGCGACAGCGAAATCTCCTGTCTGCAAGTGTCCGGGTTTCCCCCGCGATCAGACAATGAATTCCTGGCGCTCAGAACCTGATTTCCCGGTCACCCGGAAACCTCCTCAAAACACTGCGGATCGGGGGTAGGGTCACCTGCTCGGCGTGACTGCGGAGGCCGCTCAACGCGTCGTAGAAAATGTACTCTTTGTTCTGAACATCCGGTCATCTGCCTGTGTGATTTCGGGTATTCTTATCTGATTTCGCTGGTATACTTGGGCTGAACCAATAGGTTGGGTATCCCGGATGTCGTCGGCGCAGGACAATCCGGCAGCGGCGCGGGTCGCGCGCTTCGGACCCTATGAGGCGGATTTTCGCGCCTGCCGCCTGCGCAAGTTTGGCGTCGCCGTGCATGTCCAGGAATTGCCGCTACGCATTCTGGAGTGCCTGCTCGAAGCCCCAGGCGATGTGGTGCCTCGCGAGACTCTGCTCCAACGTTTCTGGCCCGGCGAGCCGCCCTCTGCGCATGAACACCATCTGAACGCCGCCGTTTCCAAGCTGCGCGGTGCCCTCAGCGACCTTGCGGACCGTCCGCGCTTTGTGGAGACCATCCCTCGTAGCGGCTATCGCTACGTTGGCCCGCCAGTGCAGTGGGTAGAACTAGCGCCAGCCTCAGGGCTAGCTCCGGTGGAACCGCAAGCGGAATCCTCTCCGCCAAGTCTGGCCCAGGCGCCGGCAAGCCGGATCCGCTTCAATGGCTTTGAGGTGGATCTGGAAGCGCATCAACTCCTGAAAGACGGTGTAGTGGTGCCCTTGCGGCCACAGGCTTTTCGCGTCCTGGCGCTGCTTGCCAACCGGCACGGGCAATTGGTATCCCGCGACGAGATTCACCGCGAGATCTGGGGGGATGCCACCTTCGTGGACTTTGAACAGGGCCTGAACCACTGCATCGCCCAGATCCGCAAAGCACTCGGCGACGACCACCTCGATTCCCGCTACATCCACACCGTTCCCGGTAAGGGTTACCGGCTACTGGCGGATGCAGCGGAAAGGGCAGAGATGCCGCCCGTCGAGGTCACTTCCTCAACCCGCGGTCACCGGGTCTGGTGGGTTTCGGGAGTTGCAGTGGCATTGGTGGCGGTTGGCCTGCTGCTGGGCTGGCTGGCGATCGTCTGGTGGCCCGCAGGCGAGGCCTCCAACGGCGCTTTCCCCGCCATCACTTCCATTGCGGTACTGCCCCTGGAAAATCTCTCGAACGACCCCGAACAGGAGTTCTTTGCCGATGGAATGACTGAGGAATTGGTGACCACCCTAGGCAAGGTGGGCGCGTTACGGGTGATCTCCCGAACTTCCGTGATGCGCTATAAGGGAACGACGAAAACCATTCCGGAAATCGCCAGCGAACTGAATGTGGACGCCATCATCGAAGGAACCGTGCAGCAGGCAAACGGCAAGGTGCGCGTCACAGCCAATTTGCTACATGGACCTTCTGACCGCCACCTTTGGGCCGAGCGCTATGAGGAGGATCTGGGCGATGTCTTGCTGCTGCAGCGAGAGATTGCCCGCGCCGTGGCAAGGCAGGTGCAGGCGTCGATTTCCCCGGAGGAGCAAGCACGGCTGGCCCACTCGCGTCCCCTTAACCCCGAAGCGCATGATCTATACCTGAAGGGGCAGTTTCATTACTATAAGTGGCGGACTCCCGAGTTTCACAAGGCCATCAGTTACTTTGAGCGAGCCGCCGAAGTGGATCCAGACTTTGCCCAGGCTCATGTGGGCATGGCCAAAACCTATGGGTGGCTGTGGATCACTGGCGACATCGCACCGAAAGAAGCCTATCCCAAGTTCACGGAAGCAATGAAGCGTGCAGAGCAAATTGACGATTCTCTGCCTGAGGTGCACTATGTGAAGGCGGTCGCCGCCTGGTATTTCTACTGGAACTGGGCAGAGGCGGAGGCCGAGTTCAAGCGCGCTTTGGAACTGAATCCAAACCTGGAGGAGGCGCGCTTTGAGTACGCCTGGTTCCTCTCCAGCATGGGCAGGACGGGCGAAGCGGTGCGCGAGGCGGAACGTGCTGTGGAGGGGGATCCGCTATCTGTTTCCGCTAACCTTGCGCTGGGAGATGTACACCTCGCAGCGGGCCGATTTGACCAGGCCATCGCACAGTTGCAGCGGGCGATGGAGTTAGAGCCCACTGATCCTCGGGTCTACCGGTTCCTCGGAGTTGCCTATACAAAGCTGGGCCTGCATGACGAGGTAGTGAAGATGCAAGCCCGCGAAATGATTCTGCAGGGAGCGAGCCGGGAAGACGTGGCCGAGATGGAGGCAGCCTATCGCGAGGGTGGGTTTCGCGGGTATCTGCGCTGGAGGCTGGCCAAAGCGAAGCAGCCCTTTGGAAAAGCTTCGCTGCAGGCAGCGCTTGGCATGCACGATGAGGCCATCGCCAACCTGGAGCTTTGCTATCAGCAACATTGGTGGGCCATGGTCAGGCTGAACAACGACCGCGCCTGGGATCCCCTGCGGCAGGATCCGCGCTTTCAGGACCTGTTGCGGCGCATGAACTTCCCGGCGAGAGACCCGGCGCCAACGAGGGAACCGGCGAGAGAATAGTGCAGCTTCATCCTTCTGGGGAGGGATGGTCGTCCGCCTGGGAGCACTGGGAGATCTCACGAGGATATTCCACATTCACCAGGAACAATCCGCTGGGGGGAAGGGTGCGGATACCCTGGTGGCGCACACCGCTGGCCAGCATGGCCTGCAGATCCGCTTCGTTGAGATTACCGCAGCCAATTTCCACAAGAGCGCCGCAGAGGTTGCGCACCATGTGCTTCAGAAAACCGCTGCCACACACTTCATAAATCAGCAGAGCACCTTCGCGGGAAAGCTGGGAGCGCAAGATGGTGCGGCACATGTCCGCATCCGGAGTATAACGTTCGTCAGACGCCGAGAAGGCGCGGAAGTTGTGGGTACCCAGAAGCAGAGGCGAAGCAGCCACCATGCGGGCTTCGTCCAGCGGATAAGGGTGCTGCCAAACGTAAAGACGGTCAAACGGCGGGCAGACGGGATTGCGATGGATACGGTAGCGGTAGGTCTTGGCGATGGCGTGAAAGCGGGGATGGAAGTGCGGCTCGACTTCGGCTACCTCCAGGATGCGGATATCGCGGGGCAGCAGACGATTGAGAGCACGTTGCAGATTCTCCAAAGGAATGGGATTCGCCAGGTCACAGGCAGCAACCTGCGCCAAAGCGTGAACGCCGGCATCGGTGCGCCCGGAGCCATGCAGCTTCACGGAACCGCCCTCGATTTGCGCAAGCACACCCTGCAAAACGCCCTGCACTGTGGGTAAGCCCGGCTGCACCTGCCAGCCAAAGTAGGCACTGCCGTCGTAGCTGATGGTGAACCGGATCCGCCGCATGCTGAAAAACGAAAGCCCGCCAGCGAAGCCAAGTGGAATTCCTGCTGTTGCTGGCCCGGCTATTCACACGATATCGCAGAAATTTATATTCCCAGAATTCAGATGCTTAGCGGAAATCTGGCGGAAATTCTAGTGGATTTCGAGGGATTCGCAGCTATAGTCCGTTTGATTTCAACGTTAACCGCGCGCGCCTTGCCTGGAGGCTGGCCCGCTGCAGGCCGGAAGACTGCGGAGGGTGGCATCGCGGATATGGAGAGAATGATGATGGATTTCGAGAGTGGCCTGGGCCGAGCGGCCGGGCGAGTGTTGCGTCTCGCTTTGCGAGTCTCCTGTTTTCTCGCGCTGGCCGTGGGCATGCTGTTTGCGCAGCCCGACCAGACGCGCATCACGGACACGGTCTATCTGGCGGGCGGGGAACGATTCGATGGCTACATCCAGTTTGAATGGCAAAGCTTCGTGACCCCGAAAGCGCCCATCGCACCGGATTCTAAACTGGTGCGGGTTGTGAATGGGGCACTGGACGTAACCCTGGCCCCTACCGTCAACCTGGGATACACGGCGTTCTACCGCGTTCGGTACTTCAGCCATGGACGCGTACGCTACACGGAATTTTGGGATGTTCCCCTTTCCAGTACGGTGCTCAACGTAGCCGGAGTAAGGCTCGACCGGGCACCCACGGCTAACCCTGGAACGGGCACTGGCGTAGCACTTCCCATTGCGCAGGAAGACGTGCTGGACCTGTCTTCCGATTTGGCGGATCGTCCGGTGAAGGGGCCGAACTTCTTCCCTTCCCGCACCGTGTTTGTGAATCCCGACGGAGCACTGGAAGCCATTTCCGGGTCTCCCACGGACTGCGTACGCGTGGATGGCAGCGCCGTGCCGTGCGGCGATAGCGCCAGCTATGTGGTGGATGGCGAGGTGCCGCAGGGCCAGCTTACAGGGGCAAACCCGCTGTTCACGCTGACAGGCACCCCCGCTCCCGCGGAGAGCTTGCAGGTTTTCCTGAATGGAGTGCTGCAGCGGATGGGGGCAGATTATGCGCTATCTGGCAGTACGATTCAGTTTGTGGCGGAGGCCATCCCGCAGCCTGGCGACTTGCTGGTGGCCTACTACCGCACACTACAAACCACGGGCTCGCCGTTTACCGGGTCGGGCCTGTTGCCTCAGGTGTTGTGCAGCAAGACGGGCACCGGCACCAGCGCGCTGAGCTTTGAGGACCTAGGGGCCTGCACGTTGGGTGGCAGCCTTCTTTTCCCGGGGGACCGGCTCGATATTGAGTTCGACTGGGCGCTTACGGGCACCACCGCCGACGCGTACGAAGTGCAGGTACTCTGGGCGGGCTCGCCCATCTACACGCGCTCATTCGCGGCAGGGGACGGCACAGCCACAGGCTCTGCCAGGGTTTCCATCGGGGACCTCACGCGCCAGTTCTCTTTGCAGAGTTACGGCGCCATCAGTCCACTGCAGGTGACTACCGGAACGCTCACGGTCCCGGTGAGTGCATTCCAGGTGCAATTCCGGGGCAGAGTGGCAACCACTGAGGAGGCGCAGGTCACACTCACCAATTTCGCGGTGGTGCGCTATCCGAAGGTGGAAGGGCAATAAACTTCGCCCTGGTGGCCGATAACCGCTAGCTTGCAGGCAACCGCTAGGCGGATGGATGCGCGGCGCAGAACTCCCTGAGCATATCGAGGCGGGCAAGGGCTCGCCCGCTGCTCAGGCTGTCCGCGGCCATCCGCCATGCCTCATTCAGGTCTGCCGCCTGCCCGGAAGCCAGAAGAGAAAAGGCGGCGTTCAACAGCACAATATCGCGACGGGGGCCGGGCGCGTCGCCCAACACGCTCAACAGGATTTCCGCGTTTTCGGCTGCGTCGCCACCAGCAAGATCTTCCGGCCGGGCGCGGGGGATCCGCAAGGTTTCGGGACTAAACTCCCACTGCTCCACGGATGGACGCTCAGCAGCCCCCTCGCCCACAACGGTATACACGGTGGTGGCGCCAGTGGTGGTTACTTCATCCAGTCCGTCAAAGCCATGCACCACAAAGCCTTTTTGCACAGGAAGCTGCGAGAGCGCCTCCGCCATCACACGAGCCTCGCGTAAGCCAGGTGCGCCAATCACCTGATGCGTGGCGCGGGCCGGATTGGCCAGGGGCCCCAGCAGGTTGAAGGCGGTCCGCATCTTCAGTTCCAGGCGTGCGGGCATCACATGCCTTACGGCCGGATGAAAGGCGGGAGCGAACAGGAATCCAATCCCCGTTTCCTCA
Organism: uncultured Solibacteraceae bacterium; assembly: GCA_964618435.1. Taxonomy (GTDB): domain Bacteria; phylum Acidobacteriota; class Terriglobia; order Bryobacterales; family Bryobacteraceae; genus JACTMJ01. The sequence continues at coordinate 6,937 of CAZUAX010000151.1, forward strand.
ATTGCCTGGGCTGCCACGGCGGCGGAGGAAAGCAGCGGAATTCCCAACTTTTCCAGTACGTCCGCGCTGCCGCAGCGGCTCGAAATCGCCCGGTTTCCATGTTTAGCCACGCGTACGCCACAGCCCGCCACCACGAATGCAGCCACGGTGGAGATATTGAACGTATGCGCACCATCGCCGCCGGTTCCGCAGGTATCCACCACCGG
>CAZUAX010000151.1:7242-10209 GCA_964618435.1 uncultured Solibacteraceae bacterium
ACTGGAAGTTTGAGTGTAGCGTAACTCAAAGACCGTCTTCGCCCGAATGTTTTCTAATTGATTCCAAGCGAAGCAGCAGGCATACATCCCATGAAAATTCACGAGTATCAGGCCAAGGCGATCTTGGCCAAGTACGGCGTTCCCGTGCCTAAAGGGAAGGTTGCTTCCACCGTCGAGGAAGCCGTAGCTGCCCAGAAGGAACTGGGTGGGCGCGTGGTAGTGAAGGCGCAGATCCATGCCGGTGGACGTGGCAAGGGCGGTGGCGTAAAGCTAGCCGCCGATGCGACGGAAACCGCACAGATCGCCGGCCAGATTCTGGGGATGACCCTCATCACCCACCAGACCGGGCCGGAGGGGCGCCTTGTCCAGAAAGTGCTGGTTGAGCAGACGCTGCCCATCAAGAAGGAACTTTACCTGGGCATTGTGCTGGACCGCGTGATCGGCAAGAACGTCTTCATGGCGTCCTCCGAAGGCGGCATGGAAATTGAAGAAGTGGCGGCCGCTACTCCGGAAAAGATCCTGCGCGAGGTGATTGAACCCGGCATTGGGCTAAGTCCCTTCCAGGCACGCAACCTGGCCTTCGGCATCGGCATTCCCCCGGAAAGCATCAGTGCTGCGGCAAAGGCAATTCTGGCGCTAGCCAAGGCATACGAAGAGATCGACGCGAACCTGGCGGAGATCAACCCCTTCATCCTTACTGAGGACGGAGGCGTGTACGCCCTGGATGCCAAGATCGGCATCGACGACAATGCGTTTTTCCGCCATAAGGACCTGCTGGTTCTGCGCGACCTGAACGAGGAAGACCCCCTTGAAGTGGAAGCCTCAAAGTTCAGCTTGAACTACGTGAAGCTCGACGGCAACGTAGCCTGCATGGTGAACGGAGCCGGCTTGGCGATGGCCACCATGGACATCATCAAGTACGCCGGCGGGAACCCTGCCAACTTCCTGGACGTGGGTGGCGGAGCTAACGCGGAGCAAATCAAGAACGCCTTCCACATTCTGCTGTCCGATGAGCACGTCAAGGCGGTGCTTATCAACATCTTCGGCGGCATCCTTCGTTGCGACACGTTGGCAACCGGGGTAATCGCGGCGGCGCGGGACCTCAACATCCAGGTTCCCGTGGTGGTCCGCATGGAAGGCACGAACGTAGAGTTGGGACGTCAGATGCTCGCGGAAAGCGGTCTCAACCTTGTGAGCGCCACCAGCATGAAAGACGCTGCGGAAAAGGTAGTAGCCCTTGCTTCGCAGGCGGCGTAGCCTGCTTTCCCACCGAGGAGTAGATCGATGAGCATTCTGGTAAATAAAGATTCGCGCGTTCTCGTCCAAGGCTTCACCGGGAAAGAGGGCAGCTTCCATGCTTCGCAGTGCATCGCCTACGGCACAAACATTGTAGGCGGCGTTACTCCCGGCAAGGGCGGCACCACTCACCTGGATCGACCTGTGTTCAACACGGTGGCGGACGCCGTTGCCTCCACGAAGGCCAATGTGGCTCTGATTTTCGTGCCACCTCCCTTTGCCGCGGACGCCATCATGGAAGCCGTAGCGGCAGAAATTCCAGTGGTCATCTGCATTACCGAGGGCATCCCCACGGTGGACATGGTGAACGTATGGCAGTTCATGAAGGGCAAAAAGAGCCGCCTGATTGGCCCCAATTGCCCCGGAATCATCACTCCGGGCGAGGCCAAAATCGGCATCATGCCCGGACACATCCACATGCCCGGCCGGGTGGGCGTGGTTTCCCGTAGCGGAACCCTCACCTATGAAGCGGTCCACCAGCTCACGCAGCTCGGCATTGGCCAGAGCACCTGCATCGGGATTGGGGGAGACCCCATCGTGGGCACTACGCACGTGGACGCCATCCGGCTGTTCAATGAAGATCCCGACACCGACGCCATCATCATGATTGGTGAAATTGGCGGCGATAACGAAGAGCGTGCGGCCGCCTACGTGAAGGAAAACGTCAAGAAGCCGGTAGTTGGATTTATCGCCGGCCAGACCGCGCCTCCGGGCCGACGTATGGGCCACGCGGGCGCCATTATTTCCGGCGGCAGCGGTAAAGCCGAAGACAAGATTCAGGCCATGCGCGACGCGGGCATCCATGTATGCGAGTCGCCGGCCGTAATTGGAGAAACCCTGAAGGCGATTTTATGAGCGAAGTTTCCCGAACCTACAGCATGATTAAGCCCGATGCCGTGGCCAACGGCCAGACTGGCGAGATTCTCGCCGTACTGGAGCACAATGGCTTCCGCATTGTGGGTATGCGCATGCGGCAACTCACGAAAGAAGAAGCAGAAGGCTTTTACGGAGTACACCGCGAACGTCCATTTTTTCCTGACCTCATCCGGTTCATTACGGAAGGCCCCGTGGTGACGCTGGCTTTGGAGCGAGAGGACGCCGTTGCCAAGTTGCGTGAAGTGATGGGGGCGACGAACCCCGCGAATGCGGCTGAGGGCACCATTCGCAAGCGCTTCGCCGAAAGCATCGAGCGCAACTGCATTCATGGCAGTGACTCTCCGGAAAATGCCGCCATCGAACTGGCATACTTCTTCAGCCAGGTTGACTTGGCCCAGTAAACCGCGAATTTGCCTCCCCTACAAACCCACGTCGCCCTCGGGCTGCGTGGGTTTGTTTTGTTTATGGGCGCGAATATCACCCACACCCATGCCGCGAAGCCTCCAGCCATTCTGCATAATCAAGAAGAGGCAATCGCCACTCCATGCAAACACGACGGCATAATCCGCTGCTGATGGCTGTAATCGTGTGGCCAGCGATTGCCGTAATGCTTCTTGCCCAGCACCCGCATCACCCGCCACAACCGCCAGGCGGCTTGCCCGGTGTCAGTTTACGGGAAACCCCTTTGCGCGATGCGCTGATGCTGCTGCGCGACGGCAAGACCCAGGAAGCACGCAAGGAACTGCTAAGGCTGCAGAGCGATCAGCCCAATGATGCCGAGATCTGGTTCCAGTT
>CAZUAX010000152.1:0-10157 GCA_964618435.1 uncultured Solibacteraceae bacterium
GGCGCCTGGCCTGCCGCGCCTGCCAGGGAGAAGCTCATGGTCTTCTCAATCTCATCCACACGGTCGAGGCGGACGGTGACTTTGTCGCCCACTTTGAATACCAGTCCGGTGCGCTGACCCACGACGCGGCGGGTGGTTTCCTCGAAGTGGAAACGGTCGCCGCCCAGCGCGCCCAGCGGCACGAGGCCTTCCACAAAGAGCGACTCCAGTTCCACGAAGAGGCCGAAGCGGGTGGTGCTTACCACCAGGGCGGGGAACTCGTCCCCCACCTTCTCTGCCATGAACTTCACCTTCTTCCACTCGATGAGATCGCGTTCGGCCTCGGCGGCCTGGCGCTCAGTGAAGCTGCAGTCATCGGCCAGCACGCGGAGGGCTTCCACACGGTCTGCGTTGGGGCGGGGCGTGACGCCATCGGGGGCATAGAACGCAGGACGGTCCGCCTGCAGCCAGGCGCGAAGGGTCCGGTGGACTTCGAGGTCCGGGTAGCGGCGGATGGGGGAAGTGAAGTGGGTATAGCTTTTGGCGGCGAGCGCGAAGTGGCCCACGTTCTCCGCGGAGTAGCGGGCCTGTCGCAAGGAGCGCAGGAGCTGGTAGCTGAGCACGCGCTCTTCCGGGCGACCCTCGATTTGGGCGATCAGCTTCTGATAGGCCTGGCTGGTGATGTGGTCGGTGCCTTCGTAGACGGTAACCTCCTTGCGCACCTTGCGGCCATCGCGTTTGCGCTCATAGCGGGCAAAGGTTTTGGAGGCCACGGCGCCGGTGCCGAAGCGCAGGCCGAAACTCTCGGCCAACTCCGCGAATTCGGCGACCCGCTTGGGGTCGGGCTTTTCGTGAATGCGGTAGATGCTGGCGACGCCGTGGGTTTCCAGCGTGGAGGCGACCGCTTCATTGGCGGCAAGCATGAACTCTTCGATGATGCGGTTGGCCATCTGGCGGGGGGTGCGTTCAATGCCCGTCATCTCGCCGAGTTCGTCGAAGGTGAACTGTGCTTCCGGGAGGTCAAAGTCAATGGAGCCGCGCTTGACGCGCTTGCGGTTGAGGATGAGCGCCAGTTCTTCCATTTGCCGGAAGCGCTCCACGAGGGCAGCATAGCGCTGCAACTGCTCGGCATCGCCATCCAGCACCTTCTGGACGTTGGTGTAGGTCATGCGTTCGGCGCTACGGATGACGCCTTCGGCGAAGCGCTGGTTTACGACATCGCCGCTGTTATCGATTTCAAGAATGGCGGAGAGCACCAGCCGGTCCTGCTGGGGACGCAGGGAGCAAAGGTCAGTGGATAGCTCACCGGGCAGCATGGGCACGGCGCGGTCAGGGAAGTAGACACTGGTGCCTCGCAGCATGGCCTCGTGGTCGATGGCGGTTTCGCGATGCACGTAGTAGCTGACGTCGGCGATGTGCACCTGCAACTGCCAGTTGCCGTTATCGAGCTTGTCGACGAGGATGGCGTCGTCGAAGTCGCGGGCGGTTTCCCCGTCGATGGTGACGATGGGGAGATGGCGGAAGTCCTCGCGACGGTCGATTTCCTCCTGGGGAATGGTGGCGGGGAATGCCTGTGCCTCGGCCAGCACGGTGCGCGGAAACAGATGGCGCAGGTGGTGCTTGCGGATGATGATTTCCACGTCCACACCGAAGTCCCCGGGCTTGCCGAGGATCTCGATGACCCGTCCGACAGGGGGTTCGCCTTTTTCGGGAAAGTCGAGGATCTCGACGTTCACGATCATGCCATCGAGTTCTTCCACATTTTCGACATGGCGGACGGTGGCCCCAATGCGGTGGAGGTCACTATCCTGGGGAGGCTTTTCAAGGCCTTCGGGAATCAGCACCCACTGGCGGATGCGGGTGTCGTGGGGGATGACATAGTGGTGGCGCTGGATGCGGAACTCGCCAACCACGAACACATGGGCGCGCTTGAGGATCCGGACAAGCTCCCCGTAGGCGCGTCCATCGTGGTCGACTCGCGCGATGCGGGCGAGCACCTGGTCGCCATGCATGGCGTCCTCAAGGGCATCGGGCGGTAGGAAGAGGTCGCCCTTCATTCCTTCCACAGGCCTGTCGCTTAGCACAAAGCCATAGCCGTCGCGGTGCATCTGCAGGCGGCCGCTGACAAACTCGCGGCTGGCGCTGGTGAGCACGAAGCTGCCGGATTTCCACTCGATGAGGTCACCACGCTCCACCAACTGGTTGAGCTTCTCATCGAGGGCTTCGCGGAGGGCGCCTTTGGCGTTGAGCTCCTTGACGAGCTGCTTGTAGGTGGCCCGGGCGTGGGGCAATTTCTCGAAGTGGGCCAGCAGGGAGCTACGCGAAATCTCAGGGCGTTTGGCCATGCGTTGAGCATAGCAGGACGATTGGGCGGAAGCGGCTGAGAGGGGATGCCGGGCGATGGGGGCGGCATCACGCAGATGGGGATGCGTCGTGCCGGGACTCCGTGGCGTAGGCACAGGGAATCTGGATGCGGAAGACGGAGCCTTGGCCCACTTCACTTTCCATCTCCAGTGTGCCCCCCTGCAACTGAATCAATTGCAGGGTGATGGCGAGGCCAAGGCCGCTGCCGCGTTCTTTGGGGTGGAATGCAGGGTGGTGTACCTGCTCAAACTCCTCAAAGATGCGTGCCCGCTCCGCCTCTGGAATGCCGATGCCGGTATCGGATACCGAGAGCTGCAGGTTGCCGTCGCCCTGCGAGGCACGGACGCGCACCTCCCCTCCAGGCGGAGTGAACTTGATTGCATTGCTGATGAGGTTGCTAAGCACCTGCCGCATGCGCTGGCGATCGGCATGCGCCTGCAGGGCCGCGGGGATGGATGCAGTGAGATCCACTTCGTGTTCATCGGCCATGGGGGCAAAGGCGGCGACGGCTTCTTCGACAATCTCGATGAGGGGAAAGCTTTCCGGGTGGATCTGCACCCGGCCGGCGGCGATACGGGAAAGGTCGAGGACATCGCTGACGACGCGGATGAGGTGCCGGGCGCTGGCGTCGATATTGCGCAGGTAGCGGTCCTGGCGGTCGTTGAGTTCACCGGCATCGCGCTCCATCAGCAACTCGACGAAGCCGCAAATGGTGTTGAGCGGAGTACGCAGCTCATGGCTCATGTTGGAGAGGAACTTGGTTTTCGCGGCGTTCACGGCTTCCAGTTCCGCGGTGCGCTGGCGGAGGTTGTCGTTGGTGAGCTGCAAGCGCGCGGTGAGGATTTCCAGATCGTGGTTGAGGTCGAGAATGCGCTGTTCGGCGTGACGCCGGTGGGTAATGTCGAAGGTAACGCCGGCGAGGGCGATGCCTGGCTCAACGCTGCGCTCCTCCACGGGCCTTCCGGCGGTAACCAGCCAGCGGTGGCTGCCGTCCGGGAGCACGACGCGGAATTCATGCTGGAAGGGAGTGCCGGCATCCGCTGCATGCTGCAGGGTGTGCTGCAGCGCAGGAAGGTCCTCCGCGTGGACGCAGCGGAAGAAGGCCTCATCCGGCCCCTGGTAGTCGTTGTCCGCCAAACGCAGCATGGCGGAGAGGGTGCGATTCCAGACGACGTCGCCGGTGTGAGGACGCCAGAGCCAAACGCCCATGTTGCCCGCTTCCGTGGCGAGGCGGAAGCGTTCTTCAGAGGCGCGCAGAGCCTGCTCCGCGGCCCGCTGTTCAGTGACATCGCGAATGATGGTGACGGCGCCGAACAAGCTGCCATCTTTTGCCTGGAGGGGGGAGGCGCTGACATCAATGGGAATTTGCGTGCCATCGGCCCGCTGGATGGTGCGGGACCCTTCATTGCGGCTGGCGATGCCCTGGCGCAAGACCTGCATGGAGATGGGCTCCACCGGTTCGCCGGTGGCTTCGTCGAACACACTCATGCTGGCATCGAGAGCGGAGCCAAGTAATGACTCGGCGGGAGAGCCGAGGAGCCGCGTGGCCACTTCGTTGAGATACGAGATGCGGCCATCTGCATCGACGCTGAGCACAGCGTCCTGGAGCCCGCCAAGGACGGTTTCCAGATGCCGCGCCTGGTCTTCGGCCCGCTGCTCCGCTACCTGCCGCTGCGAGGCTTCCGCGGCGAGCCGCGCGGCGGCATCGGTGGCGCGCTGCTCACTTTCCGCCGCGCGCAGCAGGGATCGCTGCTGACGGTGGACGGAGTAAACGATGAACGCAGAGACACCCAGGAACACAGCGAGCCGCACCCGATTGCCCTGGCCTTGGGGGAAAAAAAGGGCATGAGGGCCTGCGGGCAGCCAGTCAAAGGCTACCGTGCTGAGAATGGTGGCGACGATGCCCCCGGCGAGTCCGCCCTGGCGCACGCCTACAAAGACGGCCACCAGGAAGAGGGCGCTTACCAATTCGCCTTCCAGGTAAGGGGCCAGCGAGAGGGAGGTGGCCAGTGCAGCGCCAGTGGCGATGGCGCCAATGGCCATCCGGAGAAGGATGGGGCGCCGCGGAACCGCCATTTCCGGAGCCACTTGCGCGTCAAAATGCATGCGAATTGCAGTATAGCGAAGGTGGAGCCTTTGGCTGGGCTGGCAGGTGGGCTGGCAGGTGGGCTGGCAGGTGGGCTGGCAGGTGGACCGCGGGGGCAGGCGCGAGGTTGGGCAAGGTCTACATTGACCCCGCCCGGGGCACTATGTTGCACTGGTGGTCACTATGGTGAATCATTCTCCTTCCCTTTCGCGACGGGCCTTGCTGGCGACCGCATCCGCCGCTTCCCTTAGCTCCACGGCGGCTTTCGCAATGCAGGGTGGCGCTGCGAAGCAGGGCGTCTCGCTGGCCGCCTGGAGTTTTAGCCGCAGCTTCTTTCAGGGCAAATGGAAACTCATTGAGATGCCCGGAATCCTGCGCGACACGCTGGGGATTACGGCGTTTGAGCACGTGAACCAATTCTTTGAGAATCCCACGCTGAACTACCTGCAGCGCCTGAACAAGGCCTTCAAGGATGCAGGGGTACAGCAGACCATCCTGATGGTGGATGGCGAAGGATCAACGGCGTCTCTGGATGCGGCAGAGCGGAAACTCGCGGCTGTGGCCCACCGCAAGTGGATTGATGCCGCGCAGTATCTGGGATGCCACTCCGTGCGTTGCAATGTGTACGGAGGGAAGGAAGACTGGAAACAGGATGCTGACCTGGTGAAGCGGGCGGCAGAGACGCTGCACGATATGCTGCGCTACAGCGAGGGCAGCAAGCTGAATATCATTGTGGAAAACCACGGGCGGGCTTCGTCGGACCCGGACATCCTGGTGCGCCTGGTGAAGGAAGTGAACCATCCTCGGTTTGGATTACTTTGCGACCTGGGCAACTGGAACCCCGGTGATGACCGTTATCTGGCGGTGAAGAAGACGCTGCCTTACGCCAAGGGCCTCTCAGTAAAGGGCACATGGGGCGCGGACCTTGACCCTGCATTCGATGCGGAAAAGCTGGTGCGCACCGCGCTGGAAGGGGGATACAAAGGCTGGTGGGGTTTGGAAGTTACCCCGCGCCGGGAGCGCAACGCGCCCGCCCTGCCCGTGGAAGAGCAGTATGCCCTGGAAGTGAAGACGGTGCTGGAAGCCAAGGGAATTGTGGATCGCGTGGTGTTAGGGAAGCGCAGCTAAACGAGAGAGGATTGATGATGCACAACGGGCAATCGCGGCGCAGCGCGCTTGCGGCATTCCTGGGCCTGCTGGCGGGCACGAACCCATTACGCGGACAGCGCGGCCTCTATTTTGAGAAAGTGCGGTGGTTCGCCTGGCAACCGGGTCGGATGGAGGCCCGCGAGTGGGTGGGCATCCTGCAGGTAAACGCGGGTACGGAGAAGATTAGTTTCTTCTTCGACCACGCCACGCTGCTGGATGTCCAATTCCAGAACATCGGGAGCTTTGCGTATGAGAACGCCGCGCAACCGACGGGCGTGGAAATTCCGCCCAAGGGTTGGTCGCGGATGAAGAAGAAAGAGCCGAAGCACTTTCTGAAGATGGTGTACCGGGAGGCGCGGCGCGGGGCCAATGTGGAAGCAGATGCCGAGGGGAGCTTTACGGTGCGCAGCGCCGTGTTTGAACTCCCCGCCAGCAGTTATGGCAAGGTGATTGAGGCAATTGAAGAGGCCACGAAAATGCCCGTGACGCGGTGACGCGTCGCTAGAGCGCTTTCTGAATTGCATCCCCGAGACGGCGCAGGACATCTTCATCCAGCGCACCGCGGAAGTCCTTCACCGCTTGCCCCTGGCGGTCGATTATATAAGACAGGGGGATGCCGCCATTCGCCGCATATTGCTGCTGAGTGCGGGGAGAAGCGATTGCCACTGTCAGGCTGAGCTTGTGCTCCTGAACATAAGGTGACACAATCTGCCAGCCTTCCTTATCCACGGAGAGAGCGAGCATTTCGATGTCCTTTGCGGCGTAGTCCTTCCGAAGTTTTTCCATGGCTGCGATCTGACGGCGGCAATGCGGGCACCAGGTAGCCCAGAACGTGAGCAGGAGAACTTTGCCCCGATAGTCCTCCAGCCGGATGAGCTTGCCCAATTCGGTGCGTACCTCAAACGAGGGCGCGCTGGTGGCCTGCTGCGAAAAAAGAGCGGGCGCTGCGGTGGTGGAAAGCAGGGCCAAGAGTGAGCGACGGCTGAGAACAGGGAACATGTCCTTACGATAGCGCGTCTTCGATGTCAGTAGAAGAACGGGGCTGGCATTCGAGGGCCAGCAGCTGTCAGTTGTGTGTGGCCGTGGACAGTGTGGTGTCTGGCCGTGGACAGTGTGCCCGCGGTGGATTGATATACTGATTCGCGAACGATCGGGGAGGTTTTTCATGGCAGGTTCCATTTCCAGAAGGACGTTCTTTCAAGGCGCGGCGCTGGCAGCATCCGCGACGCAGGTAATTGGCGCGAATGACCGCATTCGTGTGGGCATTGTGGGCCTGGGCGGGCGAGGGAATGATCATCTAAAGACCTACCTGACGATTCCCGGAAGCCAGATTACCGGCCTTTGCGACGTGAACCAAGCCGCCAGGGAGACCGCGCAGGCGGCGGTGGGGCGTGCGGGACAACCGAAGGCAGGCGAGTTTAACGATATGCGGAAGATGTATGAGAGCAAGGAGGTGGATGCGGTTTCCATTGCCACTCCCAACCACTGGCATGCGCTCTCAGCCATTTGGGCTGCGGAGGCAGGCAAGGATGTTTATGTGGAAAAGCCCGCCAGCCACAATGTTTACGAAGGCAATCGCATGGTGGAGGTGGCGCGCAAGCACAATCGCATGATGCAGGTGGGTTCGCAGAGCCGCACCATTCCGCACAAACGGCGCGCGCTTCAACTGATTCGGGAAGGCATGATTGGCGAGGTCTACATGGCCAAGGCGCTTTGCTTCAAGCGGCGCAAGTCGATTGGCAAGACGCCGCCGAAACCTGTGCCGCCGGGTATCGATTGGGATTTGTTCCTGGGGCCTGCCCCCATGCGCGAGTTTACGGATAATCGCTACAAGTACAACTGGCACTGGTTCTGGGACACGGGCAACGGAGACATCGGCAACCAGGGCGTGCATGAGATGGATATCGCCCGCTGGGGTTTGGGTGACCTGCGATGGCCCGAAGCGGTGGAATCCACTGGCGGCAAGATGATCTACGATGACGACCAGGAAACGCCGAACACCCAACTGGCAACCTTCCGCTGCGCTGGCAACAAGATGGTGGTGTTTGAAGTGCGCGGATTATTGACCGGTCCTGAGGCTGGCCTGCCGGTGAAGCGTGGCAATACCGTGGGAAACCTTTTCCTGGGCAGTGAGGGCTGGCTTTGGGTGGATAGCAACGGCTTCCAGGTATATAAAGGCGAAGACAATGAGCAGGTGCTGGCGGAGAAGGGCAGTGACGGGCCCGGAACCAAGATGCACATGGAGAACTTTCTGGCTGCCTGCCGGAGCCGGAACTACAAGGAACTGAATGCGGAGATCGAGATTGGCGCGATTTCCGCGGCGTGGTGCCACATGGCGAACATCAGCTACCGCGCGCAGCAAAGCCTGACATGGGATGCGGCAAAGGGGAACTTCAAGAACTCGGCGGAAGCCAACAAGATGCTGACGCGCGAGTACCGGAAGCCCTACGTGGTGTAACGCGGAAGGAAACCCGATCGCAAAAGGGGCGCCCCGTGAATGCACGGCGGCGCCCTTTTTGCATTTCTAGAAGCCGGGCACCACGGGCAGTACGATGGCACTGGGCCTTGCGGGTGAATGCCAGATGGTCTGCTTGGCCACGCGTGGCTGTGTGCCCTTGCCGAGTGGGTCTCCGGTGTTGAGGTTGCGGTCAAACTGTGGGAAGTTGCTGGACGTGATGTCCACACGGATGCGGTGCCCAGGCTGGAAGACAACGGCGGTGCCTACCATGTCCACTTCATAGAGGTAGGCACGATTGGGTTCCAGTAATTGCGGCTTGTCGAGCCCTTCGCGGAAGCGCGCTCGCAGAATGCCCTCGGCCATCGGGTAAGCCTTGCCGTCGGGATGGACGTCGATCAGCTTTACCATCCAGTCGGTATCGCGGCCATCGGTGGTGGCGTGCAGGTCCATCTTTACCGGGCCTGCGATGGTCACCGGAACGGTGAGGACGTCACTGGTGAAGCGGACGATGTCCTGGCGGCTGTTTAGCGGAGACTGCTCCTTGGGACCCGCGATGGTGGGTGCCCCGCAGCAGTTATTGCCGCCGGTGGTCGGTACAGGATTGCGCGGATCGTAGAAATACTGTGTGCTGCTGTCCGCGGTGGGTGTTGAGGGCGATAGCTTGCCGTCGTTATGCAGGTACCAGCGGGTCTCCCTGGTGCCGGGGACGGGCCAGTCCTGCTCGCCGCGCCAACGATTCACGCCCATGTAGAAGATCTGCACGGGGGCATCGCGGCCAACCCCGTTATCAATGCCCTTGAGGTGGAAGTCGTGCCAGCGCAGCTCGTAGTCAAAGAGCGTTCGCACGGCGTCGGGTCCGAAATCCAGGTCGCCATAGCTGCGGGAAGGGCCATGGCCCCAGGGGCCTACCACCATTCGGCTGAGATTACGGGCTCGTTCGTTGGCGCCGTGTTTGCGCATGCCCACGAAGCCGTTGATGGTGCCGGCAAGGAAGACGTCGAACCATCCGCCCTGGGTCATCACGGGAACCTGCATGCGGCTGAAGCGCTCTTCGTCGCTGATGGCCTTCCAGTATTCGTCGTAGCCTTCGTGCTGAAGCCAGTCCCGCCAGTGCTGCACCGGATGCTGGAACGCACGTTCGTCCATGGTTTCCAGCGGGAGATGGCTGAGCAACTCTTCGTAGCGCAGTTCAGGAGCGGCATCCTTTCCGGTGAAGTAGGACTGCGGCTGCATGATGCGGTAAGGCATGCGCACCACTCCCCAGCCGAAATTAAACGCCAGCCGGAAGGCGCCGCCATGGGTGATCCAATTCGAATAGAGATTGGTGGAAGCGACCGCCGGGAATGCGGCAACCAGGCTGGGAGGCTGTTCACCCAGGGCGGCCCATTGCACGTGGCCCAAATAGCTGCCGCCTTGGGTTGCCACCTTGCCGTTCGACCAGGTCTGCTTCGCGGACCACTCGATGATGTCGAAGCCGTCCTTGGCTTCGTAGCGGAAGGGGTCCCATGAGCCCTCGCTTTCATAGCGCCCCCGGCAGTCGGTGTTCACTACTGCATAGCCTCTGCGGGCCAGGGTAATGAGGCGGTCATGGACGCCGACGTTTTCGCGCTGGACGCCATAGGGAGTGCGCACAACGATGGTAGGGAATTTGCCCACACGCTCCGGGCGGTAGATATCGGCAAACAGCTTTACGCCATCGCGCATGGGAATGGCCTGGTGGTGGTGAACAATGATTCTCTCGAACTCCTGCGCCCCAAGTGGCAGCAGGGCGATCAACAGGATGAGAGCGCGAAGCAGCATGCAAAACCTCCGGTGGCAGGGCGAAGGCGCATCAAGGCAGCCATCAACCGCACCCAACGAAAATATCAAGGAAGCGCCGTTCCGCCAACCATTGGCGGCGTATTGGATTCCGGCTTGCTGGCATCGAACGGGGGCAACAGCAAGGGAGGGAACTCGCACAGGGCCGGGGCTGGTAAGGGTCCTGCAAAGGAAAGGCCCTCTGAACGCATCAGAGGGCCAAGCAAACGGGGCAGTCACTCCAGAAACGTGCCTCTAGAAACGCGGCTTTAGAATCCTTGCCACTTGTCCACAAAGTTTGTCATGCCGCCGCCACCGGGGAAG
>CAZUAX010000153.1:0-10055 GCA_964618435.1 uncultured Solibacteraceae bacterium
AACCTTGCTGGCCATTCCGGGAAGGTGCTTGCCACACCACGGGATTCCCCACGGAACGGAACGGATCTTGTGCTAGCAGCGTGGGTGCCAACCAGTGCTGCCCATTGGTGGAATTCCGGAACTCGGCGGGAAGTCTCACTCCGTAGACGCCCGTATTGGGCGCATACTCACCGTCACCACCATACCAGGCGAGGTAGAGATCGCCATTCGCGAGTTCGGTGATCGCTGCGGGGTGTTTGTACTGCCCGGTTGGAATGCGCCTATCGGCAACAATTTCAGTGGGCAGCGCACGGTGCTTTCGGTCCGCGTCAGCCGCAAACGCCGCCCCTGCGCTAGCTGCCAGCAGACTTGCTACCCACTCACGGCGGTTTGGACGAACAGGATTCATGGTCCCTCCTTGATACCACGACGCCCGCCCCTCTCGGGAATCCGTGCATCCAAAAGCGATCTGCCAAGAGGCCGCAGTTCACTGGCCCACTTACAGAATGGCGTGTTCCCCAGCCCTCAGTTCCTCCTGGGATCGCATTTCGATAATCCTGGATTCCAAATCGTTTCCCAATTAGAACGTTTAGTACTAACTTCAGTACCAATCCCGGTCTCTTTGCCTGTACCTGCTAGGTATCTGCCCGGTATTCTATACCCGGAGGATTGTCACCGCCCGACAGCGTTGCCGATATGAGGGATAGGGTGCACTGGGACGTCACAGTCCGGGATCTCCGCTGGCTTCCAGTCGCTGTTAGCAAGTGGAACCTTGCCCCATCCAGAGGTGCGAGAGTACGTGCCGGCTCCAAGGCACAGGAACCAATATGAGCCACGAAGGAAATGGGATCCGGACGGGATTGGAACCGCTGCGTGCGCTCCACAAGGAGTCTGCTTCCGGGCTGCATCGGATCAGCCACGGCTCAGCGGAACAGCCAATGGTTACGAACGGCAGCGTGCCACCACCACCCGCTCCAGGCAACAATCCAGTTCCAGCCGAAAGTGCTGGGGGTGCTAATGCGCTGAAGGCAGATGCGGTGCTGCTTCCACAGGTACTCACCCTGTTGGAAGAGGGCGTGTGTTTTGTCGATTTGAAGGACCGTATCCGTTCATGGAACAAGGGTGCGGAAACGATTACCGGCTATCAAAAAGAAGAAGTGATCGGTCGCTCCTGTTGTGAGCGAGTCTTCATGCATACCACGCGCACTGGGGTTTCAGCATGCCAGGGTGAGTGTCCCAGCCGAACCGTACTGGCTTCGGGTGCGCCGCAGGAACTGGAAATGTTCCTGCTGCACAAACAGGGACATCGCCTTCCCGTATCACTGCGCGTGGCCCCTTTGCGCGGCAACTCTGGACAGGTAATTGGGTCAATTCACATTTTTGCGGAACGCCGGCACAGCCTCGCCGCCATCGAACACGCACGCGACTTTGAGCGTTTCACTTTCATCGACGGCCTCACCGGCATGGGCAACCAGCGTTATACCGAGATTGTGCTCAGCCAAGCCTTTGAGGCCTTCGCGCGGTACGGTCGCCGTCCGGCTCTGATGATTTTCGATATTGACCGTCTGCACGCCGTCAACACGCACTTCGGGAAAGAAGCAGGCGACCAGGTACTTCGTTCCGTTGCCCGCACATTAAGTTGCTGCCTGCGTTCCTACGACTTCCTCGGGAGATGGGGCGACGACGAGTTTTTCGCGATTCTCGCTGATACCCATTCCGACCATCTCGCCCAAACGGCAGAAGAATGCAGGCGGCAGGTGGCCAGTTCGTCGGTGTTGCTGGGTTCCCATTGCCTCCAGACCAGCATCTCGGTGGGCACTTCACTTTTGGTGCCCAATGACACCCCCGAAACCTGGTACGCCCGTGCGACGCGCAACCTCCGCGAAGCGAAATCCGCGGGTGGGAATCAGGTGGTGTGCGACCCTGTGAATACTCTCTTTAACTGGTTCCATCCAAACACAGCAGCAGATTAGGCCACCCGCGCCGCCCTCAAACGGCAAACTTGTGGCCAACCTGCACAACGGCTTCGCTCCACAATGCGGCTTCGCTGCTGCCTATCGAAGGCTCTTCTCGATGTCGCTCTCCACCTGCTTGTATCCGGCCGGCGGCTGGAACTGACTATCGGGAATGGCTGCAGTTGAGAAATCGTAGCT
This sequence comes from uncultured Solibacteraceae bacterium, assembly GCA_964618435.1. Classification (GTDB taxonomy): domain Bacteria; phylum Acidobacteriota; class Terriglobia; order Bryobacterales; family Bryobacteraceae; genus JACTMJ01. The sequence continues at coordinate 2,133 of CAZUAX010000153.1, forward strand.
ACGCATGGCCATCTCCATCAGCATGTTCGCGCTCGCTGGCTGGCCCTGCTGCTTTGGCTGCTCCTGCTTCTGGCGTCCCCTTCCGAATCCGCCCAAGCCTCCCATCCCGCGCAGCACACTGCCCACACTGGGCTTCTCGTCATTCTGGTCTTCTGCCTTCTCTTCCGGCATCCTGCCAGCCTGCGCCATCATGGAATTCGCACTGCCCGCAGGACCCATCCGAATCACCGTTAGCACCGGCACACCGTCAAGCTTTGCCGCATTCTCCTGGAATTCCTTGAGTGCGTCCGCACCTCCCTGCTGTTGCAGCATGGCCGACATCGCTCCCATCCGTGAACCCAGGCCCATTCCAATCTTTGCCGCCAGCTTCTCTCCAAATGCCCTCATCTCCGCAGCACCGGTCACCTCACTGGAGAGCCATAGGTCATTCACCATGTCCATCGAACCGGAGTTCCCCTTTTTGTCAATAGTTTCCACGGTTAGCGAAAACACGGTAAGCTTCGCGGTGTAGCCCCCCACATCCTGTTGCTTCTCACCGTCCTTGATTTTCACCGAATAGCGGACATCCAGATCGTCCTTCTTCTTACCCTTCATCTTTTCCGCCATCTGTTCCAGGTATTGCTGATACTCGGCAAAGGTGGCCACCGAATACTGCTTCTTTCCGTGGTCGATGGTGGTGACGGTTTCACTGTCCAAATCCATGACAGTGACATTCTCTCCTGTCACATCGGCCATGCGATTCCCCTTAATGTAGGTGGCGCCCTCCATGGCACTGCGCGCGGTCTTTGACATGCGAGTGGCCATGCGCATGGCTCCAGCCATCGCGCCGCCCGTCACCTTGGTCTCGGTTTTGTAACTAAAATCTGCGAATAACGGGGCAGCCAACGCAAAAAATACCAGCGCAATTCCAGTCAATTTCATGAAATTCTTTCCTCCAGGCAGTTTCCAGCATAGTGGGTTCAGTCGTTTAGGACAAAACCCAAACTTCATGGCATGAAGGCCCTGTAAACTAGGTACCTACTGAACCAATGCGGAAAGGAGATCGGAACCGTGTCAGCAGGTGAGCAGTTTTTGGCGGATAAAGTGGCCGTGGTTACTGGAGCAAGCAAAGGGCTTGGACGATCGATGGCAGTTGCCTTAGGCTCTGCCGGAGCATCGGTAGTGCTTACTTCCCGAAATGCGGAGCAGCTTGGTGAAACCGCTGCACAAGTGGAAGCAGCCGGGGGTAAGGCGATGGTGCAGGTTGCGGATCTAACCGTGGAAGCGGACGTCCGCGCCTTGGGCGCGGCAATTCGCGAGCGGTTTGGCTCCATGCACATCCTCATCAACAACGCCGGGGTGAATTTGCGCAAGCCGGTGACGGACTTCACCCTTGAGGAGTGGCACTATGTCATGAATTCCAACGTCACCAGCGCATTCCTTGCAACGCGCGAATGTGTACCCATGATGAAGGGAAACGGCTACGGCCGCATTCTGTTCCTTACTTCCATCATGAGCCACGTATCGCTGCCGGAGCGCACCGCGTATTCAGCCTCGAAGTCCGCTTTGCTTGGAATGGTGAAGGCGCTGGCACTGGAACTGGCTCCCGAAGCGATTACCGTGAACGGCATTAGCCCAGGACCCTTTGCCACCGAGATGAACACCCCGCTCATTCAGGACGCGGAGAAGAACCGTCAGTTTCTCTCCAGCATTCCGCTTGGCCAGTGGGGCGATCCGAAGGATATCGGACAGCTCGCACTCTACCTCTGCAGGCCGGAAGCCAACTTCATCACCGGCACTGACCTTCTGATTGACGGCGGCTGGACGGCCCGCTAGCAGTAGCTTCCGAAGTCTTGTTGGAATGCGCTTGACGGGAACCCTAAGGGTTTCCGTCAGCCTGCTTGCGCATCTCCTGGCGGCGCATCGGCATGGAGTCAATCAGCGCGAACAGGCTCATGGCGTCGACAGGTTGCTGCTTTCGCAACTTCACGCCGCCATCGCGTCCCACCAGCATTACAGCAAACTCGCCCGGTTCTACGCGCAACTGGCGCCGTAGCAATTGCTGCGCATCGGGGCTGATGGCGCGGCCTGCGGCACTGGATGGCTGGCCTGCGATCAACGGGACCCAGATCAGGTCTCGCTCGGCCATCCCATCCATAGTACGCTTCCATTCGTTGTATTGGCGCACGAACGAGGCATTTCCCTCACTAGGGCTGAACACCAGCAGCACCCGGTGCTTCCACTGAAGATCAGCCAGACGAAACGCGGCGTCATCTCCGGAGGAAGCTGTCACAGCCAGCAGTGCCAGAAAACAGGAGGCCAACAGACGCATGCTTTATGGATGCCCTCCCGACCCCCTCAGCCGCAGAAATCCCTCTTGCCGCCAGCATCGTATTCTGGTTAATGGCGTTTGGCCACGCTGGCCGAACCTGCAACTAACGAGAGGAACTGCACAGTGAACGCTGGCTTCACCTATTACGAACGCACCTTGGCCCTGCTCAAGGAACTACGCGAAACGCAGACTGAGGCAATTGACCGGGCTGCCGAAATTTGCACCAACGCGATCGCCAACAAAGGTTTGGTGTTCCTGTTCGGCAATGGCCACTCGCGCATGATGTGCGAAGAGATGACACCGCGCCAGGGCTGCTTTGTCGGCTGGGTGGCGATGGTGGAACTCGCGGTTTCCAACCACGCGGCCATTGTGGGCAACAACGGCTTGCGCACAGCGCTGCACCTGGAAAAGTATGAGGGTTACGCGGCAGAAATCCTGAAGAGCTTTCGCTTCGGCCCGCACGATGTGATGATCATCATCTCCACCAGCGGCCTACGCCCACTGATTGTGGAAATGGCCATGGGAGCAAAGGATCGGGGACTTCCCGTGATTGGAATCGTTTCCCGAAAGCATGCCGAAGCTGCCCCTGCCGGGCATTCGTCAGGAAAGAAACTCATTGATATCGCGGATGTCATCATCGACAACCAGTGCCCTGCCGGTGATTGCGTCATGGAACTGGAAGGCCTTGAGTGGAGAACCGGCCCCACATCCACCGTCACCGGCGCCATGATCATCAACATGCTGCGCTGCGAGGTAGCTGAGAGGCTGCTGCAAAAGGGCATCACGCCTACCCTCCTGCCTAGCCATCAATTTGTTGGCCACACCAGTGCGCAGGAGCAACTGGACCGCTTTTACGAGCATTACCGCCGCAGCCTTGCTCACTTGTACGCTGAGGAGTAGTTTTTAGGCATTTCCAAGCACTGCATCATGCACCCCCTGCCGAGGGTGCGAGCCTTCGCCATCCGTCCGGCGAGCTTTCCCTTTGGAACCTGCCGACGTAGACTATCAACACGAGCCCTTCCCCGCGATTTCTTCGCTAATCGTATTAAGGACTGGGGTTTTTCTGGGTGATTTCCTGCGCGTACTTTCGCGACGCTGCAGTGGATGAGAAGAGGATCTTTACTATGGTTTCAAAATCACGTTTTCTCGGGGTTATTGCACTTGCCATCGCTCTCCTTGTCGCGCTTCCGATGAGCGCGCAGCAGAAGAAGAAACGGGTGGCAATTCTCGACTTTGAGTACGGCACCGTGCAGAGCTGGGTAGACAACATGTTTGGCACAAATGTGGATATTGGCAAAGGCATCTCTGATCTGCTGGTGGAGAAACTGCTGAATTCCGGAGAGTACTCAATCATCGAACGCAGTGCCCTCGACAAGGTATTGCAGGAGCAGAACTTCTCCAACAGTGATCGGGCTGACTCTACCTCCGCGGCCAAGATTGGACAGATCCTGGGCGTGGATGCCATCATCACCGGCTCCATTACACAGTTCGGGAGCGATGACAACTCCACCGGGCTTGGCGGCTTCGGGCGCAAGCTGGGAGGCTTCGGCATGGGCAACGTACGGTTAAACAACGCCAAAGCGATTGTGGGCATCAGTGCCCGGATCATTGATATCAACACAGCGGAGATCCTTGCCGCTGTAACCGCAAAGGGCGAATCCAAGCGCAAGGGCGCAGCGTTGAGCGGTGCGGGCGGCAGTGGCTGGAGCGCTGGTGGCGGGGGTATCGACATGGGCGCCTCCAATTTCCGCAACACGATCATTGGCGAAGCCACTCATCAGGCCGTGGAAAACCTGGCCACCGATCTGGCGGGTAAGGCAACGGTGCTGCCCAGCCGCACCGTAAGCGTGGAAGGCCTCATCGCTGACGTGGAAGGCAAGATGGTGATCCTGAACGTCGGTACCCGCGCTGGGCTTCAGGTTGGCGACACCCTGACTGTGGAGCGCAAGGTGCGTGAAGTGCGCGACCCAGCAAGCGGCAAAGTGATTCGCGCCATTACCGAGTCCTTGGGATCCGTAAAAATCACCGAAGCAGACGAAGCTTCCGCTGTGGGTACGTTTTCGGGTGGCGCCGCTCCCAAAGTGGGCGACGTTGTAAAGACCCCGTAACGGAACCGGCCTTGTAACGATTCGAACACTCGCGGAGGAACCTGCCATGCAACTGAAGACCGGCGATCGCATAGGCGACTATGAAGTGCTGGGCGTGTTAGGCGCGGGCGGAATGGGCAGCGTCTACAAAGTGCGCAACGTCATCTCCGACCGCGTGGAAGCCATCAAGCTTCTGCTTCCAAACCTGGTGGAGCACCAGGACTTGAAAGACCGCTTCCTCCGCGAGATCAAAACCAGCGCGAGCCTGGAGCACCCCGCAATTGCCAGTCTCCGCACCGCCTTCCAAAGTGGCGACATGCTGCTGATGGTAATGGAGTATGTGGAGGGGCAGACGCTGGACGCTCGCCTCCAGGCAGGGCCAATCGGAATTGAAGAAGCGGTGCGCATCACAGCCAATGTCCTGGACGCATTGGAATACGCTCACTCCCGCGGAGTGGTACATCGGGATATCAAGCCTGCCAACATCATGCTTGCCAAGAAGGGTGGTGTGAAGCTGTTGGATTTCGGCATCGCCAAGGCAACTACCGACAAGCAGATCACCATCGCCGGAACCACCATGGGGTCCCTGTACTATATGTCCCCAGAGCAGATCCGTGGCGAGCAAGTGGACGGCCGCGCGGACCTGTATTCGCTGGGCATCACGCTCTACGAACTCACCACCGGCAAGCGTCCCTTTGGCGGGGAAAGCGGCTATGCCATCATGGCCGAGCACCTCCAGAAGCAGCCCGTGCCTCCCCTGGACATTGCGCCGAACGTTCCCGCCACTCTCAGTGCCGTGATTCTGCGTTCGCTGGCCAAGAATCCAGATGATCGCTATCACAGCGCCGAGCACTTCCGTCAGGATCTCTTAAGCGTGCTTTCCCCCGCGGAGGCAACGCAGATTGTGGGCCAAGGGTCACCAAAGCCGTCTTCGCATCAGACGGCGGCCACCATGCCCAGTGCCCAGCCCATTTCTGCCCCAATGACATTCGCGCCCACGCCACCGCAGCATCCCCCCGCTCCGCCAGTGTCACCAGCCCCACCGGCCGATCCAGCAGCTTCCATTGAGACTCCGAAACCGGCCCCGGCTCCAACCGTGGCCCCGGCATTTGTCGCTTCACCGGGACTCTCCGCGCCTCCGTTGTCCACCGAAACCCCTCGTAAGCCCAGCAACACCCTTGCTCTGGTGCTGGTGGCATTGATCGCCGTTGTTGTGCTCGGCTCTGTGATTCTGGTGTTCGCAGGTTCGTGGTTCTTCGGCTCCTCCGACACTACCACCGCGAATGCCCAGCCCGGCCTCATGCAGCGCATCGGCAGCCTGTTCTCTCGCGACAACACCCCGGAGGCAAGCTCAGAGCCGGCCGCCGTTGATGACACGCTAGCAGCGGACGACGCGGCGCCAGAGAACGCGATGTCATCTGTGGACGAACCCCAGTTAGCATCCAATGGCGCTGGCAGTGCTGCGCTAAGCGGCAATGCATCTACAACAGCAACACCAGGAAGCCGCTTATCGTCATCAGCGCCAGCCTCCTCCAGAAGCGCTACCATGCCATCGCGCACATCTGTGACGCAATCATCAGCCGGACAAGCCGCTACCGGTGGCGCAGATACGGGCCAAAAAGCGCTGTCCTCAGCCGCCTCCGCTCCCACTGCTACCCAGACCCCAGCGGCGGCAGCCACCAGCCCGGCTCCTGCGGTAGTTGCAGGCCCTGACCCTCGCGAATTGGAAGTATCCCGCGATTTCTTTTCCAAGTTGGGCATCCGTGCGGGTACCATCCAGGAGAGCGCCAGGAAGCTTAGCCAGGAACAGTCTGCCATGGGAGTTGGGTTGCGAGCCGATATGCGCGCCGCGCTCAAGCGGATGGAGTACCTGATGGACCAGGCTGAAGGTTCACTGGACAGGGGAAATCTTGACCAGGCCAAACAGCACATGCAGGGAGCTGAACGCGAGATCGAGAAGCTGGAAAAGTTTTTCCGGATCTAGCGCCGCCCCTATCGTGATTCTGGTGTCGCTAGGCTACTCTCTGCGATTATTCAGGTGGCCTCTGCGATAATGCGAGTGGAACGTGTGTAAGCAGGGTTAATAGATCGGGAATGCCATTTCGCTCAGGTGACCAATTAGGCGACTACAAAATCCTGCGCTTGCTGGGCGCTGGGGGTATGGGTGAGGTGTACCAGGTCCGTAATGTGCTCTCTGACAGGATCGAAGCCATCAAGGTCCTGTCGAGCGGTCTCCAGGCCAACCGCGACCTCCAGGATCGTTTTCTCCGCGAAATCAAGATCTCCGCAGGCTTGCGTCATCCGCACATTGCAGAGCTACGCACCGCCCAGCGGGTAGACGGCCTCCTCATCATGGTGATGGAGTTCGTGGATGGTGTCACCGTAGACGCACTCGTTCGAGAAGCGCCACTCCCACCCAAGAATGCCCTGCACTATACCGGGCAGGTGCTGGACGCCTTGGCCTATGCCCATCAGCAAGGCGTAGTGCACCGCGACATCAAGCCGCAGAACATCATGCTGAGCGCTGGGGATGAAGCCCACCTGATGGACTTTGGGATCGCCCGCTCCCTGACGGACCAGGGTATGACGATGACCGGCATGACGCTCGGCTCGCTCTACTACATGTCCCCTGAGCAGATTCGCGGGGAACATGCGGATCATCGTTCGGATCTTTACTCGCTCGGCATCACCCTGTATGAAATGGTGACTGGATCCAAGCCCTTTGAAGGCAGCAGTGGATACACCGTAATGGCTGCTCACTTGGATCAACCTCCCGCTCCGCCCGTTGAGCGAAATCCTGGCCTGCCGGACGCCTTGAACGACTTGATCCTTAAGGCGATTGAGAAGCGTCCTGAAGATCGGTTCCAGGATGCCGCAAGTTTCCAGCAGGCAGTCCTTCGCCTACAAGGCACTTTGCAGGGTGGGCTGGATCGCGACGTCTTGCGCAGCGCCCTTACTCTGCGCAAACAACAACTGGATGCGAATGAGGATACCGTTGTTGAGGCGCGCATCAATACGCCCACCCAGACGATGCCCGTCACCCCGTCCTCGCCTCGAAACGTCCGGAAGGCTTCGGCTCCGCAATCAGAGGCGGCACTTGCGGGAGCGGCATCGGCGCCAGCGCAATCAGCAAGGTTTGGAATGCGAATCGGCATCGCTGGAGTTGCGATTGGGGTGTTGGCTATTCTGCTGTTGCTGGGCCCACAGCTTCTCGACAGTTTAACGGGGAACGATGAGGGTAGCTCGCCCTCCCGGCGTAACCCGACGCGAGATTCCTCCAGCAGCCGCAGCGACCGTTTCCCGCCCGAAGCTCCGACACCCCCTCCTCCTGGAGAAGGTCCAGCGATGGTGGCCGGCGAGGGTTCAGCAGAGCGGCGCCGATCCTCAGGCGGATCCGATTCCGATGTTCGCCAGGCACTGCGGGAAGCCGATGCGGCATTGAAGGCGGCGGGCATTGAGATTGCCCTATCTGGCCCGGACGCACGGGAAGGCCGCCGTTTCGTGGCGCTGGAACGCGCGGATGCG
>CAZUAX010000154.1:0-10054 GCA_964618435.1 uncultured Solibacteraceae bacterium
GGCGCAGCCTTCTTCGCAGGCGCAGCCTTCTTCGCAGGCGCAGCTTTCTTCGCTGGCGCCGTCTTGGTAGCCTTAGGCGCGGGGGCGGTTTGTTTCGCCTTCGCGGCAGGGCTTGCCGTTGGTTTCTTCGTAGCCATTATGATTCTCCCAATCAACAGATTTCGTCATCATGAGATGACAGTGTGTTTCCTACATTTTTCGTCATATTTGTTCTAAGTGCAATAGCTTCTTGCACGTTTCCTGCATTGATCTGCATTCTCCATGCAATTTCCCTGAGAAAAATTACTTCCTCAGGCCACTTAACCCTAGAAGGACAGGTTTTCGCCCGATGCCACTGTTCCAAACCAAGAGTGCCGCCGTCTTTGGAATCGATGCTCATTTGATTGATGTTGAAGTAGACGCCTATCATGGCGAACCCGGTGTGTTCATCACCGTAGGTATGCCGGATACGGCCGTGAAGGAGAGCCGCGAACGCATCAAAGCGGCAATTGCGAATTCGGGACTCGGTTACCTGAATAGCAGTATCACCATCAACCTCGCTCCCGCCGATGTGAAGAAGGAAGGAGCGGGCTTCGACCTCCCCATGGCCATGGGAATTCTCGGCGCCATGGGTACGGTGCGCGATAGCAAGAGCGTTCTGCTGGCCGGAGAGCTATCTCTGGATGGCGTGCTGCGTCCGGTTCGCGGCGCTTTGCCGATTGCCATTCTTGCCAGGGATCGAGGCTTTCAAAATGTCGTGTTGCCCAGTGAAAATGCGGGTGAAGCAAGCGTGGTGAATGGCATCCGGGTCTTCGGCCTGAAGCACCTTTCTGAAGTGGTAGCGTTCTTCCACAACCCAGCCACCTTCGTGCCGGTTGCTCCGTTAATGCCAGACCTGTTCCAAGGTGGCGAGGGGGAACCGGACTTTCGCGACGTCCGCGGCCAGACCATTGCCAAGAGAGCCTTGGAGGTAGCTGCGGCTGGCGGCCACAACGTACTGATGATTGGCCCCCCAGGCTCCGGCAAGACCATGCTCGCCAAGCGTTTCCCTGGCATTCTGCCCCCGCTCACTTTCACCGAGGCACTTGAAACCACCAAGATCTACAGCATCTCGGGTCGCCTCGGCCGCGAGCAATCCTTCATTACCCAGCGGCCCTTTCGCGCTCCACATCACACCATCTCCGATGCGGGGCTCATTGGCGGTGGTGTGGGCGTACCCAAGCCCGGCGAAGTGAGCTTTGCCCACAATGGAGTGCTTTTCCTGGATGAACTGCCGGAGTTCCCGCGCAGCGTGCTGGAACTCCTGCGCCAGCCGCTGGAGGACGGCGAAGTGGTGCTGGCACGCAGCCAACTCACCCTGCACTTCCCCTCCCGCTTCTCGCTGATTGCGGCAATGAACCCCTGTCCCTGCGGATTCTATGGTGATGACCAGCGCGACTGCCGGTGTACCGGAGCCATTATCCAGCGCTATCTGGGTCGCATCAGCGGACCCCTGCTGGACCGTATCGACATTCACGTCTCCGTACCCACAGTGCCCTACCGAGAACTCCGCAGCCGCGAGGAAGGTGAGGGCTCCGAAAGAATGCGCGAGCGCGTGCTGGTGGCCCGGGATCGCCAGATGCAGCGCGGCCACGTGAATGCCAGTATCCCCAGCAAGACTTTGCGTAAGGTGTGTGAATTGGATGAGGTGGGGGAGCGCAGCCTGGAGACCGCAATGCGCAAACTCGGTTTATCTGCTCGCGCGCATGACCGTCTCCTGAAGGTTGCCCGCACCGTCGCCGACCTCGACGCGAGCGAGCAAGTGAAGGGAAAACATATCGCCGAGGCCGTACAGTTCCGCAGCCTCGACCGCAAATACTGGGCCTGACGCGTGTACGCGACGTCAGGCCCATACTCCTTTAGCCCAGTTTGCTGATATCCAGCCGCGCATCCCAACTCTGGTTGCTCGCAAGCATCTCCTGCCAGCTCACCTCGCGGCCCGTATCCATGGCCATCCGGCCCAGCATGGCACTCAGGGAACTCTCCACACCCAGTGCTGCCTGGTTATGGAAGCGCCCTGTACGAATGCTGTCCAGGAATCCCTTGTGCTTTTCGGAATCCGCCTTCGCAAGATTGTCACTGAAGGCGCCCTCTTGCGAGAACGTACCGCCCTGCTGCTGGGTGCTTTCCTGCCAGGTCCAGGGATTGTCGCCTTCAATGCCCAGTTTGCCCGAATAGGGCGACTGCGAATTGCCTAACGTGCCGAAGAAGCGCTCATTCACATCGAAGCCACCCTTACCCACCTGCTTCGAACTGAATGCCACCAGGACATCATCGGGATAGCTGAAGGTAACTGAGCAGTTGCCATAGCAGTCACCATCATCCAGCCGGCCTTTGCGGCCCCCGCGACCCACAGCCTTTTCGGGATGTCCGCGCAGCACCCAGTTGCAGATATCGATAGCGTGGATGTTTTGCTCCACGATAATGTCGCCGCTCAGCACACGGTCGTACATCCAGTGGCGCACACGCGCTTCGCTTTCGGGAGTGCCCGGCTTGCGCACCTCCAGGAAGGGGCAATAGTAGTAGGCCTCGCCATGAATGAGTTCGCCCATCTGCCCGGCATGAATCCGGCGCACCAGCTCCGCAAAGGGGGGCGCACTTCGAATCTGAAAACCCACCTCCAGGCTCAACTTTCCCGCTACACGCTCTCCGATGGCCTTCACCCGGAGGGCGCCTGCTACGTCCACAGCCACGGGTTTCTCACAATAGGCGTGCTTGCCTGCGTTTACCACCACTTCCAGATGGTCGGGGTGGAAGTAAGGTGGCGTGGCAATCACGATGGCGTCCACCTCTTTCGACGCCGCAATACGCTCCACCGCGGAAGGTCCGGAGAACATCTGGGACGCCGCAATGCGCCCATGACCGGCCGCGCTGTTCACTTTATTGAAGTGCTCCGCTGCCTTGGGGATCTGCGATTCAAACAGGTCACCCAGGGCAGTCACGCGCCCGCCGGCATTGCTCACCATACTGGTGGCCACCACGGTGCCGCGCCCGCCGCAACCCAGCAATCCCACCCGGATTGCGGAATTTGCCTGCGAGCCACGCACCGTCTGCGCGCTCAGGATCATCGCGGAGGTCGCGCCTATAAAGGCCCTCCGATGCATCCCGCCTCCCGCCGTCTTTCCGGTGTCATGTTCCATGTCGTTGTATCCGCCTTTCGCCGAAGCTACTTCACGAATTGGAAGTAGCCCACAAAGAGTGAGTCAATGCCTGAGGAGTAGAAACTGCGGACGGCATCGCGCGGCATGCACACCAGGGGATCCTGAAAAAGGTTGAACGAGGTGTTGAACAAAACCGGCAGCCCAGTGGCCGCACCCTGCGCCTTCAGCAGACGGTGAAACAGAGGGTTGTCCACGGCGCTTACCGTGTGTACTCGCGCAATGTCTTCACCTAGAATTGCGTGCGCGAACTTTTCGCGGTACTGCGGACGCACGCGGCCCGCAGTGGCCAGAAATCGGGCGTTTGCGCCCACATCGAAATACTCACTGGCATCTTCCTCAGGCACCGACGCCGCAAACTTCCGGAAGGGTTCTCGGTGCTTGATGTAGACGTTCAGGTTTTCCGAAGAATAGGGGTTCAGCGGCGAGGCGAGAATACTCCGGTTGCCCAGCGCGCGCGGTCCAAACTCCATTCGCCCTTGCATCCAGGCGACAATCTTGCAGTCATTCAGCTCCTGAATAGCCGCCTGCAGCAGATTCTCGGTGGTCAGCAGGTAGCGGAAGTTCAGCTTGCAATTCTCCAGAACTTGCTTAATCTCTTCGCTCGGGAACTCCGGCCCCAGACAAAGGGTAGGAAAGGGAACACGAGCAGCGCCGGGGTTCATGGCGTGCCATGCATGCAGCGCCGCCCCCAGTGCGGTTCCGGCATTGCCAGCCGCTGGCTGCACAAACACTCCATCAAATCGCCCGCTCCGTTCGAGGGCCTCTACCAGCAACACATTGAAGGCAACGCCGCCCGCAAGGCAGACATACCTGGCATCCCCCGCCATCGCCAATACGGTTTCGCTAAGTGCAAGTTGCAGGCTGGCCGCAATATCGCGCTTCTGTTGCTCCGTCAGCGTGCCCGATACCACGCCCAAACTTTCCAGGAACTTTGGATGAAAGCTGCCGCCCGCGGATTGGGTGTCCAGAAATTCACGGCGCACCATAGGCCAGTGCGCGCCGGCCATGGCGCTTTCCGAACCGCCCAGCAACTCGCGGAAGGCCCCAACGTAGCGGGGTTCCCCGTACGCGCCCATCCACTGGACTTTGTGCTCATCGGCATGGGCATGAAGGCCCAGCAGACGGGTGACTCTCCCGAAAACATCACCCAGCGAATCCGGGTAATACAGCTCCCGGTCCACCGTCAACTGGTTGCCGCGTCCGTGCCAGCGAGCGCCACAGCGGAAATCGCCCAGACGGTCCATGGTGAGCACCGTGGCTTCGTCAAAGGGTGAGGCGTAATAGGCAGACGCAGCATGGGCGAGTTGGTGATCCACCACCAACATGCGTGCTTGGGGAAAGCGCTCGCGCAGTTCCAAATGGATGTGCTCTTCGCTACCCGTCATCCACGGACGCGCCACGGAAACGGCGTGGACGTCGCCGTGGGCCACCCGCGCGATTCGCAGGCACTCCTCAATGGCTGCCAGGGGCAGATTGCCGGGGTGCTCCGTACGCGTAAGTTTTCTCTGTTCGATGGCGGCCACGAGTTCGCCATCGCGGATTACAGATGCCGCGGCATCGTGAAGAATGCCGCCAATGCCAAGGATGTTCATGTATTGTTCCAAAGAGGCTGCGGCGTCAGACACCCGCAAATGCCCCAACTCTTTAGAGTACGCAATTGCAGAGGCCTGGCGAAGCGATGGGCGGGCATTTTGTTCGGTGATTGCGCCGGTCGTACCGGTTGCGCCGCTTGTACCGTGCCGGTGGAAGCGTTCTGCCCACCCTCTGCCCCTACAATGGGAAAGTGACAGCGAAATCTATCCCCTGGAAAATCAGGCTGGCCACGGTAGTCCTGCTCGCTGCGCTTGCACTCGCGTTGCTGCTCTCGCGCGCCTTGCCAACCCGCGCCGATACCGCCATCCGGTTCTCTGCCAGCGAACTTCCTTTTGTGTTGCGCAACAACGTAACCACGCAGCGTCACCTGCCCGAAATCGTTCCAGGCGGCGTTGCAGCCTTCGACTACGACAACGACGGCCGCATCGACTTATTCTTCGCCAACGGAGCCCAGATCCCTTCCTTGGAAAAGCGGGGTGCGGCTGACTTTAATCGCCTCTACCGCAACACGGGTAAGGGCTTCGAGGACGTCTCCTATCAGGCAGGCCTAACCGGCAACGGCTACGACATGGGCGTCGCTGTTGGAGACTTTGATAGTGACGGTCACCAGGACCTCTTCGTCGCCGGCGTCTACCACAACACTCTGTATCGCAACCTCGGCGACGGCCGGTTTCAGGATGTCACCATGTCCGCCGGGCTCAGCATTCCCGCCCAACGCAAACCCAGGCCCTGGGCCGTCGGCGGGGCGTTCCTGGACTATAACCGAGACGGCCACCTTGACCTGTTTGTCGTGAACTATGTCGCCTGGGACCCCGCTACTGAGCCACGCTGCATCCGCCGCGAAGTGGCCGATTATTGTCACCCCGACAACTACCAGGGCCTCCCCAATGCTCTTTACCGCAACAACGGCGACGGCACGTTTACCGATGTGACCGCAGCCTCGGGCATTCACGAGTTCATCGGCAAAGGAATGAGCGTAGCAGTAGCAGACTACGACGCCGACGGCTTCCCCGACTTGTTCATCGCGAACGACAAGGTCTTCAACTTCCTGTTACGCAACAAAGGCGACGGTACGTTTGAGGAACTCTCCTTCGAAGCCGGCGTTGCCGCCGCCCGGGACGGCGCACCTGTCTCCGGTATGGGTGCGCACTTCGGCGATGTCGACAACGATGGCAAACCCGACCTCGTATTCACCGCACTTCCCGACGAGACTTTCCCGCTCTTCCGCAACGCTGGCGGAGGCCTCTTTGAGGACATTACCTTTAGCTCTGGCCTAGCCGTCTTAAGCCGCAAGATGGGAGGCTGGGGCGTGGGGCTGTTTGACTTTGACAACGACGGCTGGCGCGATCTTTTTGTGGCGCGCAGTGATGCTCTCTCACCCGAGGGCCGCCTTGGCATGGCCGTGAAGCAGCCAAACAGCGTCCTTCGCAACCAGGGCGCCGCCCGATTTGAAGACCTCACGGAGGCGGCAGGATTACTCACGCGCAACCCTCAGTTGTACCGTGGCGCGGCCTTTGCGGATTTTGACGGCGATGGCCGTCTGGACGTTGTGGTCTCTGCCATGAACGCGCCGGCCGAATTGTGGCGGAACGAGAGTGCCAACCGGCACCGCTGGCTGGCAATCCTGCCCCGTGGCACGCGCAGCAATCGGGATGGTCTTGGTGCACGGGTTACCCTCACCACAGGTGGCAGGCAGTTAGTGGCAGAGCGCAGTTTCAGCGCCGGCTACGCCTCTTCCAGCGCGGGACCCACGCATTTCGGTGTCGGCATCGCACAGACAGTGGAACGCGTAGAGATCCTCTGGCCAAGCGGCACACGCCAAGTGCTGCAGAACGTCCCCACCAACCAGGTTCTTACGGTTACTGAGCCTTCCTCGTAGCTTGCGCCTCAATGCTTAGCCGCTTGAACTCGGCAAGGTGCTTGCTGGCGTCCTCCACTTTGCCCTCACTGCGCGCAATGTCCGCCAGCAGCTTGTGAACCCGCGCATTCGACGCATCCAGTGGCAACAGCCGCGCTCCCAGCGCAGCCGCTTGCGAGATCTCACCCAGGTTCAGGTGCAACTGTGCCGCGTCAAACAGAAGTTCGGCGCGGCGGCCGTCCATTGCCATCGCCGCATCGTAGTGCTTCAGGGCCACTTGAAACTCCCCACGCTTCTCCTGTGCCTTGCCTAGGTGATGATGCAAATGCGGCGTATTCATGCCCTGGTCAAGCGCGGCCTGGAAGTACTTCGCGGCTTGATCGAACTCAAAGTTCACCAGATGCAGATGCCCTCGCAGTAACTGCCCCTCCGCGCTACCTGGAGCCACGATATCCATGCGTTCCGCGATCTGGCGTACTGAGTTATATTCCTCGGCTTCCAGATTGTAGAGGCCCGTCAGCAATAACAAGTCTGCGGAAGTTGGAAAACGCTGCACGGCTTGCCGCAGCAGCGACACATCCACATTCTTCATGCCATTGGCGCCTTGCAGGGTCAGCAGCAACGTGTAGTGCTGCGCCTGGGAGCCATCCACGTCGATTGCCTTGCGCAGGCTGGCCATTGCCTCTTCGGGGCGCTTCAACTGGTTCTGAACGACGCTTTGGAGCAGATAGATTCGCCCTTTCTGGGGATTCGTCAGGGCTTGCGGAATCGTAAAGGCGATCTGCTCCAGCGCCACCTCGGGAACCCTGGCAGTGGCCGTCCATTCCACCAGCTGTGCATGGAGCATGGCTTCCAGTGGAGCCATGCGGCGCAACACCTCCAGGTGCTCCCGCACTTCGTCCGCCTTCGCCAGCAGGGCGCACACACGGGCGAGGTAGGCACGAGTCCCAAGCTCGCCTGGCTCGCGCCGAGCCAGAGCAGAAAGCGTGGTGTGCGCGCCTTCCACATCCCCGGTTTCCAACTGCGTAACCCCATATTGGAAAACCAGCGGACCCGCATCCGGACGCAACTCCGCCGCTGCTTTCAGATGAGGCAACGCAGCGGTTGGATTACCAGCATCGATATGCCCCCTGGCGAGCAGCACCTGTGCTTCAATATCGCTTGGATTCGCCTCAATCCGCGCTTCCAGTGCTGCCTTGGTGGGGCCGTTCGCGTTCTGCTGCATCTGCTGGGCAGAACACTGCATGCCAAACGACAGGGCGATGGCACCCAACAACAAAACGTATCGGGAGTGGGAAGGAGGCACGGTGGTCTATCCACCAGCTTAGGGCTGCGGATGGCACTGGCGCAACGCACAGCGCGGCTGAGCGGGTGTCCGCCACAGCTTCCACAAGTTCTGCCCATGGGCCACCAGCAGCATCAGCGACGCACTTACCGAGAGGCTTTGGCGCACCAGCGCGCCTAATGCGCCTACCTGCCAGGCAGCAAGAAAGAAAAGCAGCGCGAACACCGCTGCCTGCAGCGCGAAGGGATTGCGACCCTCCATCGCGGCGGGCAGAAAAACAAGCACGGCAAGCAGGAAACTGCCCGCCATAAGCACTATCTCGAGCGAGGCTTGCGAATGAAGCGAGACTCCGGCAAGCAACATCGCGGCGGAAAAAAACGGTAGCGCAAGACAGTGGATTCCACATAGCAGGCTGGCTGCCGCACCCACGCCGCCAGCCAACCATTCACGTCTCGAACTGTCAAAGAGCCATTCCATAGGCTTCTCTCTCCTCACCGCAAACAAGGCGGCGACATCCACTCTCTTGGGCCAAATCGCCCGCACGCTGCGCCTAACGGCTGAGCTTTATCGAATTCCTGTTTCCCTTCAGCTCCGCTCCGGTCTGGAAGGAATTGCCCACCACCTGAACCCTCAGCGTCTCCGCTTCCGGGAAGAATCGCTTCACCGCGAAGCGAAGCGTGCTGCCTTCCAGCGCCTGAGTGCATTTCACGTCTACAAGGGCACGCACATCCGCATGGCCATGGTCGTGATCATGATCATGTCCCTTTGCTCCCTTGGCATCGTGGTCATGGCCATGGTCATGCTCCCCGGCAATACCAATCTGCTTAGTAGCCACGGAACAACCCACTGCCGCGTCAAACACAAACATGGCTGCCGCATTTTGCCTGAACTTGGCAAAAGCATCCGCCATTTTCTTCTTGTCGGCATCCGTCTTGGCTTCATGCTCAAAGCCCATGATGGCGCTGCCAGGAGCCGTAAACTCGATCTGCGCAGTCTTGCCATCGATGGCTACACCCACTTCCGCCACACCGTGCTCGTGCGCGTGCCCTTGGGCAACTACCTTTGCACTGCCTGCCAGCAGCATGGCCGATGCCATGGCACAAATCACAAACTTACTGTTCAAAAGCCTGAACATCCCGTACCTCCATCGAATAGCCCGCTTCTCCATAGACGCTTTGCTTGGGCTGGAGAGAAAATGTCCCCTCCACCCACACCGGCTTCTGAATATCCAAGGGGAAGCCTTCAGCCGGAATCGCCTTCACATGCACAATCTGATAGGGGGGCGGTGGCGGTACGTGAATGCACGCGCCATAGTAGGGCACCAGCAGAAACTCCGTGGTCCGATAGGCCGCGCCATCCAATGGCACCATATACCCGGCCATCCGTACCGTTTTGCCTTCCATGCGGCCCACGAATGTAACCGGATCTCCGCTCTTCCGTTCGCCGTGCCGCAGCAAATCCCCCCAGCTCAGCGTAGACCCGGCATCGTTCACCGTGCTCGCCATGGACTGCATCATCATCTGGTTCAGATGTTCCGCATCCGCCCGGCTAGCACCGCCCTGCCACAAAGCCAGCACCACGTACACGCTTGCGAACACAAGTGTGGCGGCAATCAACGCGCGGTGAAAGCTCTTCAGCAGATTTGCGATGTTCGGCACAATCGGATTCCTGGGCATCGCGCGACGCACGCGATGTTTCGCCCCTCAATTGATGATAGCTAATTCTCAGTTGTTCGCCAACTATTTCCTTTTTGGTGCGTCCTGCCCATCCACCCCTCTATGGACGAACGCGTGAAATGGAAAGTTCCCGTCGCGCGTCTGCGAGGATGGAAGAAGACATCCATGATTACTACGCGAAGATCTATCCTAGCCACTGCGGCAGCGCTGTTCTTTGCGCCCGCGGCGAATGCGGCCACGCTCAACGGCGCGGACGCGGCAGCGTTCCTTCGCTACACCCGGCAAGCAGAGAATGACCTTAAGCAGAGGGTAACCACCGCACCCGGCTTGGGCTTTCCAGCCACAACCACACCGGCGGACCAAGTGCGAGTCTTCAGCGTGGCGAAAGACAACCCTCAGGACATCGGATCCGCTTACATCCACGATTGGTCGGGCCAGATCTTTCTGCCCGGCGCTTCCGCAA
>CAZUAX010000155.1:0-2365 GCA_964618435.1 uncultured Solibacteraceae bacterium
TGATTATATAGCGCAGCGCGCGCGCTGCTGGTGCCCTCATCGAGGGAAAGGATAGGCTGTGAGGTCATGATGGCGTACAGGGCCGATTCTATGCCATGGGGAACAGTTTCGCCAATTCGCACCCATACGAATGCCCGGGCCACGCTGCGATAGGATAGCGGGAAAGCTCCGCTCGGAAGGACACTTCTATGTACCGACGCCAGATGCTCAGGATGACCGGCGCGACACTCGCAGCCACTATTGGCGGCGGTCTCTCCGCCGGGGCGGCCCCACGCCGCCAGACAGTGGTTTCCATCCATGGCGACGAGTTCTGGATAAACGGCAGGCCCACCTACTCCGGGCGCATCTGGCAAGGACACAAGATCCAGGGTCTGCTGATGAACTCGCGGATGATCCAGGGGATTTTTGACGATCACAACCCTGCCACCGTCAACCGGTGGGCCTACCCGGATACCGGCAAGTGGGACGCAGACCGCAACGCGCGGGAATTTGTAGAGGCTATGCCGGAGTGGCTGGCACATGGCATGCTCTGCTTTGTGGTGGGCATGCAGGGTGGCAGTCCACAAGGCTACAGCCGTGAACAGCCGTGGGAGAACAACCCCTTTCACCCAGACGGCACGCTGCGCGAGGACTACATGGGCCGCTTGAAGCGGATCCTCGACCGCAGCGATGAACTGGGCATGGTGTCCATGGTGAACGTCTTTTACTTCGGGCAGGATGAGCGCCTGGCGAGTGACGCCGCGGTGTTGCAAGCACTTGACCATACCGTGGACTGGTTGATGGACCACGGCTACACGAACGTGGTTCTGGATGTCGTTAACGAGTCAGACAATCGCGCCTACCAGCAACCACTTCTGCGAGCGGACCGGGTACACGACCTGCTGATTCGGGTACGCCATCGCAGCAAAGGCCAACTGCTGGTGAGCACCAGCTTCAACGGTGGCAGGCTACCGCAATCGGCCACAGTGCATTCCGCCGATTTCGTATTGCTTCACGGAAACGGGGTGAAGGATCCGGCAATCATTTCTGAAATGGTGGCTAAGGTGCGTATTGATCCGGGCTATCGTCCGAAGCCAATCGTGTTCAATGAGGACGACCACTTCGATTTTGAACAGCCGGTGAACAATATGCTGAGTGCGGTCCGGGCCTACGCGGGATGGGGCTACTTTGACCCTGGCGAGTCAAACTACAAGGATGGCTACCAATGCCCGCCAGTGAACTGGGGCATCAGTTCCGAGCGCAAGCGAAGCTTCTTCACCCGCCTGAAGGAAGTTACGGGCCAGTAAGGAAAGGCCTTCGGCGCGGCTCCAAACGACCTCCAGCCAGCGTCCTCGGTACAATTGCAGTCAATGGATCGTCGTACGTTTCTTACCGCCTCGCTGGCCATCACCGCATGTTCACGGCCACCAGCCTTTTCCGTTGAGGAGGTGGATATCACAGCCCTTGGCGAGGCGCTTCGCGCAGGGAAGGTCACCGTACGCGGCTTGGTGGAGGCATACCTATCAAGGATTGAGTCCATTGACCGCAATGGACCAAAGCTGCAATCCGTGATTGAAGTGAATCCGGAGGCGCTGTCGATTGCTGATGCCCTGGACGCAGAACTGCAGACAAAGGGCGCGCGGTCGCCTCTGCATGGAATTCCGATTCTGATTAAGGACAACATCGATACGGCGGATCAAATGAAAACCACTGCCGGCTCACTGGCAATGGTGGACGCTCCCACGCCACGCCAGGATGCACCACTGGTTGCCAGTTTGCGCAAGGCCGGGGCAGTGATTCTTGGCAAGACCAACTTAAGCGAATGGGCAAACATCCGTTCCACGGGCTCCACTTCCGGTTGGAGTGGGCGAGGCGGCCTCACGCGCAACCCCTACGCCTTGGACAGAAGCACCTCGGGCTCCAGTTCCGGCTCTGGCGCAGCCACGGCGGCCAGCCTCTGCGCCGCTGCTATTGGCACTGAAACCGATGGTTCGATTGTCTCCCCCTCTTCCATCTGTGGACTGGTGGGAATTAAACCCACTGTGGGGCTGGTAAGTGGTGCGGGAATTGTACCCATTTCCCACAGTCAGGACACCGCAGGCCCCATGGCGAGGACGGTAACCGACGCAGTGATGCTGTTAAACGCCATCAACGCGGAGGGCAAAAGCTTCACCGAGTTTTTGGATGCCGATGGACTGCGCGGAGCGCGGCTGGGAGTAGCCCGTCGTTACATGGGCCGCAATCCACACGTAGGCAAAGTTGCCGATGCCTGCCTGGATGCACTGCAGCGGGCGGGCGCGGTGCTGGTTGATCCCTTTGAGATGGAGGGCCTCGATTTTTCGGGCGAGCGCGATACCCTTCTTTACGAATTGAAGGCCGATATGGC
>CAZUAX010000155.1:2465-4203 GCA_964618435.1 uncultured Solibacteraceae bacterium
GATGGCCCATCGTGGTTTATTGATCTGCTGAACGGAGACAACTACGGCCAGGGCTGCTCCACCCCGGCGGCAGTCACGGGCTTCCCGCACATCACCGTGCCCGGTGGATACGTGAATGGCTTGCCCGTCGGCTTTTCCTTTTTCGGGCGAGCCAATGACGAAGGGCGGTTGATCCGGCTGGCCTTTGCTTTTGAGCAAGCCACCAAGGTGCGTCGCCCACCACAATACAGGGTGTCGAGTTCACCGGTTCCGGTGGAGAACTGACGCAATCCGTGGCAACGTAGCAGGCAGATTCATGGTGATGCGAGTTCCCGGAGGCGTCCATGGCAGAGGCAGATAATTCACTTGGAAATGACAGCAGAAATTACCATACACAGACGCGGCCGGGTGACTTGGCTCCGCTGTGCCTGATCGTGGGGGCGCCAGGCCGCGCGGAAATGATCGCAGCAAAGTTCCTGGAGAATGCTGTCCGCTATGGAAATGAGTATCGTGGCCTGCTGAGCTATACCGGCAGCTATCACGGAGTTCCCGTGTCGGTAACCACATCCGGTATGGGTGGCGCCTCCATTGGCATCGTGCTGCCGGAAGCAGTGCGCAGCGGAGCAAGGGTATTCATCCGTGTGGGATCCTGCGGCAGCTTGCTACCCGAATCGCACGTTGGTGACCTTATCGTCGTGCAAGCGGCGATTCGCCATGAAGGAGTCGCTGATAATTGGGCTCCTCTGGCTTACCCGGCGGTTGCGGACTGGCGCGTGGTGAGCGCGCTGCACGATGCCGCCACGCTTTTGCGCCCCGGAGCTTTTCATGTAGGCGTGGAGTGCACCACCAGCGACTTCTATGGAGGACAGGGGCGAGAGAATTTGTTCGGAGTGGTTCCTCCGCATCTCGCGGAGCGGCATGCCGAGGTAATTCGCCTGGGAGCAGCCTGCTATTCCATGGAGGCCGCTGACTTGTTTGTATGGTGTGCGACAGAAGGTGGAGGCCTGCCTTGCGGCGCTGTCAACGCGGTCTTTGCCAACCGGATGACCAACGAGTGGGGTATGGCCGGAGAAGAATCGGCCGCAAACACCGCCCTAGAAGCCTTTCGGATTTTAGCGGGGCGGGCAGACTTCTCCGGGTACCTTAACCGGCGATTGCCGGCGTATCCATTCCTGGAAAACGCCGGCAATCCTTAGCATGTTCACGTTTCAGGCCGCTTATGCCCCACCGACAGGCTGTATGGAATCCACTTTCAGGATGCCTGTTTTCTCAAAGAGCGCACCCTTCACGACCACTTGCTTCGCGGCGTACTTCTCAGGGGATTGCTGGTCGCTCAAGACGTACATCTTCTTGGCCTTTGGGTCATAGAGAGCGTACTTGAACTTGCCCTTGGACGTGCGCACGCATTCGCGAACACACTTGTCGTCAGGCGAGATGCCCATGTGCGCGTGATCCGCTCCACACATGGTGTCGGTGATTACGCCGGTGAAGGTTTGTGGCTGTTGCTGGGCGGCAAGAAAGCCGGCCAGCGCCAGAGTCAGAACTACGATAGTGGTCTTCATGATTGATCTCCTATTGGATGTTGATTGGATGCTTAGTTGGAAGATTGAAAGCGCAGGCGCGTGCCATGTGCGGCCTCGACGGCACGCCACAATTCGCGGTAGCGCTCTGGCGACAAAGGCTGTTTCAGTTGAAATTCGAAGGAACGGTGGCCCCCTTGATCAGTGATCCCGCGCTCGCGGGAAGACACATGAAGTGC
>CAZUAX010000155.1:4303-10044 GCA_964618435.1 uncultured Solibacteraceae bacterium
GCCCTCTTCGCTCACCTGCAGATGGCCGGCGCGGTCCCACCAGAAACTGCGTTCATGGCGCACGGCGAATTGCTGTTGCGCCACCGCGGGCAGCACAACAATCAGCAGAATTAGCAGCACCGGAATCACTTTCCAGCCTGGGCGAGTTTCTTTACTTCGGAATGCCATTTCCACACCTCATAAATCGCCGGGTATACCAGCAGTTCAAGCAAAAAGGATGTCGCCACGCCCCCAATCATGGGCGCGGCAATACGTTTCATCACGTCGGATCCCGCACCTGTTGACCACAGGATGGGCAGCAGACCAATGAACATGGTGGCTACCGTCATCAGCTTGGGCCGCACACGTTGCACCGCGCCGTGGACAACAGCTTCGCGAAGGTCTGCCGCGGAGCGCAGGAGGCCCTTCTTTCGTGCATCCTCATAAGAGAGATCCAGATAGAGCAGCATGAAAACGGCTGTTTCTGCATCCACTCCCAGCAAAGCGATGAGGCCCACCCAGACGCCAATGGACATGTTGTAACCAAGAGCCCAGAGCAGCCAAATGGCGCCAATGGCCGAGAACGGCACAGCCAGCAGTATGATGCCCGTCTGCACGTTCGAACGCGTATTCAGGTAAAGCAGCAGATAGATAAGGAACAACGTTACCGGCAGAACTACCCAAAGCTTCTCTTTCACCCTCTCAATGGCCTCATACTGGCCGCTCCAGGAAAGCGTATAGCCCGCTGGCACGGTAATTTCTTCGGCTATCACGCGCCGGGCATCCTCCAGATAGCTACCTACGTCGCGGCCGCTTACGTCAATGAAAACGTATCCGGTGAGCAGGCCATTCTCGTTGCGAAGCATGCTGGGTCCGGACTTCATGCTAATGCGAGCCAGTTGTCCCAGCGGCACCTGTCCCTGCCTTGCGGCAGGCATCGCGTTGCCCTCAGTCATCGCGCCAAGAGGCACCAAAACCCGTTCCAGCGAAGGTATGTCGCTCCGGAAATCCTGGCCGTATCGCACCTGGATCGGATAGCGTTCCCTGCCCTCAATCGTGGTGGAAAGGTTCTCTCCGCCTATGGCATTGGTGACGGCCATCTGCGCGTCCGCAATGGTTAGTCCGAACCTGGCCAGTTCCTCGCGTTTCCATTCAAAGTCCAGGAAGTATCCGCCACTCGTCCGCTCCGCGAACACGCTACGGGTACCTTCCACCTTCGGTAGCAAGCGCTCTACCCTGGCCCCGATTCGTTCAATTTCGGCGAGGTCCGCACCGGAGATTTTCAGGCCGACGGGGGTACGAATCCCTGTAGTCAGCATGTCGATGCGGCCACGAATGGGCTGCGTCCAGGAGTTGGAGAGCCCTGGAATCCGCAAGGCCGCATTCATTTCGTTCACCAGTTCCGCTTGCGAGATATGGTCTGGCGTGATGCGGCGCAATGCGGGCCGCAGCCACTGCGGAGCCCAATTGTCGTACCAGGTTTCTTTCGCGCGCCACTGGCGCTTGGGTTTCAAAACAACAACCGTTTCAAACATGGAAAGTGGCGCGGGGTCCGTGGAGGTTTCTGCTCGCCCCGCTTTGCCGAGCACACTTTCCACCTCCGGGAACTGCATGATGATTTTGTCGGTAACCTGCAGCAGTCGCGATGCCTCCGCCACGGAGATGCCCGGCAGCGTGGTAGGCATGTACATCAGCGTTCCCTCATCGAGTGGGGGCATAAACTCGCTGCCCAGCTCCTGGTACACCGGAATGGTTACCAACATTGCCCCCACGGTTCCCACCGCTACCACCCACTTGTGACGCAGCGTCCACCTCGCGACAGGTTCATACACGCGAATCAGCACCCGGCTGATGGGATGTTTCTCCTCCGAATGGATTTTTCCAACCAACACTGCGTTCGCCGCGCGGGCCAGCCAGCGCGGACGGAAACTGAAGTTCTTCATATGCGTGAAGGTAAGGCGCAATACCGGATCCAGCGTAATGGCAAGTATCGCCGCCACGATCATCGAAAGGTTCTTCGTGTAGGCCAGCGGTTTGAATAGACGCCCTTCCTGGTCTTCCAGTACCAGCACCGGCAGAAAGGCAACCGCGATCAGCAGCAGCGCAAAAAAGCTGGGGCCGCCTACCTCCTTGACGGCATTCACCACCACATCGTGATAGGGCTGCTGACGCCCGGTACGTTCCCATTCGTCGAGCTTCTTGTGCGTTTGCTCAACCACCACTATTGCGGCATCCACCATCGCTCCAATCGCAATGGCGATACCCCCTAGCGACATGATGTTGGCGCTTACCCCTATTTGCTGCATGGGGATGAAGCTAATCAGGATTGCCGCCGGAATTGTGAAGATGGGTATGAGCGCGCTGGGCACGTGCCAGAGGAAGATCAGAATCACCAACGACACCACGATTAGTTCTTCAATGATGGTGTAGTTCAGAGTCTGAATGGATTCCTGGATGAGCTCAGAGCGGTCATAACCGGTCACCACTTCGATACCCTCGGGGAGCCCGGGCTTCAGTTCCTCGAGCTTTCGGCGAACGCCGTCAATCACCGTCACGGCATTGGCGCCCTGCCGCATAACTACGATTCCAGAAACCACCTCGCCTTCGCCGTTCCAATCGGCAATCCCACGCCGGATATCCGGGCCAAGCGTAACGTTAGCGATGTCCCCCACGCGAACCGAGGTTCCCGTAGAACTGGTCTTCAGCGGTATCTGTCGCAGGTCCTCCACATCCTGGACGTAGCCCAAGCCACGCACCATGTATTCCGCACCGCCCGCTTCCAGCAGGCGTCCGCCCACATCTTCGTTCGACTGCCGCACCCGCTCCAGCACCAGTTGGATGGGGATGCCGTAAGCCTGCATCCGGTTTGGGTCCAGTTGAATTTGATACTGGCGCACGAAGCCGCCCACGGGAGCCACCTGCGCCACGCCGGGCAATGCCTCAAGCTGATATCGCAAATACCAATCCTGCACACTCCGCAGGGCGGCCAAGTCATTGCGGCCGGAACGGTCCACCAAGGCATACTGGTAGACCCAGCCCACTCCGCTTGCATCGGGGCCAATCTCGGTCCGCACCCCCTCAGGAAGCCTTGGCTGTACAGCCGAAAGATACTCAAGCGTGCGGGACCGCGCCCAGTAGATGTCGGTGCCTTCTTCGAAAATCACGTACACGAAGGAGTAACCAAAGTCGCTTACACCGCGCACCGTCTTCACATTCGGCGCACTTAGCATGGACGCAACAATCGGATAAGTGACCTGGTCTTCGATGATGTCGGGAGAGCGGTCCCAACGCGAGAGCACAATCACCTGCGTGTCGGAGAGATCCGGAATGGCGTCCAGCGGAATGCGGGCAAGGCTCCACCAGCCCAGCACCATGGCCGCCACCACGGTGGCGAAAACCAGCAGGCGGTTATTCGCTGAGAAATCGATGATGCGATTAATCATTGGCGGTGGTGCTCCCTGTACTGACTAGTGATGCTGATGTCCTTCCATCGCGGCCGCTGGACGGCCTTCAGTGGAACCATTGCTGGCAGCGGGCTTCGCCTCACCGTCAAGTCCGCGCGGACCCGTTTGAATTTGGCTCTCGCTATCAATCAGGAAATTGCCAGCCACCACCACTTCGTCCTCTGCCGTAATGCCTTCCAGCACCTCCACGCGGTCCTCCACGCGACGCCCAATGCGGATCTCCCGTGGCTCCATATAGCCGTTGCCGCGATGCACGAACACCGTCTGACGCCGTCCAGTATCAAGTACGGCGGTTGCCGGCAGCGTAAGCATGCGCGCGTGATGCTGGGTGAAGAGCACATCCAGGTACATGCCCGGCTTTAGGGTCAGTCCGGGGTTTGAGGCCTCAATTCGGGCTTGCAGGGTACGGGTGGCAGGGTCAAGCCCTGGCTGAATATAGGCCACGCGACCACGAATGGTGCGCGCTTCGTCGTAAGGGAAACGTAGCAATACAGACTGCCCGGGGCGAATCGTCTGCGCCTGATATTCGAACACTTCTGCCATCACCCAGATCCGGCTGAGGTCCGCCAACGTATAGAGCGAAGTATCGGGCGACACGCGCTGGCTGGGGAAAGCATTGCGCTCCATTACATATCCGGTAGCCGGGGCATACACCGTGATATGTTTCTCTGGTTCACGCGTTTTCTCCAGGGTGGCGATGGCGTCCTGGCTGAAGTCAAGCAATTCAAGCCTTCGGCGCGCCGCCTGCACCATGCTGCGCTGGCGGTCTGCGACGCCTGCCACGGAGCTGGCTGCCAGCGTTTCCGCAGCATCCAGTGCCAGCAAATACTCCCGCTGGCCCGCAAGCAGTTCCGGACTGTAGATGCTAAGCAAAGGCTGGCCTTTCTTCACAAGGTCACCTGTGAAATCCACGTACACCTTCTCAATCCAACCGCTCACCTTGGGACTCACCCGGGAGACCCGGCGTTCATCCAGCACCACGTTTCCCGCCACGCGCACTTCTTCATGCCCTTCCAGGTAGGTGGCCTTGGCGAAGCGAACCCCAATCAGTTGCTGTTTGTCGGGTGCTATCTGCACGGTGCCCGGGGCCATGGTGGCCGGGTCATTTTCATACACCGCAACCAGATCGTTCCCCGTTTCGGGATTCAGGCCGGGCACATCGGCGCGATAGCTGGCGTCCTCCGGGTCGGTGTAATAAAGAACGTTGCCACGTGCGGCCATTTCCTCCGCACTGGGTGGTTTGGGGTCGTCGGCGTAGACGGGCTCCAGGGGCATGTTGCAGATGGGGCACAACCCCGGCTCATCGCGCTTGATCCACGGGTGCATGCCGCTCTGCCAGTAAAGAACTTTACGGCCATTATGCATGCCCGCACCCTCACCGCCAGTCTCCTGGGGCAACCCATACCAGCGGCCATAGCCATATCCGCCAGCAAGACCCGCGGCCAACACCAGCAGCAAAAGGAAGGTGACTTTTGTTTTGCTCATGGCAGCATCTCCTTTCCGGTAATCTCCCCCAGACGGCTCACGGCCATTTCCAGATTGCGGCGCTCTTCCAACTGCGCCATGCGGTAGTCCAGCACCGCGTTCAGGCCTTCAATCAAGCTCAGAAAATCGCCACTGCCGGTCTCGTAAGCCACGGTCATTGCATCCAGCCGCAGCCGGGTCTGCGGGATCAGCGTGTCGTCGTAGATCTGCATCAGCCGTTGCGCGGTGCGGGCCGCCTCATACTGCTGGCGAATCTCAAAGCCCAATGCGTGCAACGTTGCTTCGTACTCCCGGCGGGCCGCTGCAAGTTCCATCGTTCGTTCCGCTACCTCTGGACGCTGCTTCGTGCGGAACCACGCGGGAATGCTGAACTCCACGTTGACTTCCCACATCGGATCCAGTCCGCCACGATTTAAGTACGCACCGGATACGCGGGTCTCTGGCTGGTAGCCTTTTCGAGCCAGGTTTACCCCCAGATTTCGGGCCTGGATGCGGGCCGCCGCGCGATGTAGCAGTGGCGAGCTTTCGTGAATGTCCTCCAGCAGACTGTCAGCGGATTCCGGCAGTGCAATGGGGACAGACTGCGCGGGGCGGGAAAAGCTTGCCATGGGGTCCCGGGCAAGCAGGGCATTCAGCTTGGCTTCTGCCACCCGCCGCTGCTGCAGCAGTCGTTCGCGGCGAGTGGCTACCAGGCTCAGTTGCGTCTGCGCGCGCAAGACGTCCGCCTGTGTCGCATCACCCACGGCGTAACGCGCTTCAGTGGCACGAACCATTTCGCCAAGAAGACGCTCATTTTCATCCAGCAGCGTTAAC
>CAZUAX010000156.1:0-9991 GCA_964618435.1 uncultured Solibacteraceae bacterium
TATTGCGGGGACCGCCGACCAGGGCATCGCACTTACTGCCATCCGAGACTTTATGAACCGCTCCACAACCTGCTCTACCGCAATGAAGGCAACGGGAAGTTTCGCGATGTCTCCGACGAAACCGGCATTTCAGCACATCCCGGCAAAGCGATGGGCTTAGCATCTGGGGATTTCGACAATGATGGCTGGCCTGACATTTTTGTGGGCAACGATGCCATACCCAACTTCCTGTTCCTTAACCGCCAGGGACGTTTTGAAGAAGTGGCAATCGAAGCAGGCGTTTCGCTGCCGGGAGACGGACGTCCGGTGTCCTCAATGGGCGCGGCCTCAGTGGATTTCGACCAGGACGGAAACGACGATATCGTCATCACGGCGCTTAGCAACGAAACCTTCCCAACTTTTCGCAATCTCGGAGCGGCCCAGTTTCAAGACGTCACGGCCAGCACGGGAATCGCCGCGCAATCCCTGCCGTACTCCGGTTGGGGCCTGGGCACCGCAGACTTCGACAACGACGGCTGGCCCGACATCTTCACCGCGAATGGGCACGTGATGGACAATGCTGAACTCACGTCAAGCCGCGCATCTAAGCAACCCAACGGGGTGTTTCGCAACCAGGGTGGTGGGCGCTTTGCGCTACAGCTTCTGCCCGGCGAGGCCTTTCACCGAGGCGTGGCAGTTGCCGATTTCAACCGCGACGGGCGTATGGACCTGGTGGTCTCAAGGCTCAACCAGGAACCCGTAGTGCTCACCAACCGCACGGGTTCCTCGAATCACTGGCTGGCGCTTCAACTGGAAGGTGACCCAGTAGGCACACGGGTGCGCGTGACAACCAGGGGTGGCATACGCTGGGCACGCCTCGCACCCCACATGAGCTATGCTTCCAGCAGCCAGCACCTTGTCCACGTCGGGCTGGGTACGGATGCGTCCGTTACAGAATTGAGGATCATTTGGCCCGACAGCTGTGTGCAGGTGCTAAAGGATGTAGCGGCAGACCAATATCTGAAGGTCCCACGACGCTGCGGCAACTGAACGCTTAGCGAATTGGGATGGCACCAACGCCTGGTGTCGCCGGCGCTTTGCCGAGAATCCGTCGCAAATTGCTGCCCAGAATGGCGTCGCGGTCTTCATCATTCAAGCCCAGTGCGTCGAAAACGGCTAGTTGCTCATCCAGAATCGAACGGTCCCAGCCCGCCGGGAATCCAGTGGAGTTCGTTCCAAACAGCAACCGCTGCGAACCCGCTACATCCAGCGTCTTGCGAAAGACATCCACAAGCTTCACATCTGTTTCCAGAAACCGCACCCAGGAATTGTGGCTGGACGTATCGAAGTACACATTCGGACAGAGACTCGCCAGCATCAGCGCCTCGCGCAAATAACCCGCCCCAAAGTGTGGAACGACGAAAGGCACCTGCGGATAGTGCAGTGCCAGCGGATGAAGGTCGATTGGATTCGAATAACTCATGTCAAACCGGGACGGGAGCCCGAGTTTCCCGCGTACGCCCACAGCCAGCAACCCGCAGTGGACAAACACCACGGCACCTGGAGTCTCTGAAGCCATCTTCACTGCTGCTTCCACGCGGGCCTCCCGAAGTGAGAAGCGATGCATGGCGGGGAGCAGACAAACGCCGCGAAGACCGCTGTCAAATGCCTTCCGCAAGATGTCCGCAGCGTTATCCATCATCGGATTCAGAAAGAAATAGCCAAAGAAGCGCTCAGGGTATGCGGCTATGGCCTCCGCCACAGACCCTTCATCACCGGGCAGAGACGCCAACAGCGCAGCCTGAGCCACCCCGTGTCGGTCCAGCTCTGCCACCCAACGTGCCGCGAACGCGCGCGGGGACTCCTCGGGCAATTCCCATTCCAAGGTCCGCAGCGTTGCGGCCACATTGTCGGGCGTCGCGCTCAGTCCGCGCTGCGCGGTAAGCATTCGGAAGTAATTGTAAGAAAAGAAGTGCAGGTGCGCATCCGCAATCGCAAACTTGGCATTGCTCATGGTTTGTGGTCCGGGTTCTCCGCAATTATTGCATAGTAGGGCATTGTTAGCCGCCCAATTTTCAACCACCGAATGGGATTCGGATACGGCAAGGGAGGGTGGGAATTCCGATGTAAAGGGCGGGCGCTTACTTGGGCGGTCTTCGCAGGAGACCGGCCTGCATCGCCAGATTCACCAGTCCTGCGACGTGATTTACCCCCAGTTTTCGCATGATGCTTTTCCGGTAGGTGCGCACCGTTTCCACACGAAGGTTCAGGAGTTGTGCTACGTCCTTGCTGGTTTTGCCCTCTGCCACCAGTTCCAGCACTTCAAACTCGCGAGGGGAGAGACCCGTCAACCCGGGCGCGGATGGTTTGCGGCGTGCACCGGCGTTCTGCATGCGCGTGAGCACGTTTTCTGACACCTCAGGAGAAAGGTAGATGCCACCAGCCTCCACCGCACGCAGAGCAAGTCTGAGGTCCTCTGAGGAAGCACGTTTCAGAACGAAGCCACGCGCGCCTAACTGCAGCGCATGGCTCACCACCACTTCATCGTCGTTCATGGAGAGCACAACGATCTTTGAGTGAGGGGAGTGGGCGCGTATGGGAGCAATCGCACTCAGGCCGTCGCTTTTGTCCAGCATCAAGTCCAGAACAACCACATCTGGTTTGTACTTGGAGGCAAGCGCGATGGCGTGCTCAACGTCCCCAGCCTCGCCGATCACCTCATACTCGGTGCTTTGCTGCAGCAGATTCCGAATTCCTTCGCGAAAAATGCGGTGATCATCGACGATAAGGACGCGGTGGCTCATGGCGTGGACTTGCGGACGCGGTGCAGGCGCGCCCTTACGCTTAGAAGTCCTGATGGAACCGTTCAAAGTCTCACGCCCTAATCACCGGTAACGATTCGAATAACCCCGGCTCAAGTTAGCGAAGACAGAAAAGCTGCCAGGGAGGAGATGGCAATCCTCTGCGCGCAGACGCCAGTCAGAACGTCTGTAACGCAATCTAGTGTGTACTTCCTTACCCAAAGTAGCAGGATCAAGAAAATAAATCCAAGTCATTGAAGGACTATTGGGTCTAGTAAGTACCAGCCCGTCTTAAGTCCAGCAAGACGATCCAATCGCAGAACGTCACAGAATCACGAATTATGCGACAGAATTTGCTGCTCAAGCTTCCTTAAGTCGCGATTTGCCCCACGAACGACCGCGATAATCTCGTCAAGTCCGCGGGTGATCCGGTTCAATTCGGCACTAGCCTCCGGATTTGTCTTGCCATCGAGTCGCAACAATTCGAGTTGCAGTCCGATGGAAGCTAGCGGAGAGGCGACACTGGAATGAAAGCTACGAATAATGGCTCGCACTTGGGAAGCCACGATCTCACAATCGTCCGCCAAGATCACCGATGAAGGCACCAACACTGTGGTTTCCGCCCGCTCCCCTGCGGTCGCAATGGCAACAGGCTTGCGCTTCCTCGACACCCTCGCGGACTTTGCAATCGTCTTGTTTCGATTGGCGTCGTTAGTTATCTTCGCGTTTGGCATGTTCACAGTCCCCCGCGAACCCACATCAACCCTTAAGCCCCTCCGCAGCTGGCAGAGAGCCGACCTAACGCTTGCGCGAAAGCACCTTTTGCGCGGCAGAAACCACGTTAGCGGCGCGCATTCCGTATTTATCCAGCAGCTCATCTGGAGTGCCAGATTCCGCATAATCACTCAGTCCGATAAACTCCATCGGACATGGAGCTTCCTCAGCAGCCACCTGCGCCACGCGAACGCCCAAGCCACCGTCAACCAGATGCTCCTCAGCCACCACAATGGCGCCAGTCTCCAGGCAGGCACGCCTAACCGCATCTCGATCCATGGGCTTAATGGAGTACATGTCCAGCACACGCGCGCTGACGCCCTCCGCATCCAGCGCCTGGGCTGCCAAAATGCACTCCGCAACCATCAATCCATGGGCAATCAGCGTAACGTCGCTGCCGTCCAGCAACTGGCGCGAGCCGCCCACCGAGAAACCATCGGCAGAGCTGTAGATGATCTTCGCCTTAGGCCGTCCTGCACGAACAAAGAACGGCCCCACGGTATCTGCAGCCAGCTTGATGCAAGCCGCCATCGAGTGCTCATCGGCGGGCGAGAGGACGGTGAACCCGGGAAGCGAGCACATCAGACTAATGTCCTCAATGCTCATCTGTGACGGGCCGTCTTCGCCAATGGAAATCCCGCTGTGGGTGCCTACAACCTTCACGTTCAGGTTCGGGTAAGCCACCACGGTGCGCAATTGTTCGAAGCCCTTGTTCACTACGAACGCTGAAAAGCTGGAGGCGAACGGAATTTTGCCCGCTGCCGCAAGGCCGGCTGCCAACCCAACCATGTTGGCTTCGGCGATGCCACAAGAGAAGAAGCGCTCGGGAAATTCCTGGGCAAAGAAGTGCGTCATGGTGGATTTCGACAAGTCCGCGTCACAGACCACCACATCAGGGTTATCCTTCGCCAGTGCCGCCAGGGCACGCCCGAAGGCCTCGCGGGTCGCCATGCCAGCCTTCAGTTCATAAGTCGTCGTCAAAGCCATACCGTCATCCTTATTGCCAGTATCATCCTTGTTGCCAGTCCCTGTCGCTGCAATGTCAACTTCGCGGGGACGCCAGTCGCGCGGGATACCGTTTGCTTAAGCCAGTTCCGCCAGCGCCTTCTGCAATTCCTCGGCTGATGGTGCCGAACCGTGGTATTTCGGGTTGTTCTCCATAAAGGAAACGCCCTTGCCTTTCACCGTATGGGCAATAATCACCGTTGGTTTGTCCGTTCGCGCCGCGGCATCATCAAAGGCCGTCTGCAGCGCGGCAATGTCATGGCCATCCACATCTAACGCGTGATAGCCGAAACTCTCCCACTTGGCAGTGAGTGGTTCGATATCCAGAATGTCCTTTACGAAGCCGTCCAATTGAATGCGGTTGTAATCCACAATCGGCACGACGTTCGTAACTTTGTGGAAAGCACCGAACATCGCGGCTTCCCAAATCTGGCCTTCCTGGATTTCACCGTCACCCAGCACGCAATAGATACGGCTGGGCCGGCCATCCAGCTTTGCCGCGGCACCCATGCCTAGCGCGTAAGAAAGTCCTTGGCCCAACGACCCTGTAGACGCATCCAGCATCGGCATGAAACGCATGTCCGGATGGCCCTGGTACATACAGCCAAGTTGCCGCAACTGGTTCAGTTGGTCCTTTGGGGTATATCCGCACTCAGCCAGCACCGAATAAAGCACCGGCGCCGCATGGCCCTTGGACAGGATAAAGTGATCGCGATCCGCCCAATCCGGGTTTTTTGGATCATGACGCAGCTTATCGAAATACAGCGTCACCAGGATCTCCACCGCCGATAAGGAACCACCTGGGTGTCCCGATTTCGCGGCCGTGATCATCTCCACGATGTCCCGGCGGACCTGTTTTGCGACTGCTTTCAACTCGTCTACATTACTTGTCTTGTTCATCGCTAGTATCCAGCTTTTCAGACTAGCACAGCGGTGAATTTCTCAGCCTGAGGTCATCGCGGATTCGTGAGGCTTAACATCATCGCTAGTGGTAGAGTCCCATGGAATGTGATATTCCTACCAGCGATGCAACAGGACTGTCAGCCTCAGGGAAGCCCCCAAGACCCCTACGCCGCCGCTCATCCACCGATGCAGGATTTTCGCAACGTGCCCATCCTGCAGTCGAATCCGCCACGGTACCCCGCACCCACTCAGCGTCAATACACTGCCCCCGTCCAGCTTGTCGCCACCTACCCCTATGCCTCTTTCCTCACCCGCTTTGTGGCCTTTCTGATCGACAGCGCCATCGTGGGTCTGATCATCGGTGCCTTTGCCGTGCTCGGCGTCATCACCAGTGCGATTGGCGCTGCGGTTCTAGGACCGGACCTGGGAGCACTCAGTGCAATCCTGGCATCCCTCCTGTTCATACCCCTTGCCATTCTGTTGCCTGTTCTCTACTACGTGAAACTTGAAACCGGGCCTAACCAAGGCACACTTGGAAAGCAGTTCATGGGTTTGCGCGTGGTAACCCTTCAGGGCTATACCCTTTCCATGTGGCAATCTGTGGGCCGCTTTCTTGTGCGCTTCTTTCTCTCCGGCGCCTTTCTGGGGGTGGGTTACTTCCTCGCGTTATTCACGCAGCACAAGCAGGCACTCCATGACCTTGTGGCCAGCACAGTCGTCCTTAAGCGCTAGTCTCCGTGCCGCGCTTGCTATACGGAAAATGTATGCAGGTAGACATCTGGTGCACAAACCGGCTACTGGCCGCTGGCTTCCAGACAACGCAAGTGATTGAAACCTTTTGCTTTCCTTGTTTGGCCCACCGTGTGAAGATGGAAACGCCATGCAAGACACCACTCAAACATCTCCACTGCATGAGTTTGTGATGGCCGCCAAAGCGCGCGGGGCGAGCGACGAGTTCCTCGCCGCCCTGCTAACGCGCCAGGGTTGGTCCGCTGATGACGTCTACACCGCACTCTCAACCTACTGGGAGCAAACCACGGGAATTCCAGTTCCAAAGAGAGGGTCCAGCACCGAATCCTCCCGGGAGGCATTTCTGAACCTGCTGGCGTTCCTGGCACTTGGCATCTGGGCTACCGCGCTGGGAACCGTCCTCTTCCAATTGGTTAACGTTTGGGTTCCCGACCCTGTACACACCGGGTATGTTCCCTCGGTGCGAACCACCATCACCTGGAGTCTCGCTGCTTTGTCGGTAGCGTTTCCCTTGTACCTGCTGGTTACACGCACTCTTGTGCGTGAGAGCGAAACGAACCCAGGTCGTCTGCACACCGGCGTCCGCAAGTGGCTTACTTACCTCGCGCTGCTCATCACGGCAGGCACGGTGGTTGGTTACCTGATCGGATTCACAGGCTTCTTCCTGCTGGGTGAGCTTTCTGCTCGCTTCGTAGTTAAGTCTCTTGTTGTACTTATACTTTGCGGGGGTATATTCATGTACTACATGAGTACTTTGCCGGAAGGTGGAAAGGCCTTGCGCCTGTTCGGTCATCCTCCACACCGGCTCTTCGCCTGGTTGTCATCTGCTGCTGTGGTTGCCACCTTTGTTGTGGGAATGGCAGTGGCCGGCAAGCCTGCCGACCAGCGACGCCTGCAGGCGGACCAACGCCGGGTGGAGGATCTGCGCCAAATCGCCCAGGCTGTGGAACGATGGCGATCCGCAGCCCGCATCCAGACGAAAGCCTCCGGAGGCAACGCCGCGGATATCGACCCTGGGCTACCCGAGACTCTGGAGGCTCTGCAGAACCGGCAGCGCCTGGAACGAATCGCAGATCCGGAAACGAACGAGCCCTATCGCTATGAAATTGTTACGCCAACTACTTACAATCTCTGCGCCAGCTTCACCGCGCCTACAACCGAACAGAGTCCCGGGTATCGCGCTTACGGGCCATTCTGGAATCACCCGCAGGGCAACCATTGCTTCTTGATTGATGCCACGACCACGATGCCCTGGTAGGTCGTTTGTGCTGGAACGGGGCAGACGCACTGCCTGCCCGCTCCGCACTATCTGCTTCGTACTTCATCCCTATTGCAGTTCATCCACTTCCATGCCACGAACGATGATGATGGGGTCGGCCGCGTAAATCTTGGTCTGCCCCCCTGCCTCAGTAATCACGAGCACATCGTACTTGAAGCTATCTCCGTCTTCAATTTCTGTGATGCCTTCCGTCCGGCGCCAGTTCAGGCTCTTGATGGGACGTTTAAGTTCAGCAAAGCCCAACGCTTGTCCGCGCGTGCTGCCGCCCTGGGCGTCGTAGAATTTCTGCTTGCGGCCAGTCGAATTCTCACGTTCCTGAAACAGCGGCGTGCCTTCTGGAAATGTGACTTGTGCCATCACGATTCGTTCGTTGGCGAATCGAAACTTGAAGCTCAGCGTGCTTCGTCTGCGACTGCTGCTTGCCTTCACCGGGCGTTGATCACAATCACTGGTACAGCCGCTATAGGTAAACGACAGGGTACCTGGGGTAGCCCCGGGTGTCACGATCACGTCGTGGTCGGTGCCAGGTGAATTTCCCGGCACGTTGCCGGCAGGCTGAGCCAGCGTAATTCCAACCATCCATAACGTGAAGGCTGGCAATAACAGCCAGCGTTTATTGAACAGGGTCATCATCGGTCCCTCTTTCGCATCCCAAAAATTCTCGAACTCAGCCTCATCGCCATTGTCCTCGTTTGTTTACCTGTCCTCGTGTGTTCACCGCTCACCGGGAGAGCGATGCAAGGATCCTCTGATATTGCGTGTCCTGGTGCAGTGCGGACAGTTCCGGCTCGCGCCGTACTTCGTCCACCGGGTAACCTAGCGCCAGGGCCTGTTCCAGCTTGCGCAAGCTCTGCTGCCGTCGCCCCGCCAGTTCCTGCACAATCGCCCCCTGGTACAGAACGGTGGCACTCTCCGGCTGGAGTGCTTCGGCGCGGGCCAGGTAGCCCGCCGCCTTTGGGTGTTGTCCAAGTTTTGCAGCGTACAATGCCATACCCAGCAGTAGTTGAGGGTCCTTGGTATGGATAGAGAGTTGCCGCTCCCCAAGTTCCAGTGCCTTCCGGTACACTGTCTCTGCCTTTGGCCGGTACTCCGGCAGGGCACGCCACGCATCGCCAAGGTTGCCCCACACAATCGGATCCTGCGGGCTTAGATCGGCCGCGTTTTGGTAAGCCTCTGCTGCTTCCGCATGACGGCCCTGGGCGTAGTAGACGCTACCCAGATTGGAATAACTCTCGCCGGTTGGCTTGCGTTTCAGCGCCTCCAGCAACTGAGCCTCTGCCTCCGCGTAACGACTGGTTAGGTGGAAAATGATCGCCAGATTGCGATAGCCCCACTCATTGTCCGGGGTTTTCTCAATCACAGTCCGGAACATCGCTTCCGCATCCGTAAAGTGGCCCTGATTCAGATAGTGAACCCCAAGATCCTTGTACGGCAGCCAGAAACCGGGTTGCAGATCAATCGCCTGCTTGTATGTTTGCTCGGCCTGTTCATTCTTGCCCGCACTGGAGAAGGCCAGCGCAAGCGCGCGCGAAGCACCCGCGTCCAGAGGATCGAGATCACGCGCCAGTTGCCCCTCGGCGATGGCTTCGGGAAAGCGACTGGTGCGAGTGTAGAGAAGGCAGAGGTTCACGTGCGCAGCAGCAAGCTGGGGATCAATTTCGATGGCCCGTTCGGTGGCCTGCTGTGCCTTTGCAAGCCACTGTGCGTCTTGCGTGAGGCTAAACCTGGCCAGGAACGCTTCGCCTAAACCCGCATGTGCAAGAGAGTAGCGAGGCTCAAGGGTAAGGGCACGCTCAAACGCGGCCTGTGCACGATCCAGATTGCCAGGCAAATCGAAACGCTGCACGAAGCCCCGTCCCTGCATGCAGAGCTCGTAGGCACTGGCCGCGACTCCTTCCGGGTGTGCGTAGACCTTTCCCCGTTCAGGAACAGTGGTCTGCAGCATGGTGCTTACCGCTTCCACAATCCGCGATTCCAGCAAGGGTAGTTCCGCGCTGGAAACCTGTACCGTGCGGGATTCCAACTGGCGAGACTGCTGCGCATCCACAAGGTTCAGCGTCACGGAAACCAGATCCTGCACACGACGTAGGCTGCCGGTCACGGCAAGGTTCACTGCAAACAACCGCCGGGCATCACGGACGCTGCGCACCTCCTCTGCGCGCACCTCCGATGCAGGCACCACCCAGAGCGGGCGATCCGTTCGGCCCATCTGGGTCGCCATGGCCGTAAGCGAATCGCTGAGTCCGTTGCAAAAGGCCTCTTGCTCCGGGCTTCCGTCGAGATTTTCAAACAAGAGCACCGCCACCTTACGCTCTGTTGGCAAGGCATTCCAAGGGAGCGCATCCCAGAGCCAGGCGCGGATGGGGATGCCAGCCAGCAGCAGGAGCAGTACCACCGAGGTAGCCTGCATCCACCGGGTTGGCCTCCATGGCTTACGGGCGGGAAGTTGCGCGGATGCAACCTGGGCAGCAGGGCTTGAAACCAAGAAGGTCTGCGTATC
>CAZUAX010000157.1:0-9905 GCA_964618435.1 uncultured Solibacteraceae bacterium
TCGGGCTCGGGAATGTGGTGGCGAAGGGACCCCGGGCTTACGCCACGGGGCTATCGTTTGGGAGGCGCCCTCACGCAGGTTCGGACTCGC
Organism: uncultured Solibacteraceae bacterium; assembly: GCA_964618435.1. Taxonomy (GTDB): domain Bacteria; phylum Acidobacteriota; class Terriglobia; order Bryobacterales; family Bryobacteraceae; genus JACTMJ01. The sequence continues at coordinate 91 of CAZUAX010000157.1, forward strand.
GGATGGCATCGGGGGACGCGGGAGATCCCGGGCTTACGCCACGGGGCTATCAGGGGGAGCCGCCCTCACGCAGGTTCGGGCTTGCGGACGGCATCAGGGCGCGGGAGACCCCGGGCTTACGCCACGGGGCTATTTGGGGGAGCCGCCCTCACACAGGTTCGGGCTCGCGGATGGCATCGGTGAGGCGCGGAGATGGGCGGCTGCCCGGCTGTCGAATGGGGGTGGAGGGCGCGTGCGATTTTGGGTGGCGATTCGCAGGAACGGCCATTAGGGTATCCGAGGGTATCCAGTATTTTGTGCAAACGGCGCTCCGCCCGTGGAGTGCGACGGCGAGCGCCGTCTCTCGTTGACCGATAGCGCCTGTGCATGTCGTTGGAATTGCCAATGACAGATTGACCAGTTGCCGTCAATTGACGTCCCGACATCACCAGTTCGATGCGCAGTGAGCTTATGCCAGCGAAGCCCGGCCGGTGAGTTTGACTGCAGAGGCCCACGCGCATTGCCTGAGGTTTTTCCACCGGGCGGTGCATTGGCAATACTCGACGGAGTCCAATTGCCCTACTGTTTGCATGGCTTTGGAAAATACAGCTCTGCCCGGCATCCGTCCTTCCCATTGCTTCGCGCTCCCACCAATGACGCTCTAAGGATCGGCACCCTACCCTTGTTTGGCCCGGTGAGTGCTTTGCTGGCACTCAGGAGAAACGCATGCCGAACGTGGTTAGCACATCCCTGAGTGACACCCTTGCAGACGCGACTTCGACTCTGGGCGACAGGGTCGCCGACAAAGCAATCGACTTCAATGCCAATGTGTCGGAACTTGGCCGCAAGGCCGCGGACGCAATTGACGAGAACATGGCCTCCGCCGCCACCGGCTTGGATAAGGCCGCAGCGACGCTTCACGGCAGAGCGGAGCGCCTCCCTGGCATGGAAAGGGTGAGCGGCCTGGCCCATACGACGGCGGACAAGCTAGGAGCCACCGCAGACTACCTCCGAGCGCACGACGTCGACAGGATCATGAAGGACACGAAAGGGCTGGTGAGAAACCATCCCGGCCCTTCACTCCTTGTCGCCGGAGCAATCGGCTTTCTGCTGGGACGAACCTTGATAGGCAGAAGACGAGGTTAAAGATGCCATCGATAGGGCTTCTGCTATGGCGTTAGGTGACCGGTCTTTCGCCGAAATCCTGCGTGACGCGATGTGCAATCTGCAGGAGATTGTGCGGTCAGAAGTGCGTCTTGCCAGGACTGAGTTTATGGATGAGGCGGCCCGGGCGAAATCGTCCGTGGTGTTCCTCATCGCGGGCGCGGTGATCGCTCTGTTCGCAGCCCTCTTTCTCCTGCTCACCATTGTCTTCGCACTGGCTCTTGTCATGCCACTCTGGGCCGCCACGCTCATTGCGGGAACAACGCTGGCCTTGGCAGCAAGCCTAACGCTCACGGCCGGCGTGAAGCGCTTTCAACAACGCCGCCCCGCGTTCGAACGCACGGTGGAAAGCCTGAAGGAGACTGCCGCATGGGCACAACAGCAAAGCAAATAGAAGCGCACATCGAGCAAACGCGTGGAGCCCTCAGCACAAATCTTGAGGAGCTGGAGCAGAAGGTGAAAGCCGCCGCGGATTGGAGGCACCACTTTCGCACCAACCCAAAGACCTTACTGGGCATAGCACTTGGCGGGGGCGTGGTGCTGGCGGCCGTCTTTCGGGGACGCAGCAACCAGGGCGAAACGAGAGTGTTCGCCAAACCCAGCGCAGACGCTGAACCCTCAGCGGAATTTGCCCGCCAAGAGCAAGTAGCCCGGCGGCCATGGGACACAGTCAAGGGCGCGATTGCCGCGGCAGCCACGGCGCACCTCCTAAGCTACACGGCTCAAGCATTTCTCGGTTCTGGCAGCAAGCGTCAACACAAGGAGAAAGCGAGCGGCGCTTTCTCTCCAACCGGACGGTAGCCACTCCGCCCGAAAGTCCAACCAAGGAACATAGCAAATGACCCAACTAAAAGAACTGCTCGTCGAAGAATTGCGCGACCTTCTCCATGCGGAGGGTCAGTTGATAACGGCCCTGCCCAAGATGGCAGAAGCTGCGCATCACCCAAAGCTGAAACAAGCGTTTCGCGATCACCTGCAACAGACGGAAGGCCAGGTTGCGAGATTGAAATCGGCCTTCGAAATGATTGGGGAAGAGCCACAGCCGAAGCCGTGCAAAGCGATGATGGGGCTCGTGGAAGAAGGCAAAGAAACGATTAAGGACGGCGCGGACAAGCAAGACATCATTGCCGACCTCGCGCTGATTGCCGCCGCCCAAAGAGCGGAGCACTACGAGATCTCGGCGTACGGCACTGCCCGCAGCCTCGCCCGGCAAATCGGTGAACCGGCGATAGCGAAGCTCATGACCCAAACGCTGGGTGAAGAGGAAAGTGCAGACTTCCTGTTGACCGAACTCAGCAAACCGCTGATGCAGCAGGCCAGCTCCGAAGAGAACGGGACGAAGAGTCCCGCCCGCGCGAAGAAGCAGAAAGCTTGACTCGCATAACGAAACGGAGATTCACATGTACCACCATGTCAAGCAACTGATGTACACCGTCCATATCGGTACGCCGGACGCCCAATTCGGCAATATGCTCCTCGAACAGTTTGGAGGAGCAAATGGCGAGCTGGCCGCGGCGATGCAGTACTCCATCCAGGGTCTGAATTGTGACGACCCGAAGCGCAAAGACATGTTGATGGACATCGGCACGGAAGAGCTGAGCCATCTCGAAATTGTGGGCACGCTCGCCCGCATGCATCTGCGGAAAGTGAAGGACTGCCGCACCGCGGCGCAGGCTGATCCGCTGATCGCCATCGCGGGTGGGGGCGGCGTGGCTTTGCAGAACTCGATGGGTGCTGCATGGACTGCCGACTACCTGAAGATCACGGGGGAGTTGGACGTTGACCTGCGAAGCAATATCGCGGCTGAGGCGCGGGCGAAGATCGTCTACGAACGCCTCATCAATTTCACCGAAGACGCGGGGACTATCGACGCGCTGATGTTCCTGATGACACGGGAAATCACGCATTTGAAGGTATTCACCGCGGCCCTGGAAAGCCTTGGAAAGGACCGCTTCTCGATCGGCAGAATACCCCCAACGGCGGGACTGGTGGACCAGTACTTCGACACGTCGACAGGAATGGGAGACCGGGGCGAGCCCAACGTGCGCGGTCCCTGGAACGAGGGCGGGGCCTGGGAACAGGTTGAGGCGCCAGCCTTCACGGAGCTTGCCTCCGTGGAGGAAGGGACGCGACACACCGGCAACGGCGCCTAGACACTCAGCACAACCGGCGGCACCGTCGTGGACAAGTCCACGGAGATTTCCCGCAATTTCGAACACGCAACAAAACAGAAAGGAACGCAGCCCCAGATTGCTGAAGAGTCTGAGCTGCATTTACGCAATGAAGTACCCCAAAGCAGCTTTGACAATTCTCTTCTGCACCGCCTTCCTTATCGGATGCGGTCAGAATCCCGAAGCGACCGACCTAGAGCCGGACAACACAAGGGTGAACGCGCGCGACATGGACTCCGCGGAACCGACCGCCGATCAGCAGCAACAGAATGCGACGGACCTGGAGTTGACCCAAAGGATCCGGCAGTCCGTTATGGCGGATGAGTCCTTCTCCACTTACGCCAAGAACATCAAGATCATCAGCCAGAACGGCAGGGTGACCTTGAAGGGACCGGTGGCGTCCGATGACGAAAAAACGTCCATCGTGGCAATGGCTGTCGCCGCCACGGGCGATGCGACTAAAGTGACCGATCAAATTTCGGTCGAGAAATAACGTTCGAACCAATTCGAAAAGGAATTCACAATGGGAAACAAGAAGACAGCGGTATTTGGCATTTACAAGTCGGGCGCTCACGCCGAAAGCGCCGTCGATCGCATCCTCGCGGCAGGATTTACGAACGACGACATTTCGGTACTGATGCCCGACAGACAGAGCTCGAAGGAGTTCGCTCACGAAAAGAGCACCAAGATGCCGGAGGGAACGGCCACAGGTGTTACTGCGGGAGGAGCGGTGGGCGGAACGCTGGGGCTCCTGGCCGGCATCGGCGCACTGGCGATTCCAGGCGTAGGGCCGCTGATCGCGGCAGGTCCAATTATGGGAGCACTCGCCGGCCTGGGAGTTGGCGGGGCTGTCGGCGGCCTGATTGGGGCTCTGGTAGGAATGGGGATCCCCGAGTATGAGGCCAAGCGTTACGAAGGCCGAGTGAAGGACGGAGGTGTCTTGCTCTCTGTTCATTGCAACACCTCCGAAGAGGTCTCCAGCGCGAAAGACCTGTTGGAGAAAACCGGAGCCGAGGATATTTCCTCTTCCGGGGAAGCATCCGTCAGCGACGACGATGAGAATACTGTGAATGCATCGTACAGGACGAAGTCGATGCACGCGGGGCAAAGAACCGATCGACCCGATCAATTTGTTTCGGGCGGTTCTGACCGGCATCGGTCGTAGGCGGAAACGCGAGCCGTGGGGGATGCGGGGCAACTCGCATCTCCCACGGCGACCCGAAAAGGCGAGAGCTTGGGGCTGGCACGAGCCACCTGGAAAAGCAGGTAGCTGTCCGAGGTGGTCACGATCCAGGGGCCTAAGGGTCCGGGAGAGTGTGGAGCCGCGGAGATCCGTGCGCGTGCTGCGGTTGAAAGTTAGATCATCTGTGGTGACCGGGGCAAGGAGGAGCAAATATGCCGCAGCGCCAGGGTGAGCGACATCTCACAGGACGAATTGGCTGGCTTCGCGCAGCGGTGTTAGGTGCGAATGATGGCATCGTTTCCACGGCCAGTTTGCTGCTGGGTGTAGCCGCGGCGCACTCCAGCCACAGCAACATCATGGTGGCGGGAACCGCCGGACTGGTGGCTGGCGCAATGTCCATGGCTGCCGGCGAGTATGTGTCGGTCCACTCACAGGCGGACACCGAGGGAGCGGAACTCAGGCGGGAACTCGCGGAACTGAGCGCAGACGGAGAGGGCGAGCACGCGGAACTGGCAGCAATTTATGTCACTCGCGGGATCGATCCCCATCTGGCAGTGAAGGTAGCCGCGCAACTGATGGCGCATGACGCCATTGGCGCGCATGCCAGGGACGAACTGGGTATCACCGATACGCTTAGTGCGCGTCCGACGCAGGCGGCAGTGGTTTCCGCCGGGAGTTTCGCTGTGGGGGCCACGCTGCCCCTTCTGGTTGCTGCCATTGCCTCAGAGGCGCGCCTGATCCCCCTGGTCGCCGGCACTTCACTGGCCTTCCTCGCCATTCTGGGAGGCTTGGCCGCACATGCGGGCGGGGCAAACGTGAAGGCGGGCGCGATCCGCGTTCTGTTCTGGGGCGCATTGGCCATGGCGCTGACCGCTGCTGTGGGGGCGGTGTTCGGAACCGTTGTGTGAGGGGCGGGCTGCGCGGTTGGGGAGAAGTGGACTGCGGCGGAGCCTGGGTGAAAGAGCGAGCGAGCCCTGCACGATCGGGAAGGAAAAAGCCATACGGCGGCGTTGAGGGCGCCGCCGTATGGCTTTCGTTTGAGATGCGATCAGAAGCGAATGACCTTGCGGACGTCCGATTCTGGCGGCAGTTATTTATTGCACGTCGAAACGGTCGAGGTCCATTACCTTGGCCCAGGCGTTGGCGAAGTCCTGCACGAACTTCTGCTGTCCGTCGGCGGAGGCGTAGACCTCGGCAATGGTGCGCAACTCCGAGTTCGACCCGAAGATGAGGTCAACGGGGGTGGCCGTCCACTTCAACTGTCCGGTCTTGCGATCGTGCCCTTCGTAGAGTCCCTCGGCGGTTGCCGACTTGCTCCACTTGGTGGACATGTCGAGCAGGTTGACGAAGAAATCGTTGCTGAGGGTGCCGGGCCGGCTGGTGAACACGCCGTGCTTGGATTGCACCGCGTTGGCATTCAGGGCACGCATGCCGCCAACCAGAACGGTCATCTCCGGAACGGTGAGCGTGAGCAGGTTTGCCTTGTCCACCAGCATCTCCGCGGGGGACAGGCGCTGGCCCGTGCGGAAGTAGTTGCGGAAGCCGTCGGCTTCCGGCTCAAGCTCCGCGAAGGCGGCAGCGTCGGTTTGCGCTTGCGAGGCGTCGGCACGCCCGGGCGTGAAAGGAACCTGTACGGTGTGCCCGGCGTTCTTTGCTGCCTGCTCCACGGCAGCGTTGCCGCCGATCACGATGAGGTCAGCAAGGGAGACCTTCTTCCCGCCGGACTGAGCACGGTTGAACTCCTGCTGGATGGCTTCCAGGCGCGGCAGCACCTTGGCCAGTTCCGCGGGATTATTGACTTCCCAATCCTTCTGGGGAGCCAGCCGAATACGCGCGCCATTGGCGCCGCCGCGCTTATCGGAGTTGCGGAAGGAAGCAGCCGAGGCCCAGGCGGTTCTGGCCAATTCGGGAACCGTGAGGCCGGAAGCAAGGATTTTGGACTTGAGCGCGGCGATATCGCTGGCGTTCACCAGCGGGTGATTGACGCGGGGGAGGGGATCCTGCCAGATGAGGTCCTCCGCAGGCACTTCGGCGCCAATGTAACGGGTGCGCGGCCCCATGTCGCGATGGGTGAGCTTGAACCAGGCCTTGGCAAAGGCCAGCCGGAACTCTTCCGGATTCTTGCGGAAACGCATGGCGATTTCGCGGTAGATGGGGTCGACCTTGAGGGCGACGTCCGTGGTGAACATGATGGGCGCGTGGCGCTTGGAGGGGTCGTGCGCATCGGGAACGAGGTTCGCTGCCTGATTGTTGGCGGGAATCCATTGGGTGGCGCCGGCAGGGCTCTTGGTTTGCACCCACTCGAAGGCAAAGAGGTTGTCGAGATACTGAGAGCTCCACTTGGTGGGCGTAGCGGTCCATGCGCCTTCCAGTCCGCTGGTGACGGTATCGCCGGCGTTACCCTTGCCGCACTTGTTCTGCCAGCCGAGGCCCTGCTGCTCAATGCCCGCGGCCGCGGGTTCGGCGTCGACGCATTTATCCGGAGCGTGCGCGCCATGGGCCTTGCCGAAGGTATGGCCACCTGCGATGAGGGCAAGTGTTTCTTCGTCGTTCATCGCCATGCGGCCGAAGGTGTCGCGAATATCCTTGGCGGCTGCCAAGGGATCCGGGTTGCCGTTGGGGCCTTCGGGATTCACGTAGATCAAGCCCATCTGCACAGCCGCGAGAGGCTTCTGCAGCTGGCGGTTGCCGCTGTAGCGCTGGTCGTCCAGGAACTTCTTTTCGGGTCCCCAGTAGACAAGGTCCGGTTCCCAGTCGTCGGCGCGTCCGCCGGCGAAGCCAAAGGTCTTAAAGCCCATGGATTCCAGCGAAACATTGCCTGCCAAAACCATGAGGTCGCCCCAGGAAATCTTTGCGCCATACTTTTGCTTCACTGGCCACAGCAGACGCCGGGCCTTGTCGAGGTTGGCGTTATCGGGCCAGCTATTGAGCGGGTCAAAGCGCTGTTGACCACCGTCCGCGCCACCGCGGCCGTCATTCACCCGGTAGGTACCGGCGCTGTGCCAGGCCATCCGGATAAAGAGGGGTCCATAGTTACCGTAGTCAGCCGGCCACCAATCCTGCGAGGTGGTGAGCACCTTCTGGATATCCTGTTTGACCGCTTTGAGGTCCAGGCTGGCAAAGGCTTTGGCGTAGTTGAAATCTTTTCCCAAGGGGTTGGACTCGGCGCTGTGTTGGCGAAGCGGCGAGAGGTCCAACTGTTCAGGCCACCAGAACTGGTTGGGCATCGGCTGCTGCGCAGAGGCGACTGCCACCAACACAAAAGGCACTGCCGCAGCCGCGAACGCGGTGCGCAGAGACTTAAGGCATTTCATCATGATCTTCTCCTTAACGGAATGAGACATCCGTTTCGTTTATGCTACAGGAACCGCGGATCCAAAGAAACGCAGGCCAAGGGACGCGCGGGTTTCGCTTAGTCCCTATCAACCTAGACAGATGACCGGGTGCGCGGCGGGGTGCTGAAATCCGGCAAGGGTGAAGGAATCCCGGCAGGGGCGAAGGATTATTTGACACGCAGGGGACACCCGAAGACCATCCAGTAGGTTTCATCGGCGAGGGCGGCGCAGCGCTGGCTGAGGCGGCCTGCCTCATCGCGAAAGCGCCGGGCCAGTTCGGATTCGGGCTCAATGCCGCAGCCCACCTCCGTGGCTACGGCGATGATGGTGGCGGTGCTTTGGCGCAGGGTGTCCAGGAGTTCCTCGGTTCCCGAGGGTACGGCGGCCGCATCCTGCTGCAGGAGGTTTCCCAGCCAGACGGTGAGGCTATCCACCAGCAGCACATCGTGGGAAAGGCTTTCCCGCTGAATGGCAGCAGACAGTTGGAGCGGCTCCGTGAGCGTCTCCATCTGGAAACCCTTGCCAGGTTCGCCGGTGTTAACGAGTTCGCGAATGTCCTCGTCGAGGGTGGAAGAGGTGGAGATGAAGACGGGTCGCTGCCCGCGGACAACGGCCATTCCGAGTGCGGTACGGCTCTTGCCGCTGCGCGCGCCGCCAGCAATAAAGATGAGTGGCACGCTTCCAGTATGGCAGCAATGGCACGCGCACCGAGGAGCGCGCCACACTTTGCGGCAGGTGCACTAAGGTGTTCTGTTTAGTGTGAGATAAATACCGGAATCTTATCCTGGGACAGAAAGGCGCGCAGCGTGACGCTGCTGGTTTCAATACCCAACACATTGCGGTGATTACTGCCGGCGATGATAAGGTCCGTGTCGCTGGAGAAGGCATGGTCCACCAGCACGGTTTCCTTGCCGCGGAGTGCGGTAAGCCGCACTTTGCGACCATGCTCTTCGAGGTATTCGCGGGCAGCGTTGAGGACATCCCCGGCAGCCTCCAACGAATCGCCGAGGCAGACCAGGTCGATTTCCGCATCCGCGAAGAGTGTGCCCTGGACGAAGCGCCGGAAGGAACGCGCGGAGGCAACCGTTCCGCTGTAGGCAAGAAAGACCTTCTTCACGTCCCGGACCTCGCGCGGCACCAGCAGCAGAGGGCATGCACCGTTCGTGATGAGGCGAGAGACGGCTTTCGTGAAATCCGGCACCAAGCGCTGGGGGTAGCACTGGCCAAGGCCAAAGAGGAGAAGGTCGTGATAGCGCGATGCCGACGCCAGGGCATCGAGAGGCTCATCGCTAATAGGCATCGTGTGACAGCGGATGCCGGCCTGACTCAAGGTTTGGCAGCAATACTTGCGGAGAGCTTCCTCGGCATCCTCCGGCTGGGTCCAAGGTTCAGTTTCCAGCAGGTTCGCGGCCCGTGCGGCAGAAAGCATGGTGGGAAGCGATTGTTTCCACGCGTTCGCATCCAGCACCGGGACGGCGGTGACGGACGCCTGGCACTGCCCGGCAATGGAAGCGCTCCAGACAAGCGGCCCCCCGGCCTTTGCGTCTGCGCAAATACCCGCCAAAATGCGTCTCACCATGACTTTGGGAACCTCAACTCCGGGATCTCATGGGAGCCAGGACAACTCTGCATTGCTGTCTTGCTCCTCTACCAAGGAAGACCGCCACACCCTCTGTTCCGTTTCGCAATTCGATAGCATGGACTGCCGTTCGGAGACGGCAAGAACCGGTACCCCGCGCAGCAGGATGCCAACAGCCTAACAGGGATGGATGCTTTGTAAGGAAATGCGGCGGTAGCCATGGCGTTGTTGCCAGATACGGAAACTACCGCCACACACGCGGCGAGGGCGCTGCATCCAGGGCGTGGGTGAGGCCGGAAGCCCGGAAACACAGGCATCCCAGCCCTGGAAGCGGGCTTCCGCTGAAGTGCGCATGGTATCCTGGAAGTCTTCCTCAATAACCTCATGCAACTCGAAAAAGTCTA
>CAZUAX010000158.1:0-4883 GCA_964618435.1 uncultured Solibacteraceae bacterium
GGCACTGCGATCTCGCTGATGATGCCCTTTACCGTGGCTTACTACGTGGTTTCCGTGGTCTGCCTGGCCGTCTACTGGAGCCTTGGACTGCCTCTGGGCATTGAGGCGGGCTACGTCTATCCATAAGCAATCACAACACTAACTTCACAGGGGCAGCTTTGCGTCGCTGATTTTGTGCTTTTTCAGATACGATACTCTTTTACTTGCGCCCGCTTTTCGCTACGCTAGGAGGGAGGCCGAATGTGCACCAATTGGTATGCACTCGACATCGCAACCCTGCAGACAAAGGGCAGCGGGCCTCGGAAGGAGCAGTGAGATGATCCGCAACACGGGCAAACCAGCGAACACTGGCAAGACCATCGCCACCACACAGATTCCGTTTCGCAAATTTCCAGGTATCGTCGCGACAGCCGATGGCGCGGGCGCGGCAGTGTGGGCGGAAAGCCACATCGCGCAGGCCGCATGCTCCTTCCCCGTTCATCCGGCACAGGCCATGCAGGAAGCATTCGAAGACCTCAGCGCCAGCAAAGCGCGCAATGTGTTCCAGGAGCCGATTGAGGCGCTTCCCGCAGAGTCCCCATCGGATGCTGCGAGCGTCTGCGAAGGTTATGCCTTAGCTGGTGGCCGGGTAACCAGCTTTGTTTCCGGCCAGGCACTTCCCGCGATGACTGAGGTGCTGAGCACCATCGCCGGTCGTCGCCTGCCAATGGTGTTCCACGTAGGCGCACGGGCACTGCAGTCGCAGGGAACAGCCACCATGGCGGGCCATGACGACGTGATGAGCGTGGCGGAGACCGGCTGGGCGATTCTGTTTGCTCGCGATCCGCAACAGGTGGTGGACCTGGCATTGATCTGCCGGCGCGCCGCCGAGTATTCCGAAACGCCGTTCCTGGTGGTGCAGGACGCCTATGCCACTACCCACCAGATTCGCGACGTGCTGCTGCCGGAACCGGAACTCATCCGGCTTTTTCTGGGCGAAGCCGAATCAAAGATAAAGGATCACTTTAACCCTCGCCGCCCGGCGATGCTGAATCCAGTGCAGGACGATGCATCCTACATGGAGGGGCGTCTGGCACAGCGGAAGTTTCTCTCTCGCACGCAGGCAGCACTCGAAGCATCCATGGCTGAATTCAGCCGCCTTACCGGGCGCATTTACACCGCTGCAGCAGCGTATCGACTGGACGATGCGGAGCATGTGGTGCTCGGTTGTGGCAGCATGATGGACGCTGCCGAACGAGCTGTGGATTCTCTCCGCGCCGCAGGCAAAAAGGCAGGAGCCATTGCACTGCACGCGTTCAGGCCCTTTCCCGATGAAATGCTTGCGGGCATGCTGAAGGGCAAGCGCACTGTCACTGTCTTCGAACGCACGGATACGCCACTGGCTCCCGCAAACCCGGTTACTCTGGGCGTGCGTCACCTTCTGGCATCGGTTACTGAGAATGCACCTGCCGTTTTCAGTGCCGTAGCCGGGTTGGGGACGCTGCGTGTGGACGAGCACGCGTTTTTGGCCGCGGTGGAAAATGCCGCGGGAATTGAACCGCAGAACCTGCTGCTGGTGGACGCGCTGGATACGTCTGCAGCCATTGCGCTTCCGGCCAGCGCGGATGCCACGGGCCTGCTGTTGCTCCGTTCGGGCGGCAGTGGCGGCACGGAAGCAATGCGAATGATTGCAGGCGTCACAAGAGCCATCTATGGGGTTCGTGTGGACGCCGAAGGCTACGTAGGCACTGAGAAAGTGGGCAAGCCACAACTGTTCCATCTCGCGGCTGGTTCCACAGGAAGGCCCCTCGCCGCGCATACCCCCGCCAAGCTCTGCGTTGTCCAGAACAGCGGGCTGCTGCATGCAGTGAACCCACTTGCGGAAATAGCGGATGGCGGCGTGATGTTCTGCCCCTTCGCGCCGTCACTGGAGGCGGTGTGGAAACTGATGCCGGCGACCATGAAGCGCGAAATCCAACAGCGTGGTATCCGGCTGGCCGGCCTCGATTCCGGACGTTACGAAGAGTTGCGCCACGCTATCGTGCCCTTTGTGGAGCCCGACGACATGATGGCACTGGGCGCATGGTTGCGCATCAGCCCCTTCCTTCGGGACCGCGGCCTAAGCGAGGACTCAGTGCGTGATGCCATGATTGGCTACTTCAGCAAAGCGTATCCGGGGATCACGGGTGCGGAGTGCGACGAGCTTTACAGTTGGGCCAAGGGAGTCTACCTAGGGATGCTGCGTTTCGCGGTGCCAGAAGAACCGGTTACTGCGTCCAGCACGATATCTCTACCGGTGCTTGGCGCGGTTGCGAAGAGCAATGGCGCCGGGAATACGGATGAAGACGACAACTTCTGCGAGCAGATTATCGGAACGGGTGCCTGCCCAAATCGTGGGGATACGTGGCGCGCGGAACAGCAGGCCCGGGCTGCGGTGGAACCCGCCGTCGCCATGGTACGCTCCTTCCGTCACGACGCACCAGAGCTGCCCGTCATCGACATGGAGCGATGCGTGGGCTGCATGGAGTGCGTTGCCCTTTGCCCGGACGTCGCCATTCTGGGCCGCGTGGTGGAGGAAGACGCGCTGTCCGTGAAACTGCAAGGGGTAGACGATGCGACGGAACGCGCCCTGCTCTCGACACGCTTTGGCCGAACGCGCCGCTACTTTGAAGCGCAGAAAGAACGGGGTGAACCGGGTGGGATGTTGGGATTGTTTGTTGACGTCGACCGCTGTAAAGGCTGTGCCGAATGCGTGGAAGCTTGCGGAGATAACCATGCAATCGTGATGGCACCGAAGACTGACCTGGACCTTGACGGCTTCGACCGCGCCCTGAATCTTTACCGGGAATTGCCGGACACTCCAGCGCACTACCTGCACGAACGCAGCCTGGGCGACCTCTTGCTGAGCGAACGCAGCCAGTTAGCCGTAGGCGGTTCGGGCAGTTGCGCAGGCTGCGGGCAATCCACAGCGGTGCGGCTGGTGCTGGCCTCTACGGGCTTCCAGTTTGGCGCGGAAAACGTAGGCGTGGTAGCCGCCAGCGGCTGCGACAGTGTGTATGGCGCGGTATTCCCGTACAATCCGTTCCGGGTGCCTTGGACCAATACCTTGTCCGACAACGCCCCTGCTGACGCCCTTGGCATCCGCAAACGATGGAATCGCGAAGGGCATAAAGCGCGCAAACTCTGGGTGCTCGGCAGCATGGAGAATTTCGGCGGTGCTGGCCTGTCCGCGCTCACGGCCTTGCTGTCCTCTGGTGAAGACGTGAACGTGCTGGTGCTGGATTCCCAGATTTTCCATACCGACAGCCGCCGGGTGCATGCCGCGGGCTTTGTGTCGGAAAACCGCAATTCTGGGGAAGACGAAGTAGGCTCTTTGCGCCCGTCGGCGGACCTGGCGCAACTGGCGATGGTGTTCCCGAACGTCTACGTGGCGCAAACCACGGCTTCGCATTTGAACCACTTTCAACGCTCGATCCGTGGTGCGAATGAGTTCCCTGGACCCGCGCTTGTAGTCTGCTATGCCACCTGCATGGCAGAGGACGGCGTTCCCGAGGATAGCGCGATGGCCCAGGCAAAGCTTGCGGTAGAATCGCGCGCCTTCCCGCTGCTTACGCTAGACCCCCGTGCGGGCGGATTGATGCGCGAGCGGCTGAACCTGCAAGGGAATCCCGCTCCGCGTGAGGACTGGTATACCCCGCGTGGTGACGGGGAGGCGCTCGACTTCATCGGCTTCGCGGGAACGGAGACACGCTTCGCACCCTATTTCAGCAGCGAAGGCACTGCCCTTCCCGCTCTGGTTGATGCCAATGAGAATCGCCTGGCGCAATGGCGGCGCCTCCAAGAGATGGCGGGCATGCGCTAACTGTCTTCGGGGTGTGCCAAATAGGCGCACCCCATTCGTTTCCAGGCGCCTACGCTACCGCCGGTTCCAGCAGCGTGAGAGAACCGGTATTGGCATCGAATTCTGCTTCCACACCCACGGGCACGGTGGTGTTGTCGTCCACATGGCCAATCATCAGTCCGCGCGCCGCAGGAATGCCCACGGCTTTTGCGGCGTCGATAAGCACATGCTCCAGGCTAAAGGTATTGCCCGTTGCCTCCGCATCTGTGAATTTGCCGTAGATCAACCCTGCCGCCTTTCGTAACTTGCCGGAGATTACCAACTGGGTAAGCATGCGGTCAATGCGGTAGGGCGTTTCGTGCACATCTTCCAGGAACACCAGTCGTCCGTCGAAATCAGGCTCCCAAGGGGTGCCCATCAGGCAGGAAATCAACGTGAGGTTACCGCCAATCAACCTACCGGTGGCTACGCCCGGGAGGATGGGGGTAATGCGATTCTCGCGTTCCACTTTGCCGGGTCCGGCTTCAAACGGCGGTGGCGCGCCAATCCGCATACGGGCTTCCGGCTGCATCATTACGCGCTGAAACTCGCGGATGCTGTAGTCAGTAAACGGGCTTAAGGCAGTTTGCCCATGATATGTAACCATGCCACAGCGTTTGTGAATGGCGCAGTGGAGCGCCGTGATGTCGCTAAAGCCGATGAGCGGCTTAGGATTGCTCCGGATCATCTCGTAATCCAGCATGGGCAGGATACGCATGGCGCCGTAGCCGCCACGCAGAGCCATGATGGCATCCACCTGAGGGTCTGCAAACATGGCGTTGAGGTCGGCGGCGCGGTCAGCGTCAGAGCCGGCAAGGTATTGGGTCCGCCCGAAAACGAACCGTCCTGGCTTCACCTTAAAGCCGAAACTCTCCACCAGTTCGAGACCGTAACGGACATCTTCGTCCTCGGTGGCCGGGCTGGAAGGCGCCACCACACCCACGGTGATGCCCGGCCGCAGCCGAGTGGGTTTCAGCACTGGGCCCTGCTCAGGGACTGCCTGCCCCAGAGCGCCTGCTTGGCC
>CAZUAX010000158.1:4983-9905 GCA_964618435.1 uncultured Solibacteraceae bacterium
AGGGGGCGCAGGGCAACCAATCTGAACTGAAGATCTAGTCCTCGTCCTTGCTGGCCAATTTGTTCACGACGTTGAAGTCTTCCAGCGTGGTGGTATCGCCAGAAACGGTATTGCTGGTAGCAAGTTCACGCAGGAGGCGGCGCATGATCTTTCCGCTGCGGGTCTTTGGCAAGCCCTCAGCGAAACGAATCTCCTTGGGCTTGGCGAAGCTGCCGATTTCCTTGCCTACCCACTGCCGCAGTTCCTCCAGCAACTGGTCTTGGTCCCACTCACCCTGCTTGAGGGTGACAAAGGCGACAACCGCTTGCCCTGTGAGTTCATCTGGCTTGCCGATTACCGCGGCCTCCGCGACGGCAGGGTGCCGCACAAGCGACGATTCCAGTTCCATGGTGCTTAGCCGATGACCGCTGACGTTCATCACGTCATCCACGCGGCCCAGCACCCAGAAGTAGCCATCCTCGTCGCGTCTGGCAGCGTCACCGGTGAAGTACACACCAGGAATCCGCGACCAGTAGGCACTTTCGTAGCGCTGAGGATCCTTCCATAACGTGCGTGCCATGGATGGCCATGGTCGAGTCACCACCAGGTAGCCTTCGCCCGGACCTTCCATGGGAATGCCGTCCAGATCCACCAGGTCAGCCTGTACGCCAGGTAGCGGGCGCGTGGCGGAACCGGGCTTCAGGTCAATGGCTCCAGGCAGTGGGGCAATCATGATGGAGCCAGTTTCGGTCTGCCACCACGTGTCCACAATGGGACATTTGCCGCCACCGATCACACGGTGGTACCACTCCCAAGCCGCAGGGTTGATGGGCTCGCCCACGCTGCCTAAAAGACGAAGGCTTGACAGGTCATGTGCCTGCGGGAAGGCATCACCCTGCCGCAACAGAGCACGAATGGCGGTAGGTGAGGTGTACAGGATGTTCACCTTGTAGCGTTCCACAATTTCCCACCAGCGATCCCACTTCGGGTAATCGGGAGCACCTTCGTAAAGTACGCTGGTGGCACCTGCCGAAAGGGGACCATAAACGATGTAGCTATGCCCGGTCACCCAGCCTACATCGGCGGCGCACCAGTATACGTCTTGCTGCTTAAGGTCGAAAACCCACTTCATGGCCATCGTGTTCTGCAGCAGGTAACCTGCGGTGGTATGCAGAATGCCCTTCGGCTTGCCGGTAGTGCCGGAGGTATACAACACGTACAGCGGATGTTCCGCGTCGAGTTGCTCGGCCGGACAATCCGGGCTGGCGCCTTCGATGAAGTCGTGCCAGTAAACGTCACGCCCTTCCTTCATGGGCACTTCCGAACCAGTGCGCTGCAGTACCACGACGTGCTTCACCGTGGCGCAGCCTTCTTGCATGGCTTCGTCCACGGCGTCCTTCAAACGCACTTCCTTGCCGCGCCGCCAGCCGCCATCGGCGGTAATCACAAGCTCTGCTTCCAGGTCGTCAATGCGGAAGCGCAAGGCTTCGGCCGAAAATCCTCCAAACACAACGCTGTGCGTGACGCCCAACCGGGCACAGGCCAGCAGGGCGGCGGGCAACTCGGGCACCATCGGCATGTAAATTACAGCGCGTCCGCCGGGCTGCATACCCGCCCGTTTCATCGCGCTGGCAAACTGGCACACCATCGCATGCAGTTCGTTGTAGGTGATATCCCGCGTGTCGCCGGGTTCCCCCACGAAATGAAAGGCAACACGATCCCCGTTGCCTGCTTCAATGTGCCGGTCCAGGCAGTTGTAGCTGGCATTGATCTTGCCATTTACAAACCACTTGACGAAAGGAGGGTGCCACTCGAACACATGGTCCCATTTCTGAAACCAGTGCAATTCCTCTTCAGCGAGGTGGCCCCAGAAACCCTCAGGGTCTTCCGCGGCACGCTGGCAGAGTTGTTCGTAGGAGGCATATCCGGAAACATTGGCTTGCGAAACGAATCCGGCGCTTGGGGGGTACAGTGCTGTCTCTTCCATGGATGATACTTACTTGCGAGGAACCGGCTGACGAATCCCGCGTCAACCGGAATCTATGGATTTTATCAAATCGCTCTGCCTCGTCATTACTTTATTCAAAGACTTGGCTAATCAGACAGCCAACCTTCCCAGCTAAGTCCTATTTTCCGAACAACTTGCGGAAAGGCATGCTGGTGCTCACGGTGGTGGACACCACCAGATTATGTTCCAACGGACCGCCAACTAGGGGTTTGAAATTCTGGTAGAACACACCAGATTCGATGTTCCACTCAGGCTTCGGACGAAACCCCAATCCGCCGTAAATCCGGTTCTGTTCAAAGTGCGATACGCCTGAGTTCCTCGCCCGAATCATTGCTTCGTCGTAGAAGCGGAGGTAGCAGGACCTGCAACTTCCATCTTCCCGGCCAAGCGGAACCCGAATGCCCGCAAGGTAGCGAAAGCGGTGCTGCATCCAGACAGGTTGCAGACCCTGGTTCTCAAAGTTCGGCCCGAAATATCTCTGCTCGGCACGAAAACGATGCCGGAATCGCAGCTTCCCAACTCTGCGCTGCGTCCGGATCTGCTGGTGCATCCGATGCTCTGAACTGGACAAAGCATCCAGTGTCACTCCGGCGGGATGGGTTTTGAAAAATGAGTATGTTAGCGACAGCTGTGTGCGGTCAGAGATGTTGTAGTTCACCCCAGGGCGCACCAGCCACTGCTGCCAGGGCGAACTACTCATCTCACGCCACCCCACGTCAACATGCAGCGCCCACGGCCCAGCAAGGGCATGGTTGCCGCTGTATGCCTGCCATTGCATGAACTTGTCATCAGGAACGCCACCATTCTGGCCCAGCAACCATATTCCGCCAACACACGCGAACACAATTAGCCGCATGACTATTCCGGCGCAATACCTTGCTCCGCAGAGATCAATTTCCAGAACACTGGCAGAAAAAGTCATCACGTAATCGGTGGAGACACGCACCCTACAACGGGGTTGTGCGACAACCACAAGCGAACAAAGGCCAGCCGACACCGGCCAACCCAGTTGGTAATGTCACTGCACGTTTTCCAGCGAGTGCGTTTTGACCACGCGCCAAGCCGCCTGCTTCCGCTCTTGGAATCGAATTAGCCCTTGAAAGCGAAGTAGGCCACCATCAACACAAGCGATACCGCGATTACCGTCACGATGATCGTCACGAAAATGATGATCTTGCTTGCCGAGGATCCCCCTGCGGCAGGCACATTGCCCACCGGCACGGGCGCACCCGCCGCTGGGGCAGATGGAGGAGCTCCACCCACTGGAGGCATGGCCATCGGTGTGGAACTCATCCCCGCGCCACTCATGCTGGGGCCACTAACATGGGGACCACTCATATGAGGTCCGCTCACTCCAGACCCGCTTACGCTGGGTCCGCTCATGTGCGGCGCGCTCACGTGCGGCGCATGAACCTGCGGCGTACTGGCATAGGGACCCTGCACCGTGGGCGCACTCACGTGGGGAGCCGATACTCCCGAACTGCTAATGTTTGGCCCCTGCACATACGGCCCGGTAACTCGCGGCCCGGATACGCCAGGAATGGACATTCCGGCACCACCCCCGCCTGCCGCGGGTGCACCACCGGCAGGGGCAGAACCGCCCGGCGCACCGCCGGGACCGCCCTGCTCCATGGCAAGGCGCAGATCCTCGCCCGAAATCATCCGTGTATACTCGCCGGGCCCCACCTGCTCGACGGGACCCATCGGGGTCTGCGGCTTTGCTTCCTGTGCGGGCATCTGGAAGAACTGGGTAGCACCACCGCCACCACCAAAGTCCGCTCCGTAAGAAGGGCCTTCTGCCTTGGGTCCAGCGCTGTCAAATGCTGAGGCCGGCGTCTCTTGGAGCGGGGTTGGGCCGGATGCCCCGGAACCAAGGTCAGAGCCAGGCTCTGGCGGAGTTGCACCAAAGTCCGACTCGTTCGCCGCTCGGAAATACTCAGTAAACGACGGTCCTCCCGAAGGAGCCCCACCAGACGGCGTGGGCAATGGTGAACCAGGATCGGGGGAGCCGGATGGAAGCATGCCCGCATCGCCAAATCCGCTGCTGCTGGGTGCCGGAGGCACTGAAGCCTGCCCGGGCGAATCCACACCCGAGTCTGCGGAACGGAACATCTGGGTAAAGCTCCCAGGCTGCGCGCCGGGCTCCGGCGCGGGTTGCTGTGCTGGCTCCGCGGGAGGATTCTGCGCAAGGTCCGCAGCGGAAAACATCATCGTAAACTCGCCAGGGGCTTCTTTGGGAACGGATGGCCCCGCACTGGGCGGCGCGACAGGCGCGGGCGGAGTGGGCGCCTCCGCCTTGCGCGCCAGCACTTCATTGCGCACTTGTTCCAGTTCGCCCGGCTGGAAGAACTTTGTAAACTCACCCGGTTCGTTGCCGGTGGGGGTTGCTGGCGCGCTAAACGCGGGCGGGGCTTTTGCTTCGGTCTTCTCCTGCAATGAGGAAGGAGGCGCAGGGGCCTCCGCCGAAACCGTTGGGAGCGGCGCTGTCGCATCCAAATCCGTGGGGCTGGCAAACAACTGCGTAAACTCGCCCTCAGCTGGCTTCGCGGAGATTTCTGGAGTGGCTGGCTGAGCAGCCTTAGGCGCTGTGACCGGCGGGCCGTCCAACGGCTCCATCATTACCGGCATTTCATCCGTCGATACATAGGACTGGGAGAAAGTGCCACTCGAGGTGGGGGACTTCGGCTTCGGTTCTGCGGCGGGGGCTGTTTCCGCAGGCTCGCCACTCAGTCCAGCCTGGAACATCATTGTGAACTCACCGGGAGCAGCATCAGGCGTGGCGGCAGGCGGAGCTGGTGCTTCCTGGGCTTCCGGCGTTGGCAACATGAACGCTGCGGTTTCAAGAGACTCCGCAGGGTCAGCAACTGGAGATTCCGCAGCAGTTGGGGACTGCGGGGCCTGGGCAGTTGCGGCTTCCGGCTCAGGTGCTGAGGTA
>CAZUAX010000159.1:0-9900 GCA_964618435.1 uncultured Solibacteraceae bacterium
TGATTCTGCTCGCCGCCACCATGATGCTGGCGTTTCCTGCGCAGGCATGGAATGGAAATGGCAAGGCCAACTATGTGGGTGGAAGTATCCCTGGATTACCCGACGCTGCCAAGGGTTCCATAGGCACAACCGACGAGAAATTCTTCGTTTTCGCCAGCAAAACGGTGGAAGTAGCCATCCCTTGGGAGCGCATCAATATGCTGGAGTATGGCCAGAAAGCGGGCAGGCGTATCGGACTGGCCATTGTGGTGTCGCCACTGTTTCTAATGAGCAAGTCCCGTAAGCATTTTCTTACGCTAAGCTTTCAGGATGAACGTGACCGTCAGCAGGCGTTGGTCTTCCAACTCGATAAAGACCACGTCCGCAGTGTGCTGGTGACATTGGAGGCTCGGACCGGCCTGCGCGTAGAGATGCAGGATCAGGAAGCGCGATTTGGAGGAGAGAGCCAATGAGCGCAACCAACGGGACCAAAGTGCGGTTCCTTTTTTGGGCAGGAATGCTGAGTGTAATCGCGGCCATTTGGACCTTGCTGCAAATGGTGCTGCCCCTGTCCGGGCAGGAAGTCTCTCCCAGGAATTTGGTGGAGAGCATCGGCGACGTCCGCCGGGTATGTGTGGAGGAGTTCGAGGGCGGGGAGAATGCACGTCAATTGCGTGGCATGTTGATCGATCAACTGCGCCGACTGGGAGCATTTGTGGTCACCGAGAACCCGGCGCGGGCGGATGCGTTTCTCCGGGGTTTTGCGGAGGACCTTGTATATACCGAGCAGCACTCTCGAGACGAGAATGTGGGGACCCGCGGGCAAAGCAGCGTGGCGACGGGTGGATATACCCGCGATCGTCGTGCGTCCTCCTCATCCGTCGGCGGCAATGAATTGGTGCGGGAACGCTCCACCGCGCGTCGTCACGAGGCTGCACTCACTGTGAGAATCGTGAATTCCGAGGGCGATGTTCTGTGGTCCGGATCCGCAGAGAGCAGGGGTGGCAAGTACCGTAGCGCGAGCGCCGAAGTAAGCGCGAAAGTGGTTGCTGAACTTGAGAAGTCGCTGAAATCAGAAGACCCTAAGGGAGCAGCAGCGGCTACGGGTTCCGCAGACTTATCGGTTTCCGGGAGTCCTGCACCAAACTGAACGTAATCTCTACATTCACCCGGGCATCTACCGGTTGGCCATTCATCGTGCCGGGCTGGAAGCGCCATTTGGATAGAGCGGCCTTCGCTGCCGCATCCAGGTCCGGCCGGATACCCTTAACCACTTCAATGCTGGTGGGAACCCCATTCGCATTCACTAAAGTCCGTAGCGAAACTGTACCGCTGATGCCCTCGCGGCGTGCTGCGGCGGGATAGACTGCGGGCACGCGCAGTGTGGGGCGCGGTGCCGAGGTGACAATCGGAGTTGCCTTGGTTTGCTGAGGCGTTGCGGGCATCGCAGGTGGCGCACTGGTTGCGGTCTCCGGATTACGCGTTACCGTTTCGTTGGGAATCGGAATAGCTGCCTTGGCCTCTGGTGGCCGCATGTCTGGATCCGTTGGGTTGGTAGCCGATACTAACGGTGGTTTCGCCGCCGTGCGGGCAACAGAACTTGTCGGCGAATTGGTGATGGTGGAAGATCCCGCATCAGCAGACCCACGGGCTGTCACGGGTTGGCGGCTAATCTGGGTTGGAACTGGAGTGGAAGTGGTTGTTGTCCTGGTGCCCGGTCCGGCAGATGTTTTTTGGGAAGCCGGAACTACCGCGTTCGCTGGCAGTTTAGGAGTGGAGGACTGGCGAACGTCCTGCGTCAAAGGAGATGTTGTTCCAGACCCGGTATCCGAATTCTCAGATGGTCGGGCAGATTCCCCCGCAAGGTCGCTCGGTAGCGCGGCCATTTGGGTGGAACCAGATGTCTCCGCTGCCGGAACCTGCTTTCCCCCTGTGAACAGATTGAAGAGAACGAACACTCCTCCCACCAAGGCCAGACCAACAACCACCAGGACGGCTGGGACCCACCAACTCCGGCCAGCAACCGGGGTCGCTCCACCCGAAGGAAAGTTTGTTCCAAACGTTCCTGTTCCAGCACTGGGGGTAGCCGGTTGCCAATGAGGTTGCGGCATGGACACGGGGACAGGAGGCGCGCTAGGCGCTGACGGTGGTATGGGCGGTCTCTGTACTGGAGTAGCTGCACCCGTGGAGGTGGGCGTGGGGGTAGGAGTGGCCACGGAGGGGCCTCCTCCATAGGCGGGTGAGGACGCACTGTTGGATCCGGTTGATGCCCCCGCTGAACCCGATCCTGGCGGTGGGAAAAATGCAGATCCCGAGGGAAATGACGTCGCGCCCGGGTAAGGCTGCGTACCCGAAACGACCGAAGGCACACGCGGTGAGAAATTCCCGGCTGGCACAGATGGCGCCATTCCCATACCAACCGCTTCGCGGAACGCGCGCGCCAGTGCTTCGCAGTTCGAGTAGCGATCTTCTGCCTTCTTCGCCAGGGCCCGCTTCAAAACCTCACTTACCGCGTCGGTCAGATGTGGATTGTCGCGTTTCGGGTCTACCGGGTCGGTGACGATCTTGAAGATCAGGGTGGTCATCGAATCCGCGGTAAAGGGGCGCCGGCCCGTGATCGCTTCATACATCAGCACACCCAGCGAATACTGGTCTGCCCGGCCGTCAAGTGTCTTACCCTGGATTTGCTCCGGTGCCATGAAGTGCGGAGTTCCCAGAGTCATTCCCGTCCGTGTCACCGTCTGCGAAGAAATTTTGGCAACACCAAAATCAGTGATCTTCGCTACTCCGTCGTTCCTGACGATGATATTGGCCGGCTTGATGTCGCGATGGATTACCCCCTGGCTGTGTGCATGGTCAAGGCCTGAGGCTGTTTGCTCGAAGATGGAAACAAGAGAATCCAGAGATAGCTTTCCCTGGTCGCGTTTTCGGAGTACATCGGCAAGATTAGGGCCATCGACGAATTCCATCGCGATGTACGTGACCTCATCCTGCTCGCCAATCTGGTAGATGGTGACAATGTTGGGATGGGAAAGGATGCCAGCAGATTGGGCTTCGCGATAAAGTCGTTCTCGCAGAAACTGCCGTTCCTGGTCATCCTGAATCTCGGAGAGGTAAATGGTCTTGATGGCAACCGGGCGCTTGATGAAACTGTCAACGCCGCGGTAAACCACACCCATGCCGCCTCGGCCTAATTCGCCTAGTAGTTCGTAATTGCCGATACGGTGTAGCGCCATGGCGGTAAGCGAGCGGGTGTGAAAAACTTAGCCTGTGGCCCGGACGCCCTCGATCCGAGACCCCAAAGATGCGTCTATTGTCTTTCAATTGGCCAGGAAATCCAAGCGTCCAGTATTGCTGAAGCCAGCCCGGCTATACACCCATAGCGAGATTTGACCGCAAACCGGCTATCGGATCGCTGGAAAGATGACTTCTACTTGATCGTCTCCCGCCCGTGGCAACTGCAATTCAAATGCTAGCGAGGCGGCGTGTTCGCCGGGCGAATGCTGCCTCGGATCGTGCTGATGAGGGCAGGACTTGCACCGGCCCCGACGAGGGTACTTTCGTCCTCGGAAGAAAGGGAACTCCCATACCCACGGCGGCGAATCATCTCCGCGAGTTCGTCCGGATAGCTGCCCGAAAGCTCCTCAACGTCCGTCTTCAGCGCGGCGAGTGTATAGGGCTTCACCTGCCATAGAAGCTCAAACTGATAGTTGGCATCCCGACCCTTCTCATCGTTTACCGAAAACAAAATCGAAGGGAAGCCGAAGGCATCGGCTGGCAGAATGGTGGGTTGATCCGCCTTGGATCGACCAGACTTCTGCCGGAAGCTGAACGTAATGGCATCAGCAGGAAGCCGGGGGAGGGCGCCAGAGATCGTGGAGTTTTGAGGTACCGGATCCTTGCCGGCCTTAACTCTGTAATGCAGTTCGCTACCAACCAGGCGGAATTCTACTTCTTCGTCAATGCGGACACGGAGATCCAGTGAACCATACGGCCGGTTTGGATCGAAATCCTTACTCTTGCCCACGGTAATCTGCTTGTAACCGTCAACCAGAACTGGTTCTGCCTTAGGCTTCATCAGGTTAACCATCGCGTCGCTTGCACCAGCCTTGCGCATCTCCGCAAGTTGATCCGCCGAAATCGCTTCATCGGCAAGACCACGCTTGGCGATTTCTTTGATGATGTCGCGGCTGCGTACTTGCTCCTCGAGAAATTTCAGCGCCAGAGCCGCAGTGATCGGTCCCTCCAGTCGCTCTTTACAGGGTACGCAGGCGTCGGCGAGAGAGTTGATAATGCTGAGCGTGTTGGCTTCTGATCGGCCGCCTTCGGCCGCAGCGAGAATCAGTTCGGTCTTCATGTCGGCGTCAAGGAAGAATTCGACACCCTCCTGCTTAACCCGTCCCAAAACCTCTGCTGTGGGAACGACATCCTCCCCAACGGCAAGAACCTTCTTCAGGGTCTCGATATTCATCGGGGGAGGAGTTTGAGCAGCAACGGGAGGAGCGAGGACAATACCCAACCCAGCCAATACAGCCAATACACACAACCAGCGACTCAGCACGAAACATGACATAGACATTCCTACCTGCTCTTCGGATTGTACATGGGTTAGGTCATCTCCCTAGCGCTGACTGCTCTTGCGCGCAAGTTCGATGATCTTCACCACATCTTCACGGGAGCGATTACCTCGTTCACCGGCAGCCAGAATCGCCCGCTGTGCATCTGGCGTAACGGCGAAGGCTACCCCGTTCAGGCCTACCCGCACCATCAGGTTGGTCATCTTTACAACATCTTCGCCCGACTCCAGGGCACGAACGAGTGAATCCAAAGTCCATGCGTTTGGTTTGGCCGAGCCCGTCTGTGGCTGCGGCGTTGCTGCGCGCGGAACCACGGTCACGGTGACCTCCTGCTGTTTGCGGCCACCGTAGCCTCTCGCAATCAAAGTGTACTTAGTAGTTTCCGCCGGGGTAACGGTACGTTCACCCGCACCTGGGCCACGGGCCAGTCCGGGATTGATCTGTACGTAATTTGTGTTGGATGTCGCCCAGCGCAGCTTCGTGGACTCTCCCTGGTTGATGGTAAGCGGTTCCGCGGCAAACGTCGCAATCTGTGGCGGCGGGCTTGCGGGTGCCTGCTGCGCCGCAGGCTGTTCCGGTTCTTCCGCCGGAGTCTCTGTGGGCTCCTCCACGGGTTCCAACTCTGGTTGAATCACCGGTTGTTCCACGATGGGTGGAGGCGTCACTTCGGCGACGGATTCTGGCTCAGAAGACGAACGCATCAGCATGACAACAGCAATGCCGCCAGCTACAATCAGCACCAAGCCAATAATAGCCACCAGGATCAGCGGCGATTTGGACGTAGTTTTCCCTTGCGGCGAGGTGCCAGAGATCGGTTTCGCCGAAGGGACTGCGCCCTTGCCCCCGGGTTTTGCTGATGGCGGCTTCTGTGATTCGGGCAGAGGCGGAACCGGAGCGGCTGCCGGAGGAACGGGTGGCAGTGGTGTGCCACCACTCACTCCAGCCAAACCGGTTGGGGTGCCGGTGCCCGGCGTATGTTGGTCAGGCGGAAATGGGGATGGTGGCGCTGCGGGCGGCGGCGGAAATTGCGCTCCTCTGTGTGGCAAGTTCACCCCAGAGCCCGGTGTGAGATTGCCCCCTGGGGGTGTGAACCCGCCTGATTCGGCGTGGATTGGTCCCCCAACGCTGCGGCCTGTCTCCGCGGAAACCGGCGTACTCGCCGAAAATGGCGGAGGAGGAGGCGGCATTCCATGGGCCCCAGGTGGAGGCGGTGGAAGGCTCGTGCCGGTGCCGGGGGTATGCGGGCGGCTGGCAATAGGCGGAACCGGTGAAGGAACCGGAGTGCCCAGGGTTGGCCGAAGCCCCGGTGCGCCTGAGCTTGACGTCCGCATTCCGCTCTCCACAGAAAACGTCATCGGCAGGATGCCACTGAGGTTACGTAGCTCGTTTACAAAGTCGCTGCAACTCGGGAATCGTTGATCGGGCTCTTTGGCAAGCGCACGCTTCAGAGCGGCATCCACCCCTTCGCTGATATCCGGATTGTCCCGCCTGGGCTGCGGTTCCTCGTGCAGAATCTTGTACATCAGCCCGTGGATGGAGTCCGCAGTGAACGGCTTTTTTCCGCCCGTGAGGATTTCGTAAACCATGACGGCCAGAGAATACTGATCGCTGCGGCCGTCGATGGCCCGGCCATGGAACTGCTCGGGCGACATGTAGTGAGGAGTGCCCAGTGCCATGCCCGCGCGTGTTACGTTCTGGCTCGAAATCTTGGCCACGCCAAAATCAGCGATCTTGGCGACGCCGTCCTCCCGCACAATGATGTTTCCAGGCTTGATGTCCCGGTGTACAACGCCGCGACTATGCGCGTAATCCAGAGCAACGGCGGTTTGCTCAAATATGCTCAACAGGAGGTCCATGCCAGGGCGCTGCGGACGGGCAAGAATCTCTCCCAGGTTTGATCCGTCCACGAACTCCATGGCGATGTAGGTCAGCCCATCATGCTCGCCAATTTGGTAAACCGTGACAATATTCGGGTGGGAGAGGATGCCGGCGGACTTGGCTTCGCGGAACAGTCGCTCTTTTAGGAACTGGCGTTCGTTCGGATCCTCAATTTCATTCAGATGGATGGTCTTAAGGGCAACGTCCCGGCCAATTAGAGTGTCGGTAGCACGGTAAACGACTCCCATGCCACCTTTCCCGATTTTGGCTGTGATTTCGTAGTGCCCGAGCTTTTCGCCAATCATTGTGCCGCGCCACTCCCTGGTTGCCACTCGCCGACTGTGGAGCTTCCCGTAATCATATCAGCGTAGAAACACGGCGATCAGGACGCAAAATGAATGCGCCCGACTCGTCCTTCCGCGACACTCCGCCGGAACTCCATTGTGCATCGCTCGGTGAGGGATTACTAGTACCTGCAGAAAAAACGTGCTGCTTCGCTTAAGCATGAAGCATCCGTTTAACTGCATTGAAAGCAAAGCTCTTGATTTGCACGGGGATCAACTGTGCCTTTCGTGCATCTCCAACTACATGCTCGGCGTACTTTTCCTTGTTGCCTGATGTTGCTCAAAACCCGTTTGTCTTAAACCAGTTAACCTCTCTGGCGATGGTACACTAAAAAAGATGTCTTACGATCTCATCATCATCGGCAGTGGCCCGGCTGGGTACCCCGCAGCCGTTCGCGCCGGCCAGTATGGCCTGAAGACCGCAATTATCGAGAAGAACCCCAAACTGGGGGGGACATGCCTGCATGTTGGCTGTATTCCCACCAAGTCGATGTTGCACTCCGCGGAGGTATGGAACTATTTCCGCCACGCCGGAGACCATGGGGTGATTGTTGACTCACCCAAACTGGACTTCTCTAAAATCATCGACATTAAGAACGACGTCGTGGCGAAAAACGCCAAAGGCGTTGAGTTTTTGATGAAGAAGAATAAGGCTGAAGTGATCCGCGGCTACGGTCGGCTCCTCGGTAAGGGCAAGGTGGAAGTTACCGCCGAGGACGGAAGCAAGCGCACAATTGAAGCTCCTCATATTGTGCTCGCTACCGGATCAGAAGCTCGCATGTTGCCTGGTCTGGAGCCGGATCAGGAAAAGATCCTTACCAACGTCGAGATTCTGAATCTCCGAACCGTTCCGAAGAGCCTGGCTGTTATTGGCTCCGGTGCCGTGGGGATGGAGTTTGCGTCGATGTTTAATCGCTTTGGAAGCGAAGTGGCTGTCTTCGAGATGCTGCCCCGGGTGGTAGCTAAAGAGGATGAGGACGTTTCCAAGGAAATGACCCGCATTTTCAAGAAGCAGGGCATCCGCATTGAAGTGAGTGCCAAGGTTTCCGGCATCGAGCGGACCGCGAAGGGTGTGAAGTTTAACGCCGAATACTCCGACGGCAAGAAGGAAACGCTCGAGTTTGAGAAGCTTCTTGTGGCCGTTGGCCGCAAGCCAAACACTGAAAATGTGGGCCTTGAGAACACAAAAGCTGAGCTCGACCGCGGCTTTATCAAGGTGAACGGTTACATGCAGACCGCAGAGCCGGGCTTGTATGCCATTGGTGACATTCTGGCGGGATATCCGCAGTTGGCGCACGCAGGAACCATGGAAGCCGTCGTCGCCCTTGCGCACATTGCGGGCAAGCCCACCAGACCCATCCTTCCGGAGCGAATTCCCAACGCCACCTATACGGAGCCGGGTATTGGCAGTGTTGGTCTTACAGAAGCAGAGGCCAAAGGCCGCGGATACGATGTGAAGGTGGGTAAGTTCCCCTTCGTTGCGAATAGTAAGGCCAAGATCCTAGGCCAGCCCGATGGTTTCGTTAAGGTGGTCACAGACGGAAAGTACGGCGAAATTTTGGGTGTGCATATTCTTGGTCCGCAGGCTTACGAATTGATTGGCGAGGCGGTTACCGCCATGGAAGCCGAGGCTACCGTAGAAACCATGATTGAAACGGTGCACGCGCACCCAACTCTGTACGAGGCGATTGGGGAGGCATTCCACGCGGTGCATGGCATGCCTATCAATGCGTAAGCTGCGAGTCTTGGATCTGGGTCGTATGGACTGGCTGGAAGCGGTCCAGGTTCAGGAGTTCTATGCGTCGCAGAGGAAACAAGGTCTGGAGAGCGATATCCTATTGGTTGTCGAACATCCGCATGTGGTGACGATGGGCCGGAATGGTAGCGAGCGCAACCTTCTGGCCAGTCCTGAGGTACTACGACGAACGGGGATTGCTTACTACGAGACCAATCGGGGTGGGGATGTGACCTACCACGGCCCAGGCCAGATTGTGGGTTATCCCATTTTTGACCTGCGCGAATGGAAGCGTGATGTTGGCGCCTTCGTGCGGACGGTCGAACAAGTGTTGATGCAGGTGCTGGCTTCGTTTGGAATTGAAGCTGGGCGCGTCGCTGGAAAAACGGGTGTATGGGTGGATGGCGCGAAAATCGCCGCCATCGGCATCCATTTAAGCCGTTGGGTGAGCACCCACGGTTTTGCCCTCAACCACGAAACCAGCCTGGAGTACTTTGGCTACATCGTTCCTTGCGGCCTGCCGGACCCCGTCTGCTCCATGCAGTCCTTGGGAGTGAAGGTTGGTCGTGACGCGGTTTGCGCGGCAATCTCGCGCGAGTTCGCGACTATGTTTGAATTTGAAGTCGTGGAGACAATCGACTCCGCGGCGCCATCTGTAAGCTGACTGAGAGAGAGGGAGACTCGAAGATGACCGACGTCCTGATGCCCCAGATGGGCGAGAGCATTGTTGAAGGAACACTTACCCGGTGGTTGAAGAAGCCGGGCGACTCGGTGAAGCGGGACGAGCCGCTTTTCGAGATCTCCACAGACAAAGTGGACACGGAAATCCCTTCTCCCGCTGAGGGTGTTCTTAAAGAGATTCTGGTGGAAGCGGGAGCCACCGTACAGATCAATACGGTAGTGGCGAAAATCGACGATGGCAGCGCGGGCGAGTCGGCCCCTGCCAAAGCGGAGCCCAAGGAGGAGCCCACGCCGGAAGCGTCTGCACCTGCCTCTGAGCCGGAAGCTAAGGCAACTGATCAAGCATCGGAGGCGGCACCTGCCGCCGCGGACGATGCTGGCCCCGTCTCGCCTTTGGTGCGGAGGATGGCCCGCGAGCACAATCTTGACCTTTCGAAGATTACGGGAACGGGTGCGGGTGGTCGAATCACCAAAGCGGACGTAGAAGCCTATTTAACATCTCAGGGTTCCGCGGAAGCGCCTGCCGCTCCCGCAGCCGCAGCTCCGGCTCCGGCCGCCCCAGCACCGGCTGCTCCGGCGGCTCCTAAGCCTACAGCCGCTGACGTCGCACCGATTGCGGCTGCCGAAGCTCCTCGCGTTCGCGTGGAGCCAATGAGCGTCATGCGCCAGAAAATTGCTGAGCACATGGTGATGTCGAAGCAGACTT
>CAZUAX010000160.1:0-3029 GCA_964618435.1 uncultured Solibacteraceae bacterium
ACGAAATCCAAGGTCCGCTGGCTGAAGTGGATCAAGTTTGGAAAGATCTCGTCCAATCCGGTGGGGGACACCCCGAACCACCCAGCCAACGAAGCGCCATATTGGTCCAGTGAGGTGGTGGGAATATAACTGCCACGCGAACCGGCATCGTCAGGACCACCAAGCGCCAACGTGGGATAGACGCCAAAGAGATCCCCGCCTTTAATGGCAGCGCCCAGCACCAGGTGATTGCTGCCCCAGGCGTGGTCAGTCCCCGCGCCGGCGGATGGATTCATGGTGCGCCCGAACTCAGATTCGGTGAAAGTTACTACGGAATCCGCAACGCTGAGTTCCTCCGTGGCCAGGTAAAAGGCATTGAGGGCCTCGGAAAGCTGGATCATCAGGTTGCCGTGCGCGGTTAATTGGTTGGAGTGGGTGTCGAAGCCACCAAGGCTGGCGAAGAAAATCTGTCGCCGCATCCCCAACTGCTGGCGGCTGGCGATTAGCCTGGCTACCTCCAGCAACTGGCGGCCCAGGTTCGTATTGGGGAACGTGGTTTGCAACGGCGGGGCCGTGGCAAGCGCCTCGTTGATGAGCTTGCCGATATCGAGGCCATCCTGCAGCGTTTGTCCGGCGGCCTGCACCATCGCCAGTCCGGAATCCATGCCGATCATTTCCTGTAGTGCTTTCTGCCGCGCTTCGCGGAAGGCGGTTCCGCCATTGCCGGTAAGCTGCATGCCGCCGCCCGGAGAAATCGCGGCGGGGGATGTGTCGCTGCCTGCCAGCATAATTTGGTTCCCGGCCAATGAGACAGCGGTAGGGAACTTGGACGGCGCATTCAAATGGGCCACCAGGTCCGCGGTGCGCCCACCCCAGCCCGTGCCGCGGGAGTAGTCGAAGTAGCCGGTTTGCCATTGTTGCTGCTGGTCTGAGTGCGAAAACAGATTGCTTGGGATGGGGCCGGTCCTGTTGCGGTATTCCTCCCGGGTGGTGGGGCGGAAGAGCACCCCCAAGTTAGCTACGATTGCCAGTTTGCCCTGGCCATAATACGGGTGAATTACGCTCAACCCCGGATGCAGGCCAAATTCCTTCCCGCTCTTGGTGGGCACACTCAGCAGGTCCTGCTGGGGAATGGCAAGGCCGCCCCGCAGGGCAGCATACTCGGCATGCAGCCCATCCTTTGGAGCCACGGTATTATGTCCATCATTGCCCCCAAACAGGAAGATGCAAACCAAGGCTTTGTAATCACCTGCTTGCTGGGCATTTGCGTTCATCATGCCATACCGGGCAAAAGCGCTCGCCGCGGCCAGTGAGCCGGTGGCGGCAAGGAACTCTCTGCGGGAACGAATAGCCATTGAACCAGTCCTCGTCTAATGAAGTCGACAATCTAAGCGAACTATCGGGCGAACTCTGCCGGTCTACCGAAGACTCACCGGACGTCGCCCGCCCCGGAAGCGGCGCCCTGATTGAGAAACCCGGGCGCCGGAGACCCAGGACTGCGGCGAATTTGCTACCAGGTAAAGCGCGCGGGTTACCCTGGCAGCGGGATCGTTCGTACCTGATGCAAACGTGCGTACAATTGCCCTCGATTCCGGGGGCAAAGTGTCGTGAGTTAACAAAAGAGCGAGTTTGTCCACCAGCTGCGCCGGGTCGGAGGCCAGGCCAATCAGTGAGTCCACATTGTGCGTGATGCCTCCTCCAAGTCTGCGATCCACCACCATGCCCATGAAGTTCGCCCGCTCAATGGCGGTTGCTGAGGTATGGATCTCAAACTCGGGGCCAGCAAGTTCCTGCTGGTTCAGGACATGATCCAAATGGTAGTAGCTGAAGACGCTGGGCGGGAAGAATACACTTTGTCCCATAGGAGCAGAGAATCGATTCAGGTTGTTATCCGGGGGTACCGTTGAATTCAGCGCCCGCATGATCTTCAGGATGAACAGCGCCGGCTCGGTCATGTGTCCTTGGGCTGCGCCCAGGGTGCCGGCAAGCGTTAAGTTCCCGGAAGCCTCTGGGTGCATTAGGATTGCGCGTACCACTGCCTTCAGGTCGCCGCGGACCCCGCTGCCGTTGTTCTGGAATACTTCCACCACGTCGCGCACATAGGCGGGGCTGGGGTTGCTGGTGACGAGGCTGCGGATGAGGCGAATGGAGACAAACGGAGCCACATTCGGGTGTTCGAAAAGGTGGGTAATCGCGTCTTCGAGGTCTTCGCGCGCGGTTCTTCCGGCAGGCATTTGGTAGCCGTTCAGCAGGGTCTTCGTTCCCGTATCGTGGAAAGGTTCCCAGGCGATCATGGGCTCGGCATAGTAAGGACGCAGGCGGTTCGGGGTGAATACCAAGCCCGGTGTGGGCGCGTAGAGCCAGCCGGTAAATGCTCGTGCCAGTTCCTTCACCGTGTCCTCTGTATACACTGGTACCGGGTTGCCGTTCGCATCCCGTACGCTGGTGCCATCTTCATTCAGTTGCTCCGTGCCGATCGCAAACAATTGAAGAAACTCCCGCGAGTAGTTTTCATTTGGCGAAGTGCCCTGCACCGGGTCTGGCTTACGGTTCCCTACGTTGTCTAAATACCTTCCCATGGCTGGGTTCAGCGAAATGTTGATGAGCAAATCCTGGTAATTCCCAAAAGCTCCCTGGGACAAGAGATTCAGATAGGGCACCATCATGTGTGCCCGGTTCAGGGTGTTGCCGGACACCACAAAAATCTGGCTGAGAGCGAATGCGACGCGCTGTCGCAATTGGTCATTACCATGCGTACCGTTGTGAAAGAAAAGCCGCTGATACGGCGCCAGAATCACGTTGTTATCTGCAGGAGCGGGGTATAGGGTTGGCGCCGCGGCTAACTGCTCGTCCAGATAGGCCGCCTTGCCGGAGGCCTTTACCTTTTCAATTTCCGCTAACGTCGGGCCCCATGTGGATTGCTCCAGAAAAAGCGCCGCCTCCGCTGGGCTCAGCTCTTCTGCCGGCAGCGTGGCAGCCCACAATCCTATAAGCGCGAGAATTACAAGAATGCGTTTCTGGGCGTAACGACACGAACATACCGATCGCAT
>CAZUAX010000160.1:3129-9868 GCA_964618435.1 uncultured Solibacteraceae bacterium
CGATTCACGTAAAGATTGCCGACGTGAAAATCGCGGCGTGCATGCGCAATGGCGTCCGGGTTGGCGGAATATATGGCGCCAGTGAGTCCGTATTCGGTGTCGTTTGCCAGTTCGATGGCGTGCTGAAAATCACGCGTCGGGGTCACAGCCAGCACGGGGCCGAAAATCTCTTCGCGGAAGATGGTTGCGGAGGGCGGCACGTCGGCAAAAATGGTGGGTTCAAGCAGCAGGGCTTCGCCGTCAACCACCTTGCCGCCAAAGACCAATCGCGCCTCTGATTTTCCTGACTCGATATAATCCAGCATCTTCTGCCGTGCGCGGGCATTAATGACGGGGCCAAGATGAATGCCTGGTTCCTCAGCCACACCCACCTTCAACCCCGCTGCGCCAGCCAGCAGTTTCTCCAGGAATGTGTCATAGACAGCCTGGTGGACAATCACTCGCGAGCAGGCAGAGCATTTCTGGCCGCTGAAGCCGAAGGCGGCAGCGAGCACGCCCTTGACGGCCGAATCCAAATCGGCCTCCGCATCCACGATGATGGCGTCTTTGCCCCCCATCTCCGCCACCACGCGCTTAATCCAAATCTGTCCCGGTGAGGGCTTGGCCGCCAGTTCATTCACGCGCAGGCCCACTGCCTTTGACCCTGTGAAGGAGATGAAGCGTGTACGCGGATGCTGTACCAGCGTGTCGCCAATATCCCCGCCAGGACCCGTCACCAGTTGAATGCACTGGGGCGGGAAACCAGCCTCAAGCACCAGTTCGGTAAACGCACAGGCAATGCGGGGTGTATCCGAGGAAGGTTTCAAGACTACGGTGTTCCCGGTGACCAGCGAGGCGACGCTCATTCCCGCCAAAATTGCCAGCGGGAAATTCCATGGCGGAATCACCACACCCACTCCCAAAGGCAGGTAAACCAGTTCGGTGCGCTCGTGCGGCTGCGGATGCATGGGGTGGCTACCTGCAAGCCGCAGCATTTCCCGGCCGTAATACTCGCAGAAGTCGATGGCCTCAGCTACGTCCGCTTCGGCCTCCACCCAACTTTTGCCGGCTTCCAGGACGAGCAGGGCATCCAGATCCATCTTGCGCTGCCGCATCAAACTCGCCAACTGGAGCGTGAGACGGACACGTTCCTCAGCGGGAACCGCACTCCAAGTGGGGAAAAACGCGTCCGCTGCTTCCACGGCACGCTTGGCATCTGCAGCGGTAGCCCGGGCATGTTCACTTACCACCTCAGACGGTCGCGAGGGGTTAAGGCTCACGAAAGTCTCGCGGTCGCTTATCCATTCGCCATCCAGAAAAAGCGGGAAGCGTTTGCCTACTGAGGGTAGAAGCCGTTGCCACGCTTCCTGTGCCTGTGTCCACACGGAGGGGGAACCGAAATCCACGTAGGGTTCGTTCGCGAAAGGCGCGATCGTCAAAGCTGCCTGGGTGCTCATAGACGCCTCACAGGGAAGGGGGGATGTGGGAAAGCCGGGGCGGGGCAGGCGCCGCCCCGGAAGATGACATGTTGGATGGCGCACCGACATCAACCGGGAAATCGGTGCTGCCCCACGACGATGCTAGTCGCTGCCTTTGGCCAGTTCGCGTCCCTTGTCCACGAGGTCCGAAGCTTCATCCACGAGTTCGCGTCCGCGGTCGTACAGGGAACGGCCATAATCCATCATGTCGCGACCCTTTTCCACCAGGGCGTGTTTACCCTGGCGCGATCGGCGCACCAGCATGCGGCGCGTCACCCGGCCAGATTGCGGGGCAAACAGTAGCGCAGCTCCCGCGCCAATGGTCATTCCCGCCAAGAACCAAATTACTCCTACACCTGAGTCTTCACGCACGTTGATATTCTCCTTCGTTCTCATTCTACCGGAATTGCGGTTCCGATTCCCGGGAAATCAAGTGGCAAGAGGCGCAGGTTTCAGGATCGCGATTCGACCACCGCATCGTCCTGGTCAATTCGGTGATTCGAATCCAGGAAGAGCCAGCAGATGGCGCCCAGGAAGTAAATCGCCACGGAAACAAACAGTGCTAGGTTCCAGTCTTGGTTTGACCAGTCGAGGATAAACCCAACCGCTAACGGCGCCAAACCACCCGCCAGATTGCCCATCATGTTCATGGAACCCGAAACAGAACCCGCAAAGCGGCCGCCGATATCCATGCAGGCGCTCCAGGCGGAAGGTACCGTGAGATCGTTTGTGAAGCTGGACATGCCCATGGCCACCATCGCCATGATGGGATCGCTCAGGAAGGCTGCCGCGGTAAGGAAACTTGCTGCGGCAGTGAGCGATGCGGCGCTCACCCAGCGGCGGGCGATGCCCACGTCGCCGGTGAATTTCGCCACATAGGCCACCAAATAGCTGCTTGCCAGGCAGCCGATGCCGCCCAGGAAGAGGGGCAGTCCAGCCAGCAATGCGCTTTGTGCCAGTTCCAGGCCGCGGGCGTTCTTCAGGTACGTGGGCAGCCAGGTGATGTAGAAATACCAGCCCCAGGAAACGCAGAAATACTGCGCCCACAACAGCCAGATATCCTTGCTCCTTACCAGATGGCTCCAGGGAACATGGGCGTTGCCGACCGCGTTCTTTTCGGCGTCCTCAAGCAGGGCGAGTTCGGCGGCGTTGATCTTCGGGTGCTCGCTGGGACGGTCGCGATACCACCATACGAAAACCACCGCCCAGAAAATGCCCAGCGCGGCAAAGATGTAAAAGGTCTCACGCCAGTTCACGAAGAGCAGTGTCCACGCCACCAACTGGGGGGTGATCGCTCCTCCCCACCGTGCGCTCATCCACATGATGCTTTGGGCCCGTGCCCGCTCATCGCGCGGCAGCCAGGCACTGAACATCTTGGTGAGGTTAGGGAAACAGCCCGCTTCCCCCGCGCCAAACAGGAATCGGATGACTACCAGCGAAGTGATACTCCACACCATGCCGGTGAAGGCAGTAAAGGCAGACCACCAGATCACGATGCGCGTCAGCACCTTGCGCGCGCCCAGCCAGTCGCCCAGCCACCCTCCTGGAACCTCAAAGAGTGCATAGCCCCAGGCAAACGCGGCAAACGCGGCGCCCATCTCGCTGGAGGAAAACCCTAAGTCCCGCGTCATGAAGGGCGCCGCCTGCGAAATCGCCACGCGATCGATATAGGTGATAACGCCTAGCGTAATCGCGGCCCACAACACGCCACGTCGAACATTGGTGGGGCGAACCGATGGATCGGGCATCGGCTTGGTGGGAATGCTGGTGGGCGCTGACATGTCTGTCTACTCCATCACGCAGCGAGGCTCAAAGGCAACTCAGTGTTTCACCGCTATGGTTTGTGGGGCTGTTTCTGTCATTTGCGGCAATTCTCTGCGCAATTGACGACTGAGCATCTACCTCTTGGCTACTTAGTTCAATGCGAGTCTATTGTGCAGCAGTGGAACTGTCGATCCATTCCAGGTATGCCAGGAGGCCCGCCATCACCGGAACGGCGAGAATTTCCGGAACATCGTACGAATGAAGCTCCAGAATGCGCTGGCGGATGGCTTCCCATCTGGCCTCCGTGGTCTTGATCATCAGCAGGTTCTCCTCCGCTTCCTCCACCACCCCCTGCCAGCGGTAAACGCTCTGGACGGCAGGAAGCAGGGTGGCGCAGGCGGCCAGTTGTTCGCCTACCAGTGTCTGGGCCAGGCTTTTTGCTTCGCTGGCCGAAGGCACAGTGCAAAATACGATAATTTTGTTTGACATAAGGGCTGCTCTCCGCACATTAATGGAATAAGTCATTGTGGCCGATATGCGACTCCATCTCCAGCAGATTGTTCAGCGAGCTGCTTCCGAGCAACCTGCTCCCGGGGTCCGTCCGCTTGGCCTTGGCCGTTGGACCCGCCGTGCCGGAAGTGCGAACACGCTGGTGATGCTGGCCTGCTTTGTATTTGGCGGCGCCTTACTGGCCGCCCTTGGCATGCGGTTTCCAAGCGAGGCATCCCGCTGGGTCGACAACCAGGCCGAGATTCGTAAGCTCCAGGAACTCAACGCAGATCTGAAGAAGTTTCAGGAAGAACGAGAACTGCGGCTGAAGCGATTTAACGAGAACTACCTGGACCAGGAGTTGGAGATCATCCGCCAGTATCACCTCTACAAGCCTGGCGATAGCTTGTTCATGCTGCCTTCCACCAAGCCGGAGGCGACCGATGCCGCTCCAGCCCTCCCGCCGGTGCCGACTCCTGCTACCCCCTAAGCTTTGGTCCTTTGGGCACAACGAACGCCGTTTCGCCTCAACTAGCAGTGCATCTCCCTGCAGTCTGAGGTCGCCCAATACAGTCGCAATTTGCCAGGGGCTGTCCTGAGCGCACACAAGGTCGCACAGAAGGTTGATAGCATGCCGGCATAAGTTGATAGCATGCTGGCATAAGGAGCCGTCGATGCCTCTTTCGTTCTTTCGTTTACTGCTTGTGCTGTCGCTAGCTGTGGGTGTGCTTGCCCAGCAACCCCGCCCGGAGCAGAGCGAGCTCTGCATCTATCAGCTAGATACGCAGACCAGCCGTTGCGTGCTAAGCACCGAGCGCCACATTGAAGCCCCCAACTGGACCCCCGACGGCAGGTATTTGCTGGTGAACGGAGGCGGCGTACTTTACGAAGTGGAGATTGCCCGGCCGCAGTTGAAGCCCATCCCCACTGGAGACATTACCCGCTTGAATAACGACCATGGAATCTCGCCCGACGGCGGAATGCTGGTGATTTCGGCGGGCCACATGTACACCCTTCCCCGGGCGGGGGGCACCCCACGGCAGGTCACCACAAAGACGCCAAGTTACTACCATGGATGGTCTCCCGACGGAAAGATGCTTGCCTACTGTGCGCGGCGGGACGACAACTTTGATATCTACGTCATTCCCGTGGAAGGTGGCGACGAGATCCGGGTAACTGCCGACGCCGGCCACGACGATGGTCCGGACTATTCACCGGATGGCCGATGGATTTACTTCAACTCAGACCGTAGCGGCAGCACCAGCATCTGGCGCGTGCCCGCTGGCAGGGAAAAGCCCCAGGATTCCCAGGCGGAACTCGTAGTAGGCGGTGAGCGGGCTGACTGGTTTCCGCACCCCTCCCCGGACGGGAAGTGGATGGTCTACCTCAGCTATCCCGAGGGCACTCCAGGCCACCCTGCCAACAAGCCCGTGGAACTGCGCATCATCCGTTTGGATGCGGGCGTGCCCATCCGGCAAACTCCCAATGTGCTGGAGACCTTTACGGGTGGCCAGGGTACCATCAATGTGAATTCCTGGTCACCTGATAGCAAGGCCTTCGCCTACGTCCGTTACCGCTATCCGCAGCCCTGAGCAGGCTACTTCTTGCCCTCGTTCAGGAAGACATGAATAGCCGGGGTTTGGAAATTATAGGGCTTTGCCAGGATGTCCAGGTCGCCATCGCCGTCCAGGTCTTCAATGCGCGACTCGTGATGGTCGAACCCTTCGCTTACCACTGTCTTGCGGAAGTTCCCCTTGCTGTCGCCAAACAGAAGCCAAGCCTTCGCCTCGGGGTTCTTGCCGAGGTTCATCTCGGCACAGAAAATGTCCAGGTGGCCGTCACCGTCGAAATCAATCACGTTTAGGCTATGGCCGTCCACTACGCCTTCCATTAGATGTGTGGGTTTCCATGTGCCCTTGGT
Organism: uncultured Solibacteraceae bacterium; assembly: GCA_964618435.1. Lineage (GTDB taxonomy): Bacteria > Acidobacteriota > Terriglobia > Bryobacterales > Bryobacteraceae > JACTMJ01. The sequence goes on from CAZUAX010000160.1 coordinate 8,761, forward strand.
CCACTCATACATCACCAGCGGACCCACGCCGTCGCCCACCACCAGCAGGATCTCCGGCCGCCCACCCGCAATCAGGTCTCCCGCCGCTGAACGGGAGAAGTGATAGCTGGGGTCCACCGGATGGGCCATGAACTCCCAGCCCTTCAGGTGCTGGAACCAGTAGCCGCCGCCGATGAGGTCTTTCTTTCCGTCGCCGTTGATGTCGGCAAACCAAAGTCCTTCGTGCTCGTTGGGCTTTTTCCACGCCGGCGCCGAACCGCGCTGCCACATCTCGCTGTCACCGGAGTAACGGTAAATCACGGAGCGCTTCCACTCGCCGGGGGATCGCGGATCTGCCGGCGGATGAGCCACCATCAGTGCCTGCGCGCTCTGGTTCCAGAACACCAGTTCAGCCTTGCCGTCGCCATCCACGTCCAGCCACATCTGGTCATGGTGCTTGCGCTCTCCACTGTTTTTGATGGAATGTCGCTTCCATGGGAGATCAGGATTCAGCGCGCGGCCGGGGTTCTCCCACCACCATACTTCATTGCTGCTGCCGTCGCCGCCCGCAATGAAATCAAGGTTGCCGTCACCGTCTACATCACCGAAGGTGGAGCCCGCTTCCGGGTGCAGCTTGCCCGCGTCAATCACGATGCGCTCCCATTGCTCCGCGCGGCGCAGGTATCCCACCACCGCTGGCGCTTCCGTGCGCTCGGTAATCACGAAATCCTTCATTCCGTCGCCATCGATGTCGAATACGGTGGCCGATGTCTGCTGCCCGCCGCTGTTCGGGGCGGGAATCTGGCCCAGCTTTGATGACACAAGGCGCCATCCTGGCGCAAGCGTTGGGCCTGGCGTTAGCGTTGGAGTTGTTTGCGACTGGACTGTCAGAGTCTGTGCGGCCAGGCAGACTGCCAGCGCGAAACAACAGTCGCGAGCAAGAGCACGCGGACTGCGGCATGCATTTCTCATTTTGTCCTCCGCGGTGTGTGTGGGCGTTCCGGTTGGCCGTTACCCGGGTGCCGCCCCCATTCTATCCATGCGCCTCCTAGTTCGCATGTGAGTGTTTTGCTGCTGTCGCAGCAACGTGAGAAGTTCCTATGAGAGCAAAGTAGAAAGTTCCTAAGAG
>CAZUAX010000161.1:0-9864 GCA_964618435.1 uncultured Solibacteraceae bacterium
TAGTAGGAGTAATCATGCCCCTCCATCCAATCTGGCTTTTCGATGCCGCACAGCCCTAGCGATGTGGGTGCGATATCGACATAGCTTAGTGGCGCGGTAGGACGGTTGTTGATGTAGCCTTCATAGCGAGGCTGGTGCCCGCTGATGATGAAAGGTACTCGAATGCTCTCTTCCCACGGAGATGTTTTTCGGAACTCGCCATGAGATCCGTGCATGTCGCCGTGGTCACTCATGATGATCAGGTGAGTGTTGAAGGCCATCTCCACTTCCTGGAGTGCTCGTTGTACGCGGGCAATGTTGTGGTCCCAGTTGGCGATCATGGCATAGTAGCCAGCCAGTTCCCGCCGGGCCACTTCCTCGGCACGCCCTCCCCGAGGTACGTTTGGACGCAAGTGAATTTGTGCCGGAGTGTATCGCTGCATGTACTCCTCGGGAGCGACGTAGGGGTCATGCGGAGGCTGTACGGAGAGGATGGCAAAGAAGGGTTTGTCGTCACCACTTTTCTGCGCCTCGGCGCGATCCTTAATGTATTTGATGAGCAGATTGGTTAGCTCGTCGGTCTCGTAGCCCGGCAAGCGGTAGTGGTAGGCGTCTTTTCCTTCCCCTCCGTGGACCCAGCTATCCCACTGGCTGTTGTTGTTCTCGTAGCCCACCCAATAGTCAAACCCCCCGCGCTTTCTTGGGTCAGTGATGTGCATTGCGGCCCGTCCGGTACGCTCCTTGAATCCGGCAAGATGCCACTTCCCGATGTAGGCGGTGTGGTAGCCCGCCTGCTTGAAGGGTTGCGCGAGGGTAGGCTGTCCGTCGGGTAGCGGGTATTCGTGACCTGGTACACATTTGTGCGGGTAGCGGCTGGTAAGCACGCTGCCACGGAAGGGACAACACAGCGGAAAACCGGAGACGGCGTTCACGAAATGCGAGCCGAACACTGCTGCGGTATCGATGGTGGGCGTGTAGGCGTTCGGGTCTCCAGTACAGCCCATTGCCTGGCTACGGTGCTGGTCAGAGAATAGCCAGATTAGATTCGGACGGCGGTTGGGGGTATCCCGTGTCACTCCCTGTCCTTGGGCCATTGCAGCGGCTGGCCCAGCCGACGCAGCGGCCATCGAACTCTGAAGAAAGCTTCGGCGATCCATAGGGGTTATCCTTTCCGAAAACAAAATGGGCGCGCGACGCCAGTGGATTGACCTCGCGCGCCCGGTGAGAGGGTGGCCCTCACAACTCTAGAACAGGAACTTCACTGCGAACTGGATAATGCGCGGCTGGTTCTGTTGCGAACCTACCACCCCGAACTGCGGATTGCCAAAGTTGACATTCGGCGCATTAAACACGGGGGTGTTGGTGAGGTTGAAGAATTCCGTGCGGAACTGCACGGTGTAACGTTCCCCGATCCGCGTATTCTTGTTCAGCGTCAGGTCAATCTGCGCCGTACTGTCAGACCGCGCTCCGCCAAAGGTTCGCGGAGCATTGCCGAAGGTGTAGCCCGGCGGGTTGGAGAAGACCTCAGGAGTGAGCCAGCGCTCCACGGTAGGGTTGTCCACAGTGGGGTTCACCCCGGTCCAGTTGGGGCGTTGCCCGCCGCCTTGTGAGAACGTATTGTTGGCGACACTGGTAACTCCCAGAGGACTTCCGCTGAAGGAGGAGAACACACCACCAAGCTCCCATCCGCCCAGCACCTTGCCATGGAATCCACGCTGCGCCTTGAAGAAGGGCAGTTCGAAGACGCTGTTGATAAGTAGGCGATGAGTCTGATCCTGGAAGGAGACGCCCCAATCCGCAGCCAGGTTGTTCCAGTTCTGGATGCCGCCGGCGCTGAGGCTTTCCCCGCTGAATGGACCCGTGAACAAATCCATCGTTTTCGAGAAGGAGTACGACGTCAACAGAGTAAGGCCTTGGGCAAAACGGCGCTCCAGGCGCACCTGCAGTGCGTGGTAGTTAGAGTTTGCGTACGTTCGGTTATTGCTCGTGACACCCTGGAAGTGCGGGAAGGGCCTTAGCAACTGCGCAGTTGAAACGTTAGCCTGCGCAAGTGCACCAGCCTCAATCTGTCCGCGGAAGGGGTTGGGCACTGTCCTGCGCAGTCCGTCCCCGAGCGCTAGCACCTGATCTGGAAGTTGGTTGAGAACCTGGTTGGCGGCCATCTTCAATCCGCGGGTTCCCACATAGCCGGTCTCGAGCAGAATCTTGCCTGGCATCTGCGTCTGCACATTAAAGTTCCACTGCGCCGAATAGGGAGTGACGTTATCCCGGTTAAAGAAGTTCACGTTTTGCCCCAGAAGAGTACCTGTGCCTAGCGAAGATCCCGTCGCCTGGAGATAGCCCTCCGGGTAGGGATTCGAAAGGGTGTCGAAGGGCGTCACGCCGTCAAGCGAAGTCACCATTGCCGTGCTGGTTTGGAATCCGCTGATGCCATGCGCGTCGGGGGCGCCGCCGATACCCGTGGTGGACGCATAGAAGAGACCAGCGCCGGTGCGAATCACGATGCGATCAGTAACCTGATAAGCGATGCCAAGCCGGGGTGAAAAGTTATTTCTGTCCAGTTGCGTTTGGTAACGAGGCACGCCGTCGACGCCCACAAAGGAGAGTCCGCCGCGAAGGTTGAAATCTGGCACATTCAGGGGAGGAGTAGCGCCGAAGTCAAAGTTGGTAAGTTGGTTGAACCGGTCGGTTCGCGGCAACTCGATTTCCCAGCGCAATCCCATATTTACGGTGAGCTTGGGCGAAACCTTCCAGGCATCTTGGATATAAGCGCCGTAGTACAAATTCTGCAGGGCAAGCGAGGGAGAGGGGGTAACGGTCGCATTCCCCGGCAGGCCTAGTAGCAGATTAGCGAGAGCCACACCCGTGTTGCCAGTGGGGCTGGCTGGGTTTGGACCCTGGCTGAAGTTGGGAGTGAAGTTAAACACCGCAGCCTGGTCACCAAACTGTGTGGTAGCAAAGCGCATCACCCGGTATTCACCACCAAACTTCAGGGTATGGCGCGACAGTATCTTGCTGAAGTTTTGCTGGGCAGCGTATTGATCCATCCCAAAGGCAATGGCGCTCTGCGAACCCAGGAAACCACCGATGGACACATTGGGAACAGATGCCGTACGGCTGAAGCCGGTGATGTTCACAGAAGGAAAACCGCCGCGGATGCCAAGCGCCGCGGTCGTACCAGCCGGGAAGCCGAGGCTTTCCCACTGGAAGTCCGCAGCATAGGGTTCGCGGAAATTCGAAAGCCGCGCGTACGAGACACGGGATTGCGAAAGGAGGGTGGGCGAGAGGATCTTGTTGTACTCCAGACTAACGTTCCGACGCGTAAACACCTGTGGCGCAGCACCGGGGGATGCCGGGTTTCCAGGGCCATAGGTAGGAGCCCGCAGCCATGGCGTGTCGTCATAGGAGTACCGCCCCATGATCTTGTTGTTCTCGTTGAAGTTGTGATCCATACGCACGCTGTAGGTGTTCTTGTCGATGCCGTTCGAATCCGTGCGCGCGTAATTGTTCACGTTGGTGAATCCGCTCCCTTGCGTGTTGGGGTCAGGGATAAACGAGGCGATATTTGCGCCTACCTGGTTGAAGCGACCCTGCGGAACCACATTGTTCGCGAATGGGGTTCGCCGGAAGCCACCACCGGGAAAAGGCGTAATGGACGCCGGATCATAGACCAAAGTGAGAGCACCCGCCGCGTTTCGGGTTTCCGAGAAGTCGCCTGATTTCTGCAGTGCTGTAGGCATCGTACCGGTGAAGGCGACCCCCTGCGAGAACCGCACCAGTTCGACACTGGTGAAGAAAAACGTACGGTTGCGGCCGTCGTAAAACTTAGGGATGAACACCGGACCACCCACAGTGCCGCCAAACTGATTGAAGCGGAAGGGTGCGCGTTCACGTCCCGCGCGGTTAGCGAAGAAGTCGTTGGCGTTCAGACTGGTGTCACGGAAGAACTCATACACGGTGCCGTGTACTTCATTTGTGCCGCCCTTGGTAACCACGTTGTAGACGCCGCCCGCCGCACGACCGTACTCTGCACTGTAGGCGTTCGTTTCCACCTTGAATTCCTGCACCATGTCAGGATTAGCGTGCACAACCGGCTGATTCTGCGCAGGCGCAGTGTTTGGCGCACCGTCTAGAAGGTACTCGTTCTGGTTGGCCCGCAGGCCGTTGATGGAGGAGGATGCGGTGCTGATCTGGTCGACGGGCAACTGATTCACGCCAAGGCTTGCTCGTACACCGGGAACCAAGGCAGCAAGCGCGTAGGGGTTGCGGCCCAGCAGCGGGAGGTTCACCACCTGGCGCCCGTCCACTACCTGCCCCATGGTGGTGCTCTCCGTTTCGAGCAAGGGCGCTGCGCCGGTCACTTCAATCACCTCAGAGGTGCTGCCAAGTTCAAGGATGAAGTCAAGGCGGGCAATCTCGCCAACAGCCAATTGAATGCCCTGTCGGTTGATGGCCTTGAAGCCCTCTTTTTGGACAACAACTTCATAGCGGCCAGGCTGCAACAAGGGCACCGTATAGTAGCCCTCCTGGTTGCTCGCGACACGGCGGCGGACGCCCGTATCGCTGGCGACGACACTGACATTGGCTTCAGGCACCACAGCGCCAGTGGGGTCAGTAATGCGCCCGGTCATCTGGGCGTTTTGTGCGTGAGCCGAAAGGCTCGCCAACGCGAGAGAAATCAGCAGGAGAATCCAACGTGGAGACATAACAGAACAAGACCTCTGCATACATGACTCTCCGTCGGTTGGGTTTTCAGACAGGACCAGAGAATTTTTTTTGAGTAATCCGATCGGAGAACAGGAGATTGCACCCCTCTGAAATGCTGCGGAGGGTGGCGCGGCACCTAGCGCGAGGTCAAACGGATGGAGTCAGGCGTGGCTGAACGCGGTTGCCAGTGAGAGAGGATTCGCTCAACACGCGTGGATTCCCGGAGCCAGACCGCGATCTGGCGTTCGCCCGACGAGGCATCGGGGGTAGCGGTGTTGGTGGAAGGTGAATTTGGCTGTGAGGCCGCAAATGCCCTATCTACCAACAACACCTTGAGTAGCGAGAACTCATTGTCAAGGATCCTGGAGATCTCTGCTGGCTCACGAATTGGGCCTGGCGCGGTCCGCTCCAGCAGCGCGTTCGTATTTGCTTCCAGGCCACCCATACTTGGCAAATTGCAGAGTTTTGGGCACAGTACGCTTTCCACCTGCTGACGAAGCAGCTTGTGCTGAATTTCCAGGTGCCTTACCATCGCAGATTCAACGTCCATGATGTCGCCTCGGATTTCCGGAGACAACAGCCGCAGTTCATCCTCTGGCAACGCCTTGTACAAACGACCCAGCCATCGTGACTGAAACTGGATCGTCTGGGACTGTTCCAGAACAGATGCGCCAAAACTAAGCGCCTTTTTCCTTCCCTCTTCACCGCCGCCGAAGTGAGTGGCCAGTTCGTCGAGCAACAATGGGCCTTCGCTACGAATCGTACTTTCTGTCCGGTCGGCTGGCGCAGCGTCGAATTCTGGTGCCGTGGCTAGGTGATCGCCAGCAACCTCTAGCGCGTCGGAGTAGCTCAGCACCGAAGCGCTCACGCCTTCCAGTTGATCAAGCGCATTTACGAATGCCTCTTTCCTGTTCGCATCAAGCACAAGCGCACTCACCACAATGGGCAGTCCTTCGCCAAAGCGAATCGTGAGTTCGTCCTCCGGGGAGGGCGCCAGGGCGTGCAGACTAAGGAAAAGCTTGGCCTTGGTATTTGCCAGGCGGCTCTCCTGACTTCCCTCCGCCGTTTCCGTCCTCGACATACTGGAGATTGCCTGCTTCCGTGAATCCGCAACCAGAGGGGGCGGCGGCGGTGGAGGCGACGTCCCAGGTTCCTCAATCACCAGGTAGGTCAACTCCTCCACGCCATACTCCACATCCTCAGGTACCTGAAAGAAGCGAAAGTCCACCCGCGTGAGTCGCCAGTCGGACAGCCTCAATGTCCAAACTGAGGTGAAGGGGTTCCCCTGCTGGGGTCTGAGATTGTCGATGGCTACCTGGTAGACGCCTTCTTCCAGATCGCGAGGAGTGCTGATCACACGAAGGGCAGCTGAACTGTCTCGGGAAAGGCATTCCATCATGTCGGCGGAAAGGGGGATTAGCCCGGCGCAGTTCTGGATGGGAATGGCGGATACAATTTCGTTCTCTAGTGAATTCGTCTCAGGCGCCTCGTCTGCTGCAGGAATCAGTCTGCCCCCCACACCCTGGAGGGTTTGCTGATATTCAATCCGTTTCTCCACCACCCCGGCTACTCTACGGGTGATTAGCAATGTTCGTTTCACGGCTACCCCAGGCGCGCTCCGCAGGGGGCGATCTTCCTCAATCCGGACGCGACTGATGAGTTCCCGCGCCGACACACCCGGGGGGGAGAGCACCAGGTGCCAGAAGAGGATACCTCCTGCAAGCAAGGCAATACTGGCAGCCAGAACAGACGGCAGCTGCCAGAGGCGGCTGGTGGACCAGGAAGAATCAGGATCTGTGGCGGAAGGAATCAATGGAGCAAGGGTAGCCGTTAAAGCAGGCAATTCCGGGAAAAGATCCTCGCTCGAAAATGCACTGCGGACTGCCTGGTAACGTTCGATGAGAGTCCGGCACTCTGCGCACCCCTCAATGTGGTGCTGCATATTCCCAGCGTCGGCTGGGGAGATTTCCCCGTCGAGCAGCGACATCAACTCCTCGCGTGCGGGATGTTTTCCCTGCTGCGTGCTCGCGGTGCGCGGAGATGGATGGTTGCGCCCGTTCATATCGGGAAAACCTGGAAACTTACCCTCAAATTGAGGATAGCTTTTCTGCGGCCCTTACAAGAAATGCAGTTACGGTTCCCGTTCGCACACCCAGCACGTCCGCAATCTCCCGGTATCGAAGTCCTTCTGCTCGCAAGGTCCAGCACCGCAACTCTTGCGCGGAAAGCAAATGAAGCGCCTGCTGCACACGGGCGCGCCGGTCTCGTTCCACCAGAGCAGCTTCCGGATCAGGTTCAGGGTCTGACATGAGGATGGCGAGGCTATCCTCCAGCGCCACTTCGCGAGGTCGGCGGGCCAGCCCGTCCATCGCAAGATTATGTGCCACGCGCAAAAGCCAGGGTAGGGGCCTCTCCACCACCACTCCCCGGCTAAGCGCCTGCATTAACCGCACAAAGCACTCTTGGGCAATGTCCTCGGATTCAGCGACGTCTCTAATGATCGCGAAAGCGTATCGCCGCACGGACGAAGCGTGATGATGGAATTCCTGAGCAGCCTGGTGGGCAATTGCAGGCGCCGGGCTGGTAAGTTCAGAACTGCTCGGCCATGTTTGCGCGATGGCGAGGAGGGTGGGGCGGGACATCACTTGGGCGGAAGTCTATCACAGTTTCCCGGCCCCTTACCTGACGGATGCATCGGTGCCAGATGCCTCCGCTTCCACTGTGGCTTACTCCCAGCGGCGACGAATCCAACCCACCTAGCGATTTCTCACCGCCAGCACATAGGCATGGATGCGTTGTGAGCGCCCCAACATTGCCAGCAGCATACCGGTGACCATCAGGAGCCATGTGCCCGGCTCAGGCGTGGCCACCAGTTCTTCGTTCTCTGTGCTTGTTGAGGACGATGTAGGGCCTGGCTCAGGTGCGGTTCCGGCAAACACCACCATTGAGGGAATCTCTCCAGCGCCGCCGTTCTTTGATATACGCAGGTTCCCGGTAAGCGTAAACGAAGGTCCGATTCCGGCAACCATCAGGAAGCTCCGGGAGTTTACTGATCCTAAGTACATCGAAGGGCTCGAAAGGGGTTCCCCGTTTAGCGCCAAGTTAGTAACCTCGATTTCGGAGCTAATGCCAACCCCCGCCTGAGAGCGCAGCGCGATCATCAGAGAATTCACCTCAGTCTCGGCGGGGCTTGTCTCGATGGTATGGGTATTTGCTCCATCAACGATGGTGAAAGTCACCACGGCACCATCGAAATTTACTGTGAACGCCTGTGGCCCGTCGGAATTCCAAGTAATCCCCGAACCGCCAGTGACCAGATGATGGGGTGAGCCGGAAGTCCCGTTCGATATCCGCATTTTAAAATTACTGGTCTGGTTGCTCTGCCAGCGCGCAGTCGCATTGAAGGCGACCTGGTTGAATTCGCTCAATGCCGCGGTTAACTCTGTGGTTTCCAGTGACGTCACAATGGGAGCGGCAACGACGGGATGGACTGCGGCGAGTGCAGCAATCAATAACACGACCAGCCAACTTGTTCTGCTAAACATTTTCCTCCACGGGGCCTTCGATCCGATTCTGCCTAGATCCACCGCAGCGCAGTCTCCGGCCACAGGCATCAACCCATGGGTCTGTATGGTGCCCGTACACCGACGATACCAGCAGGGCATGGGGGCGAATAAAGGCGCAAAAACCAGAAAGCAGTCCCGCAGTACTGGAGTATCTTGCGGAACCGAAGTACCATTGAGCCTTACCGCAATCTTAGAGAAAAACAGGCAATTTCTTCCCTAAATAGCTGATAAAGCGAGTGATCGTGCTGATATAGCGGCAGTTGCGATGGTGACTGGATACTCAGACAGCCGGGTTTACCTCTGGTACCTCTGCGGGATGTCCTGCCCAAAGGGGGCAAAATTTCCCGGCAGTGCTGACCGTCTCCAAAAAGAGTGTGACCCAATTTCATTGGAGAATCGTTCTCTGGCTCTAGCGTGCGAGCCAATGGCTTAGGCCGTCGCCTCTTGCAGAACCATGATCAGGGAACTGGGACTGCGGCGACAGTTTCACTGAGCTAAGCTCGCTGAGCCACTTGGTGGAGCATTTACGAAATAACAAGTAGAGAAGACGATCCGGAGGTCTGGAACCTATGGCGCTGAAGTCCCCGCGTTTTTCTGGGAATACCCGGTTGCAGAAGGCATCGGAAAACATGCCACCCATCAAGTACATGGAGCAAGGTCAGGCAGTCGCTATTCTGCAGCAGGCGTTTATCGACCTTGGATTTCCCATGCCGGGTTCTACCAAGCTGGGGAAACCCGACGGCATCTTCGGGCAGGAGACCCTGAAAACGGTACGTGCGTTCCAGACGAAGCATGGGCTCTCTGTCGACGGGGTTATCGGCAGACAGACCATGACGAAGCTGGACGCGCTCCTGCCAACCGCCGGTCCGCCGCAGCCAACCCCGTCCGCGAATATCTCGTACATCGTTCCAGGCGCGAAGACTGTGATTGCACAACCCAGCCCAATGAGTTGTTGGGCGACGGTCTACTGCATGATGCGTTCCTGGAAGGACCAGTTTTCCTACCCAATTCGCGATGCAGTCCTAAAGGTTGGGCAAAAATGGGCCGATTTCTACGATAAGTCGTATCCTCCCACCACACAGGGCCTGCCGTCGAGCCAATTCGGCCCATTTCTTCAGGCAGCGAACATGCGGCACCAGCCAATGGCGAACCTGCCGATTGAAGAGTGGGCGCGCCTGCTTCGCCAGCACGGGCTCCTGTGGATTGGCGCGTCCGTTACCACTAATCCCAACACGGGTTTACACTCGCGGATTCTCGAAGGAATTGCCGGTGACGGAAAGCCGCAGTCCACCTCAATGAAGATCATTGATCCAGATGGTGGCAAGCAATATACAGAGTCATTCATGGTCTTTTTGGCAAAGTATGAGTCTGGGATTCGTTCGGTTTCGGGCGAGTACTTCCAGATCCGGCACTTCTAGCGTCGTTCCGATGCTGCGCCAAAGTTGGAGTGCCGTCGAAGCCTTGCCTTTAACAGTTCGCTTCCGTGACGCGTCTAAGCTGACACGATGCCCTTAAGCTGACACAATAAGGATGAGTGCGGATAGCGGAAACACGTTGAAATGGTGAGAGATGGTTGGATTCTCGCAGCGGCCTTCGTGGCAGGCGGCATGGC
>CAZUAX010000162.1:0-9797 GCA_964618435.1 uncultured Solibacteraceae bacterium
GGGCGCGCCTCTACCATTTCTTGCGCAATCCTCGTCGCGGTCTCTTGATCCCCGGCGAAGAGGGCGGGCCATAAAGCCCAGTTGTCCCGAAAGTACAGCTGCCTGCCAGGCGGCACCAGGGATTCCGCCTCTTTTCGCATTCCGAGAGTCAGGTATCCGGACAGCACCAGGAACCTGCTGCCGCCGCTCGGCGGGTCACGATGAACTAACTGCGCCACCTCATCCAGGTGGTTCTTTGCTGCAGTAAGGTCGCCTTCCAGCCACGCTGCCGTTGCATGCCACGCCAGACGGAGCTGAGCCCAAACTGGCAACATGCGCTCACCGTCTCGCTGTTGCGTGAGTTCCAGGAGCCGGTCAGCCGCTTCGCGCAGCTGGGCAGGAGTGCCATCCTCGGCACAGACCGTCCACGATGCTATATCCCGGTAGCTTAGGGCATCGTTGGGTCGAATCTCCGGCAACCGCCGCACAAGGTAGAGCGCTTTGTTTCGCTGTCCCGTCCGCGAATACGCATTCAGCAGGTTCCCAACGGCCCAGGGATGCTGCGGAAAGCGCTGCAGCAGCGCCTCGTGGAAGGGGACCGATGCTGCATACTCGTGCCGCAGGAGATGCCAGCTCCCACGAATGAACAGAGCCTCCTGCTCCGATGTCGAATTCACCCGGGCAAGAGCACGGTCCGCCAGCGGCAGATAGTCTACCGAGTCCTCAAAGCGCTGATTGTGGATGGCCCAGGCAAGCAGATTGAGAGCGGACGGGAACTCGGGGTCCAGTTCCACCGCCTGACGCAGGAGGACCTCCGCTGCCGCCCAGTTCCCTTGTCGGCCCAAGGCGTGGCCTTCGCTATAGAGCTTAAGGGCCTGCAGAGATTGAGTGGTCACTGGATCGAGCGCTTGTCCAGTGCGCGCGGCTTGCGGAAGACTTTCCCCCATCCGCTCCCGGATGGCCATCGCAAGCTCTCGTAGCGTAGAGACCAACTCCGTACGCGTGCCGGCCGCGCCGTTGAGGGCGATCAGCGCACTACCCGACTCCGGCGCAAGCAGCCGCAACGAAAGCAGATACTGATTATCCACGCGCCGCAGTTCGCCGCCAACCACGGCACGAATGGCCGGATCCCTGCGGGCGACATCCATGGCATCCGTCAGCGGCGGTCGCGGGATTGGCGGTTTGCGCATCAGGCGCAGAGTGTCACCCACGCGGTCTGGTGACACCAGCATCACGTGACCAGAGGCCGTGAGTTCGGATTCAAGCAGGGCTTCGTAGGCTCCGGCCAGGTCCTTTTCGCCGGTGCTGTCCTCAAACGCAGCAACGAGGACGTAGTTGTTCTCCCGCGATTTGGGTACAGACGCCTGGTTCCACCAGAAGACGAAGGCCCCCAACCCCAGGAGCACCGCCGCGGCGCCCAGCCACCGCCATCGATTTCGGAAAACCCCGGACGGCGGACCGGCATCGGCGCTTTCCAGGACCGGAAGCTGCGGAAGATCTGCATCCGCCGGTGTGACGAATTTCGGCTTCTCATCCGGGTGCGGTGGGCGCGCGGGGTTCGGTGAGTCCCGGTCTTCCAGATGGGTCTGTAAATGGGGAGCGGCTGGCTGTCCGGCGTCCGCAACGTCGGCGGGAATCGCTTCGACGGGAGCCACCAGGCAATAACCTTGCCGCGGAATGGTCTGCAGCATCCTGGGGATCTCGGCCGAATCGTCCAAGGCGCTGCGCAGTTTTCGGACAGCAATGTTCAAGCTGCGGTCCGCGTCCGCCAGGTGAGTACCACCCCAAAGCGACTCAATGATGATTTCCCTGCTAACCGCACGTCCGGGGGAGGCGAGCAGCAGGCAGAGGATTTGGAAGGGCTGCGGTTGCAAGGGCACACGATGGCCATTGCGTCGCAATTCCCGCAACTCATCGTCAACCTCAAAGCCGGAGAACCGGTATCTCGCCATGTTGGGATCGAACTAGAGTACCTCCCGGCGCATTTTTTGGCAAGTTCGAACTGCATTTTCGGCCATTGATATCAACGAGTTCCGTGTTAACCGAATGTTCACCAAGTGTTTGGTTGAGCCGATTCCGTCCGAACCGCAAAATCAGATTCAGTCACTCCGGGGGCGCATCAGAGGGCACGCCGGAGACGAAGCCAAGGAGAACCTACATGCTGAAGACTACGATTGTCCTGATGATCGCCGGGCTGCTTTGCCTGCCAGCTTTTTCCCAAAAGAAGGGCGGAGGCGGAGGCGGCACAACCTGTACGAACCTGGCCGGTAAGTTGATTCTGGATGACACCGGCATGCAGATCCGTTCCGACGGAAACGCGACTTACGCTGTCACCCTTTTCAACTGCCCGGGACAGTCCGGAGACATCGTGGCGAACGTGGGCACATCTGGGCGGCGAATCGTCCGAGACTTCTTCGAACGAATTCTGGTGAGCCCGACGGACGACCCCCTTCCTGGATTCGGCACCGCGCTGCAGAACGGGTCTGGCGGGTTCAGCATCGGGAAAGTATTTCGCGGCTACGATGCGATTTTGGGTTATGCGGCGGGGTATCCGCATGAGAACTGCTGGGTGAACGGCACTCTGGCAGCCCACTGTTCCTTCACCACCGGCGCCGGCTCCAACTTCACCGGTACGGACGGGAAGAGCTACTCCCTGCGCTGGCGCAATCCCAACGCTGACCTCATTCAGAAATGGGAATACGAAAACGGCAAGGTCATGGATTATGACATGACCATGGATGCGCTTTTGAACGGCGCGTACGCTCTGGCGGAGATTCAGATCACCTACCGCCCCGGCTCCACACGCGCGGAAGACGAGTGGGACGTTGCCGTGCTTCCCTCCGCGACATCAGGGGCCAGCTTTGGCAAGCACGTTGCCAGCATCTACACCAGTTCCAAGAACAAGATCCAGCGTCTGGGCTACTACAACATGAACTTCAAAGCGAAGGTTACCCGTTAGATATTGCGCGGTCCAAAGGTACTTGACCCGGGTTGGTTGTACTTAGCCAAATCCTGACAAACACCTGACACAACCTTGACAGAAAAAACGGGGCATGCCGCTTAGACTGTAACTCTAGCGCGTGCTTGGGGAAATCTGATGCCCGCGCGTCGCACACTGAGCCGGCTCTTCAAAAGAAAAGAAGGAAAGTCTGTATGAATAGACATCGAGTAGTGTTTCAGGCACGAGCCGTGTGGCTCGTCATCATGCTTGTGATTGCCGTCGCCGCTTGTTCTGGCGGAACCATTACCGATCCCTACGTGCAGATCAGCTTCGGTGGTTCCGGGGATATCCCGATTCCCCCGCTGGCCGGAATGCAGGATCCCTTGTTTGCAAGCCTCGCCTATGAGTCGTTGCCAGGTGAGTTTCCTGCTTTCTCTCAATCCGCGAGCGCCTCGTATGGCACGCTCGGTGTGATGTCCACGCAATCGGGCGAACTTGCTGTCGGACAAGCAAGGGCAAGGAACAGCTTTGCGTCGATGGTGGATCGCCTTACGGTGACCTCGGCGGAGAGCGAAGAAACCACGTTCCTCTGGCAGCCGACGATTCAACTAACTGGGGAGATCGACTGGACAGTGACCAGTGGAGCGCTCGACCCGGCGAACCCCGTTTTCACCTGGCCCGTGGGCATTGCGGTCGCACAATACGTGCGAAGGGAAGGAGAGACGGGCTTCACTCGTTATTCGGAACCGGACCTTTTTCCTGACATGGGCATCCTGAACCAGACCATAGAGCTGTCTGCCATCCCGGTTCCTGCAAACGAAGCCTTCAACTACAGGCTTCTTGTGGCAGTAGTCAGCCGCATCAGGAACACCGGCGGACTTGTGGTTACCTATTCGATGATCGACTTGTCACAGACGTTGAAAGTCGTGGGGCTGACGGTTCGGGACAGCGAAGGGGAAATTCAATTCGATGTCGAAGCCGGATCGGGCGCCAGTTATTCGACAGCCGGTATCAGCGCTGTGCCGGAACCAGGAACATCAATGGCTACGCTGATCGGCCTGGCCGGCATGCTCGTGATGATGCGCACGCGACGGAAACCAACACTTGGCTGCGCCACAAGGAACACAGGAAGAACGATGTGAAGGGGTTGATCCAATTCCTCGTCATCGGTGTTTCCACAAATGTTAAGCAGGACGAAGGGGCATCTGGCTACTGCCAGGCGCCCCGTCGTGTGTTCCGTGCAATATTGACCTAAACTTGAACGAACTCTCCGCCTCAACCGGGCCCCATTTCTCGCCCGCTGATACAGAATAGAGATCAAGGGCTTGTGGGCGATGCGGAGACATTGGAAGTGGGGGGATGGGCGGCCTGTACTGTGGCTCTTTGCGGCCACGGTGGTTCTGCCGTCCGTCGCTCTCGCTGTCCTTGCGTGGCGGGCACTCGACGCGGACCAGCAGCTCGCCGAACAAGCCTGGCGCGAACGGTTGCAGGACGCCTCGCACCGGATCTACTCCAACTTGGAGAGACGCGTGGGCGAAGCACGCGCCCGCGCCGATGCACTGGCCCGTGGGGAAGCACTGCACTATCACGAAGGCAGTCGAGTCGCGGAGGCCATGTTCTCTCCACAACTGCTGCTCTCCCCTGCATCCGCATTCGCCTGGATTCCTGATGGAAAAGCCCCCGCATTTGTGAGCCCGCCGCCCGAACTGGAAGCGGCCGAGTTGCTGGAGCTGCGCGCAGCGGATGTACGGCAATCGGTGCTGCGCTATCAACAGTTGGCCAGGTCCGCGCCGGCACTTTGGCAGGGCTGGGTGCAGCTTCGACTGGCCCGAGCACTAGCGCGTGCCGGGGATACATCCGCAGCCATGGCCGCATGGAAGCGTGCGGCCGCCCTTCCGGATTCTCCCGGCACCGTTCCCAGTTCACTGGCCGCGCGATTCGAGCTTTCCGCGAATTCACCCGCTGAAGCCGCACGGCTCTATCAGGACCTGCACGCAGGCACCTGGACCCTGGAGAAGTCGCCCTATGCCTTCTACGAGGAACAACTGCGGACCTGGGCGTCGGACCGGATTTCGGAAACGGTCCGGGCCGCGGAACAGGAGCGCCAGGCGATGTCGCGCATCCTCGAACGCGCGGTCATGGGGGAATCGGGGAGGCTCAAGGACTCCGGCGTCGCTGCACTGGTCGTCCTCCCCACGAAAGGGCGACCATCCGCGATCATTGTACGCGACTCCCAGTGGCCGGAATGGCTGGAAGAGGCTTCCCACGAGTTGCCGGGCGACCTGCGCGCGCGCATGGACGCTGAAGCGTCCCCCGATTCGAAGACAGCGGCTCTTGCGCTGACTCCGCTCGGCATGCCGGGTTCCGTTTGGGCCGAAGCCACCGATCCTACACTTCCGGCACGGGAGAACGACACCCGCCGACGCCTGCTGCTCGCCATTCTCTTTGCGGTGGCCGGGGTGCTTGCTTTCGGCACCTTTGCCACGGTGTGGATCGTTCGGCGGGAACTCCAGATCGCGCAGATGCAGGCGGATTTCACCGCCACCGTCTCGCACGAGTTCCGGTCTCCGCTCACCGGCATCCGCCAGTTAGGCGAGATGCTATTGGCCGGGCGCGCCGCCAATGACGAAGCACGCCGCCGCCAATACTATGAGCTCATCTGCCGGGAGAGCGACCGGCTCACACGTCTTGTCGAAAACGTCCTGGACTTCTCCCGCATGGAGGATGGTCGCAAGGAGTATCGCTTCTCCCGCATCGAGACCACCGAGTGGCTGGGCGAAATGGCAGCCATCGCCGCGCGGCGGCGGGAAGTGCGGACCTTGCTGCCCGAGCACCTGCCGGCGATTGACGGTGACCGGGAAGCGCTCTCCTCGGCCGTGCTCAATCTGCTGGATAACGCCATCAAGTATTCACCCGAAGGCAGCGCCGTGGTGCTCAAGGCCCACGAGCAAGCGGGATGGCTGTGCATCGAGGTGGAAGACCATGGATGCGGGATTTCCCGCGAAGAACAGCGGCGCATCTTTGACCGGTTCTATCGCACCGCGAGCGCCGGCGCCAGCCCGGCGAAGGGCGTGGGCCTGGGGCTGGCACTGGTTCGACGCATAGCGGATGCCCACGGCGCGAGCCTACACGTCGAAAGCGAGCCCGGCCAGGGAAGCACGTTTACTCTCTCTCTGCGAGCTGCTGTATGAGTCAAATTCTCATCGTTGAAGACGAACCAACCATTGCCATCGCGCTGCAGGATGATCTTGAAGACGAGGGGCACCAGGTGGACGCGGTAAGCGACGGCATCACCGCGCTCGAAAGGATCCGCGGGCGCCGCTGGGATCTCGTCCTGCTGGACGTGATGTTGCCCGGAAAGGACGGCTTCACCGTGCTGCGAGAGATGCGGAAAGCAGGCAACCAGACGCCGGTGATCCTGCTGACGGCGAGAGGGCAGGAACAGGATCGCATCACCGGGCTCTCGCTCGGCGCGGATGACTACGTCACCAAGCCCTTCAGCCGCCAGGAATTGCTACTCCGCGTGCAGGCGGTCCTGCGCCGGACGGCAACCACAAGCGAACCGAAGACCTACCAGTTCGGCGATATCGAGGTGGATTGCGAACGTGCGGAGGCACGGCGTGGCGATCAGGCGCTTGACCTGACCGCGCTCGAATTTCGCATGCTCTGCATGTTCCTTGAGAACCGCGGCAAGATCCTGAGCATCGAGAAGATCACCCATACCATCTGGGGACCCCACACCTTCCAGACAGATCGTGTGGTCTATACCCACATCAACAACCTTCGCGGAAAGATTGAACCGGTTCCCGCGCATCCTCGCTTCCTGGTGAGTCTTCGCGGCCTGGGCTACCGTTTCGATGGATGAGGTTTACGCAGTCTTGACCTACTCTTGGCATCCACCTGAGGCTATTGAACCGGCCGCCCGGTTACTCTGCCAGTGTCCAGACCGGATACGGAGGCAACAAACACAATGAAAACGAGATTCGCAAGGGGAGTTCTGATCGCACTGCTGCTCACTCCCGTGGTATTTCCACAAGCGGCACAGACTCCAGAATCGATGTTGGGCGCCGCCCTGCATCACGAGCGCGTCACTGGCAATCTGCAGGCTGCCATCGACGGTTTCCGCAAGGTGCTTGCCGCGAAAGGCACCCCACGTTCCGTGGCGGCGCAGGCCCAGTTCCACATCGCGCTCTGCTACGAAAAGCTCGGCCACCAGGAGGCCCGCAAAGCCTTCGAAAGCGTGGTGAAGAACTACGCGGACCAGAAGGATCTGGCGGCGCAGGCCAGTGCACGGCTGGCGGCAATGGCCCCAGCGGCTACAACTACCGTGCGGACACGATTGCTGTGGGACAACGCCGCGGATGGTGGAGGGAGGACAAGTGCGGACGGGCGTTACTACACGTTTGTCGACTGGGCCACCTGCGACCTCGCCATACGCGATTTTATCAGTGGGGAGAGCCGACGCCTCACGAACGGAGGCGGCTGCTCAAAGGTCGAGAACTTGTGGGCGGCCAGCGCCGTTTCGCACGATGGCAAGTCCGTGGCTTTCGGTGTGGAGCGTCCGAGAGATCCAAAGGGCGTGTCGGAAATCAACAAGAATGGTTACGTAGATCTGCGCGTGATCGGATTGGACGGCACTGGTGAGAAGGTAATCGCTACGGGAAAAAACCTGGACTATGCGGAAGCGATGGATTGGAGCCCGGACAACAAGTGGGTGGCGGCTGCCGTCGTCTATCGAAGTCCTGAGAATCGGGCTGAGGAGGAAGATGCCCTGCTGCTTGTGAACGTCGAAAGCGGTGAACAGCGACGCTTTGACACTCAAGACAAGCTTTGGCCGTCTAACGCGCGAATCTCACCCGACGGGCAATGGCTCGCCTACTCGGTTCGGCCTACTCACGCAAAACCTAAACTCATGATCCGGCCCGTCGCAGATCATCGAGCCGTCGAATCCGTGGTTGCGGATGGTGCTGAGATGATGGGCTGGACGCCGGATGGGACGGCATTACTCTTTAGCCGCGAAGGGGCTGGATCAGCCGATCTGTACCTACTTCCCATGCGGAGCGGAAAGGCGGCAGCGCCGCCGCACCATATCCCCGGAGCAGCGATGGCGGGAGCGATGCCAGCCGGAATCACCCGTCAGGGTGCGCTGATTTACTCGACATACAATCGCCGATCGGAAAGCCATGTGCTGCCCTGGAGTCAAAACGGATTCGCGGGGACGGCGCCTTCCGTCAGCATCTCCGCCGGGAATAGCGTTGGCGCGATGCTGGGAGGTGGAGCAGCCCATTTCTCTCCCGATGGCAAGCGCCTTCTTGTGGTTAACCCAGCCTACGGCATTACGGTTCGAGAGCTTAGCTCTAAAGGGGAGCGCTCAATTTCGGTGAACCTGAAGTCGTGGAAGGTGGTTCGCTGGACGCATGACAGCCAGGCTTTCTTGGTGCTTGGAGTGGACGAGCAAAACCGATCCGGAGTATTCCGAATCGACGGCGTTACGGGGAATCCAACGTTGGTCGCCCCGGTGCCTGACAACACGTGGAGTTTCACAGTCTCGCGCGACGGGAAGACCATCTTCCACGGAACCCCTCGTGAAACCCAGGCGTTCGACACCGTCGCAGGCACATCCCAGACGCTCTTTACTATTGCGGGTGGCGGCAACTACGATTTGCGGGTGTCCCATGATGGATCGAAACTCGCCATCCGCGGTGGAGTCTACTTGGCGGTAGTTAACTTGCAGAACCGCGAGAGCCGCGTAATCTATAAGCTCCCTCCCAACAGTGCCGCTGCGCTTTGGGCGATGGATTGGACAAGCGATGACACGAAGATTGCGGTGCTTGCACGTCCAGGTGGGGGGCTTGAAAAAATGGAGCTCTGGATCTTCTCTCCGGAAGGTGGAGAGCCCTCCAAGCAGGAGATCCCGCGGGAATACCGTGGCCTGTCCTTCTCACCCGACGGCAGTTTTGTTACGACGACCTCTCAAACCCAACGCGCACAGGTTTGGGCCCTCGAAAACTTCCTGCCCGCGACGAAGTGATTGCCCTGACGCTCTGATGCAAGTGCCGGACAGGCGCGCAGATTGTTCGCCGCATCACTGTCCGGCATTTGCCTTTCTCAATGCACCAAACCAAATCCTGACAGAATCCTGATCGTTCCGTGACTTGCGCTCCTGTAATCTGGGAGGATCCATGCTCTCCCCAAGGCGCGTCCAGAGCCTGTTCCTGACGGTAACGCTGCTCTTTGCCGCGGCGGTCGGCTGGCTTGGTTGGGAACTAGTGACGCAGGATCGGGCGCTTGCCAGGCAGCGCCGGGTGGAGCAACTGGAGGCGGCGGCAGACCGCGTGGCCGGCTCTTTGTTTCGCCGAATCGCCGAATTGGAAGAGCTATCCTCAGGGGGATCGCTTCCCGCTGGCGTAGTTCGTTTGCGGGGCACCATGAAGCAGGTGGACGTGGAACCCGGCGGCAGTCTTCTCTATTTCCCTTTCCCTCCGCCGTCGACAGAGGTTGACGATGCGCCATTCGCCCTCGCGGACATTCTTGAGTTTCAACGGGAGGATTCTCTGGCGGCGGCTCGCGCCCTGGAGCCGCTCACCAGATCCGCCGATGCGGGGATCCGCGCCGCGGCGATGCTGCGGCTGGGCCGCAACCTGCGCAAAGCCGGACGCGAGAAGGAGGCGCTGCGGGCATATGCGGCGATGGCAGGCACGGCGGCCGTGCTCGATGGTCTGCCCGCCGAACTTGCCGGGCTGGAAGCACGCTGTGCGCTGCTGGCCGATTCCCGCAGATTCGATGAGTTGCGGGGCGAGGCGAAACGCCTTGCGGAGGGTCTGCTCACCGGGCGGTGGCCATTGACGCACGCGGCCTGGGAAAGCCAGTTCACGCA
>CAZUAX010000163.1:0-9705 GCA_964618435.1 uncultured Solibacteraceae bacterium
TTCAAAACGAACCCAGTAACTACGAAACGAACCCAGCGGCGGCAGGGGCAGGGGGGGGAGCTGGACCGGGTGGCGAAGGGTGGGTTTGGAGCCTATTTTCTTTCCGGGATTATGCGGATTGGCATTTTCCTACCCAGTTGCATGGCAATTGCTACAATTCTGCTGGCTGGGCGAAGCTGCCAATGCGGAGGGCACGATGTGGATTGGCTGTCTTGTGCTGCTGGGAACACTGGCGGCGTCCTTATTTCTTGAGCACCGGGAAGTTTCGGCGATGGGGTTGCCCCACGTTTGGCTGGTGGTGAGTTTGCTGGCAGGCAGCGTGACGCTGAGCGTGGGCGGCATACAGGGAGTGCTTGCATCGCTGCGGACAAGAATGCGTCCGGAAACGGAGCAACGTAACTGGCTGGACGGCCAGCGTATCCGCGTAGGTGGCGTGGTGCAGGCATTGGGAGCGCCGGGGAAGACTCCCTTTACGCAGACGAATGCCGTGGTCGTGGAATTTGAGATGCAGGCCGCTCGCCAGACTCCGGAGGAGATTGCTACCAAGAGCAGAGTGGCTCCACCGAGAATCCGCGGCATCGATTGCGTGCCCTTCGGGATTGTGACATCCCAGGGATTTGTGGCAGTGAGCGGCACGCCATGGCTGAAGAACTTCCATCCTGTCGTTTCGTGGGATCAGCGCTATCAGGCGCAGGCGCTGCCTCTCTTGATGCAACGACGGTGGCAGGTTGCGAACCTCGAGGCGGGGAATGCTGCGTTCGCTCAGTACCTGAACCAGGCGGGCACAAGCCTAAATGTCAATGTGGTGAACAATAGGGCGGTACGGACGCTATTCGCTCCAGAAGGGCAGCCGACGGCGGGGTGGCTGGAAGGGCAGGCGCCGCCACAACTGCAGGGCCAGCCAGCTGCCGAGGCGATGGCGCAACGTGTGGCGACGCGGCGTTGGCAATTTTGGGAATACGCGCTGCAGCCCGGGGCCGAGGTGACCGTGGAGGGAACTTTTCTGGCCAATCCCTCACGGATTGAGGTAGGGCGTTGGATGTTGGATGGCTCCGCGATGGATGCCATCCGGCCGGGGCTGGCGGCGCAGACAGCATCGCGCCAATGGTGGCAGGCGCTGGGGTTCGCGGTGTTCATGATGGCGGTGACCGGGGCGCTGCATTACGTGGTGTATGCGGAAGGCGGCGTGCGTTACCGGCAGATGGTGGAGTGGTTCGAAAGCCTTCCGAGTTAGCACTCCAGAGGATCCAACTAGAGTATCCGAGTGGTGCGGGCAGGTGATGTGCGACGCGATAGAATGCCTTGCATGATTACCCGCCGCAGTGCACTTAGTCTGGCGGCCACCTCGCTGGTGGCGGCCAACGCGCAGGCTCGTTTTGCGATTCCGGCCAGCCACCTGGTGGAGGAGGCGCAGATTCCGCCGTTCTGGGTAAGTATGGCGGAGGAAGTGAGGCGCTTCCTGGATACAAGGGTGCGCAAGGGCAGGGTGGCTGCGATTGGGCAGACGGCGGGGGGCAGGGAGATCCGCGCGGTGTTTTATGGAGAGCCGCGGCAGGGCAAGGGAACATCGACATTTTCCGGCGCACTGGGATTTCGGGATGTGCGCGCTTACCTTGGGCCGGACTGGAAGCGCACGGTGTACTGGTGCGTGTCGGCGGTGCATGGCGGCGAGTTTGAGGGCATCATGGGCGCGGTGAATCTGCTGGCAGTGCTGGAGACCGGCGCGGACCTGCGTGGGAAGCGGTGGCCAGCGCTAGTGGAGGCGGCGGGTCGGGTGGGGCGGATTGTGGTGATTCCCATTACGAACGTGGATGGACGGGTGAGAGTGCCGCTGCGGATGCTGAAGTTCCAGGGGACTGACCATACGCTGCACGAATACTTCAACACCGGGGCGAAGCCAGACGGGCAGCTGATTGGGTGGCCGCAGTGTAAGGAACACATTCCTCTGGACTTCCGGACGACGCAATTTCCGGGCGGTTATCCGAACGATGCGGGGGTGAACATCCAGCATGATGACTTTCTGGAGAATCCGCAGCCGGAGACGCGCGCGCTTTACCGACTGGCGACGGCGGAACGGCCGGATCTGATCCTGAACATGCATACGGGGGCGAATTTCCTGCACCCCCTGCGCCCGAGCGCGGAGCCGGTGCTGACGCCGGTTTTCGATGCGGTGTACCGGCGCATCATGACACCGCTGACGGAGGCGGGATTGCAGCGAAGCGACGACGTGGCGGAAACGGCGGACCCGGCGCGGGAGAGAGGGTTCAACCCGAACCTGGATACGGCGCTAAACCTGCATTGCGGGGCGCTTTCGATCACGGTGGAATCGCCGGCCTTTGACTTCAACCATGGCAAACGCAATGGGCAACCGTTCTTCCATTCTCCGGACAACCTGCTGGATGCGCAGTTGATCACGCACCAGGAGGCACTACGCTATCTGGCGGAGACGGGCGGGCGGGTGTCCTGGACGACAGCGGGTTAGACTGCGAAATTGCAGCCTGGTTTTGATGGGCCTACATGCAGAAGGGGCGTCCGGTTGCCCGGACGCCCCTTTGCTGCTTCCACGAGGGGATTAAGTTCACCATCTAGAGTGCTTTGTAGCACTTGCGGTGGGCACTGCACTCGTACTCATCGGCAATGGTGCCGTCGGGGCCAAGGCAGGTTTGGGTTTTCAAGCACCAGAAGGCACGGTCGTTGGAGCGGGGCACGTCCGGAGTTGGCTCCGTAAGTACCCACATTCCTTTCCAGCGCAGATACTGGCAGCGGTCTTCATCCATTTGGGTGAGGCCGGGTTGTTCCATTGCAACACTCCTTTCGAGGCGCTTGGCCTTGCGATTGCAAAAGCCTGGACTTTCGTAACAGCAAGGCGGCGGCGCCGCTCACCCTGGTTAACCCTTGGCGGCAAGCAAGGCGCGTTTAATGGCGGTTTTGGCCAACTGCACCTTGTAGGCATTCTTGCTGAGCGGGCTGGCGCCAGCCACTGCGGCAGCGGCAGCAGCTTCTGCGGTGGCTTCCGTGATGGCCTTGCCGGCGATGGCCTGCTCGGCTTCCTTGCTGCGCCAGGGCTTGGGCGCGACATGGCCGAGGGC
Organism: uncultured Solibacteraceae bacterium; assembly: GCA_964618435.1. Lineage (GTDB taxonomy): Bacteria > Acidobacteriota > Terriglobia > Bryobacterales > Bryobacteraceae > JACTMJ01. The sequence goes on from CAZUAX010000163.1 coordinate 3,090, forward strand.
GATGCGCGCTTCACTGACGTTGCCGCCGCTCATCTTTAACATCACGGAGGCGGTGGCGAGTGGCCAGTCAAAGGCTTCCCGCTGCCGCACTTCGTAGGTAGCGCTCTGCGAGCCGCGGGAAACCGGAAGAACGATTTCCGTGAGGATCTCGTTGGGCTTCAGATCCACTTCCCGCTCCGTGGCGCTGGCGGGAACACGGAAGAAGTCTTCCGCATTCACTTCACGCACACCGGAAGCGGAGGCGATCTTCAGTTTGGCTCCATAGGCCACGAGGGCGGGGCCGAAGCTGGAGGCGCTGACGAAGTAGGTTTTGTTGCCGTGGCCGAGGATGGCGTGGAACTCGTTCTCACCATTGGGAACGAGGCTCTTGCCATCCGCGCTGGTGGCGAGCAAACCGAAGCCGCTGCGGTAATACCAGCAACGAGGGCGCTGGCAGAGGTCGCCGCCCACAGTGCCCATATTCCGCATCTGCGGGCTGGTGATGCCCTTGGCGGCCGCAAGCAGGGCGGGGAATTCCTCGCCCAGGATGCGGTTCTTCATCATTTCGTCAATGGTGACCGCCGCGCCGATGCGGAAGCCGCCATCGCCGGTGCGCTCAATGCCTTTGAGTTCCTTAAGCCCCTTGATGTTGACCACCTTTTTCGGGGCGTAGACATCCTGCTTCATGAGGCTGATGAGGTCAGTGCCGCCGGCAAGAACGGCCGCCTCATCCCAGTTTGCGCCTAAAGAAGCGAGGGCCTCCTTCAGCGTCTTTGGGTTTGCGTAAGCAAAGGCTTGCATTAGCTGTTCCTCCCGTTCAGAGCATCGAGGACGCGCCTGGGGGTGAGGGGCACCATGGGTACCCGCACTCCGATGGCGTTGGCAACGGCGTTGCCGATGGCGGCAATTCCACCCACAGTGGGTGGTTCGCCCAAGCCGATGATGCCGCGAGAATCGTTCTCTTCATCGACCTCGAGTTCGCAGATCATCTCGCCGATATCCGGAGCGCCGGCAAGCTTGTAGAACTCCATGTCGGCGTTCAGGAAGCGGCCGGTGATTTCGTCGACGACGCGCTCTTCAAAGAGGCTGCCGCAGACGTTCATAATCATGGCGCCGTAGACTTGGCTTTCCGCGGTCTTGGGGTTGACGACAAGGCCGATGTCCTGGACAGCGACGATCTTGTCGAGTACGACGACACCGGTTTCCATATCGACGGTAACTTCCGCCATCTGGACGCCGGCGACGCCACCGGTATTCAATCCGCGCGGGTTACGGGGATTGTTGCGGCCTTGCACTTCAATTGGCGCGACACCTAGCTTCTTGCAGGCCTCGGTCCAGGACATGCCCTTGTTGGGATTGCCCTTTACCTGGATACGGCCGTTCTTGGCTTCGAGGTCGCCAGGGGCGGCGTTATCGAGGCTGGGACCGACCTTCTCGAACAGCATGTTGAGGGCATCGGTGGTGGCGATGCGGGTGGATGAGGAGACGCCGCCCACGGTAGTGGAGCCGCCCGATGCGCCGGAGGCCGGGTAGGCGTTATCACCGATTTTGAGGCGGATGCCATCCATGGGCAGACCCAGGGTTTCGGCGGCCACCTGCGTCATGATGGTGCGGGTGCCAGTGCCCAGGTCCTGCGTACCGCATTCGATCTCGACGGTTCCGTCGGGATGGATGCGAGCGGTTGCGGTGCTCTCGTGCCCCGCGCCGCCCCAAGTGTTTACGCCGATGCCGAGGCCTTTGGCGAGGTAGCCTTGACGGCTCTTGCCGCGGCCTTTCCACTTTGTGGCCCAATCAATGTGCTTAGCGGCTTTGTTGAGCTGCCGACGATAGGCTTCTTCGCGGGTGGTGAGATCGCAGTTGGCAAGGAAAACTTCCAGCGGATCCTTACCCATCTTGGCGGCGAGGTCATCGATGGCGCAGCAGGTGAGGTAGCTGGCCTGCGGATGGTTGGGAGCGCGCCAGGCACGCTGTCCACCGTTGTTGGTGGAGATGGCGTTGTGGTTCTTGCGTTGGTTGGGAATCTTGGTGAAGACGTAGGGGATGGGGGGAATATTCCCTCCGCCGATGCCGCCGGTGCTCCAGCTTTCCGATTCCCAGAGGGTGATCTTGCCGCTGGCGTCCGCGCCGATTCTTACCTTGGCGTAGTGCGAGGGACGGTTGCCGGCAATCATCAGCTCGATATTGCGATCGAGGAAGAATTTCACCGGGCGTCCGCCGGACTCTTTGGACAGTTTCGCGCAGAAAGCGCCCCACTGATCGCTCTGGAACTTGCTGCCGAAGCCGCCGCCGATGTGATCCTGGTGGACCTTGATGGCGGTTGCGGGCACTTCCAGTTGGGCGCCGAGGTCTCCTGCGTAGTTGGAGACGGCCTGCGTGGAGGGCCAGGAGGTAATCTCGTTGCCCACCCACTGGATGGTTTGGCCGTGGGGCTCCAGGCAGCAGTGGGTGAGGACGGGCAATCCGTAGAGGGCTTCAGAGGTGAAGGCTGCCGAGGACTTAGCGGCATCGGGGTCGCCCTGCACCTGCTCGCCGGCAGGCTTGGCATTGTTGCCGGCCTTGGCGACGCTATCGTCCTTCACCACGTGCGGAAGCACCTGGAAATCTACCTTGATCTTGCGAACTGCATCGCGGGCCTGCTGTTCGGTTTCCGCAGCCACTGCGGCGAGGATGGTGCCTTCCCACTGCACTTCCTTACCCGCGGCTTCCACGGCGATGACGGCCGTGACGCCGGGTGAGGACTTTGCCGCGCTAATGTCGATGGCGTTTAGCTTAGCGCGCGCGTGTGGGCTGGTGAGGACAGCGGCATAGAGCAGCTTCTGCGGGTTCATGTCGGACCCGTATTTGGCGCGGCCGCCCGCTTTCTGTGCGCCGTCGAGCCGACTGATGCGCTTGCCGATGAGGCTGCGCTCGGACATTTTTGGCCATGCATATTCCGCCATAGCTTATGCCCTCCCTTTCTGTGCTGCTTCCAGCACGGCCTTGCGAAGACCCACGTAGGTGCCGCAACGGCAGAGATTGCCAGACAGGCCAGCTTCCACCTCAGCGAACGTGGGACGTGGATTCTCCTTCAGCAGGGCCTTGGCTGCCACCATAAATCCGGGCGTACAGTAACCGCACTGCTGGGCATCGTGCTCGACGAAGGCGTTGACGAGCGCATCGTTCTTGAGGTCGGCGGTGAGCCCTTCCACTGTTTCAATTTTGCTGCCTTGGGCGTCGATGGCAAGAACGGTGCAGGCGTAGACACTCTTGCCGTCCATCATCACCGTGCAGGCGCCGCAGGTGCCACGATCACAGACGCGCTTGGCACCGGTGTGGTCCAGAGGGCCACGCAAGGCATCGAGCAGCGTCATACGTGGCTCCACGCTAGCCTTCAGCGATTTGCCATTCACATTCAAAGTAATGGGCACTGCGCCCGGGCCCAAAGCCCGCGCTCCAGCCCCTTGCGCTTGCGCGGGTTGGTCGAGCACCACGGTTCCTACCACGGCGCCTCCAACCCCGGTTACTTCCAGAAAACCGCGACGGGATACCCCAGACTCGGCCCCTGGATGCTTTCCAGTTTCCTTGGGCGAACTCATTTGCAGATTGTCCTTTCCAGAACGGTGTGGGTAGCAGGCAGCAACTGCCGAGCGGCAGCCGCGAATCGTATTGGAATCCTTCCACGATATCAAACGGTTCAAGTCTCTTCTAGTGCGACAGAAACAGTCCGTGATTAACAAAATTAGGGGTTTGGGGAACTTTAAGCGAATTCATGAGGGGGCGGGCACCAATGTTGCCTAGCTTGGGCATAGGGCCAGCGTGGGTGGAGCGGGGACGGGCTGCCGCGCCACGCGACTTCCGGGGGGAGCTGATTCACCCTAATGCGGGTTCCAGCGCTGTCGATATGTCCTCATGACGGCTGGTGGATAGGCGCGCGACCAAGCTACTGGGCGACCGCCGCCCTGCGGAGAGTACTGCGTATGTTCGTAATTATCGGCATCCTTGTGGTGTTCGGCTCTGTCATCGGTGGATTCCTGATGGAGCACGGTGAGTTGATGGTGCTGGTACAGCCCGCAGAGTATGTGATTATTCTTGGCGCTGCGATTGGTACGCTGCTGATTGCCAATCCTCCCGCAGTATTGAAGTCGATGTTAGGCGGGTTGGTGGGCGTGCTGAAGGGCAGCCCCTACAGCAAAGAGTATTATCTGGCCGCGTTGGTGGCGATGTATGAGATTTTCCAGCATGTGCGAAAGAACGGACTGGCGAAGCTGGAATCGGACATCGAAAAGCCCTCGGAGAGCCCTCTGTTTTCCCAGCACGGCTGGATGATGAAAGACCACTATGTGCTGAGCTTCATTTGCGATACGTTCCGGATGACGATGACCGGGCATGTGCAGCCTTTTGAGCTCGACATGATGCTTGACCACGACCTGGAAGTGCATCATCACGAGGAAAGCGTGCCGGTCCATTCGCTGCAGACGGTAGCGGACGCGCTTCCCGGGTTGGGGATTGTGGCGGCGGTGCTGGGAGTGGTGATCACCATGGGATCCCTAGGCGGACCGCCCGAGGAGATTGGGCACAAAGTGGCGGCGGCGCTGGTGGGAACGTTTCTCGGAATCCTGTTCTGCTATGGATTCTTTGCGCCCCTGGCGGCGAGTATCGAGAAGTCGAACACCCACAGGCTGGAATTCCTGAAGATGCTGAAGGGGGCGCTGGTAGCATCGGTGAAGGGCTCAGCCCCGATCTTGGCCGTGGAGCACGCAAGGCGCACCATTCCTCCCCACGTGCGCCCGTCCTTTGAAGAGATGGAACAGGCATGTAAGGGTGGCAGCGGAGCGCCAGCCAAACAGGCGGAGGCAGCCTGATGAGCGCGAAGCCGGGGGCCAATCCCCCCATCATCATCGTGAAGAAAGTGGTGGCTGGCGGCCATCACTCGGGCGCCTGGAAAGTGGCCTACGCGGATTTCGTGACGGCGATGATGGCGCTGTTCATTGTGCTGTGGCTGATGAATGCCAGCCCGGAAATCCAGAAAGCGGTGTCGCTCTACTTTAATGATCCGAAAGGTTATCGCGACATGGATGGTACGGGGCAGCTAGGAGCAGAAAAGGATGACGCACTGCTGCTGTCGATAGAGGACATGCCTGAGCTGAAAAACAAGCTTACCCGAACTCTCAAGACCCTGCCGCAGCTTGGAGCCCTGCAGGAGCAGGTAGAAATGACCGTCACCGGAGACGGCTTGCGCATTGAGCTGATTGATAAGGAAGGCAATAGCTTTTTTGACTCTGGATCGCGGGAACTTACCTCCTCGGCGCGTAGCGTTGTGGACGCGCTGGCAGTGGAGATCGGCAGGCTGGAGAATCCGATTGTGATCGAAGGCCATACCGATGCGCGTCCGTTTTCAAACCGCGGATACTACAGCAATTGGGACCTTTCGACGGATCGTGCACACTACGCCAGGCGCTTCATGGAGCAACATGGCGTAAGGGCGAGCCAGATTGGGCAAGTGCGCGGCTTTGCGGACCGGCAATTAAGGAAGCCCGATGACCCGAATGACTATTCGAATCGACGCATTTCGATTATCGTTGGCTTTGTACAGGCACCACCCCCGGCGGTGGACCCGGCAGCAGGTGGGTCTGGGTATAGCGATGGCTCTGCGAGGAAAGCGCAACAGGCCGACGCGGCGGGTGCCCACTAGCAGTTAGGTGCTGCTTGCGATTCAAGGAAACGTATTTTGCAATCAGCGGCTTAGGTTCCGGGAGCCCGCGCCGCCCCAGTGTTCTTGCACGGAGCCGCAGATTCGCCTCAGTAGCTTGCCTGTCTCCAAATGCCTTGTTAAACTAGAAAGGTTGTCTCCCCGTTAGCGGGGTAGGCACGACAATCTCCAGTAGAGAGACCCCATGCCGAAACTAAAGACGCACAAGGGCGCCCAAAAGCGCTTCAAGAAAACCGGCACGGGCAAGGTGAAGCGCAACAACTCGATGAAGCGTCACATTCTGACGTCGAAGTCGACCACCCGCAAGCGTCGCTTGCGGCATGCGGTCCTTGCCTCGGATCCGGATACGAAGATCATTTCCCGCATGATTCCCTACGCGTAGGCCAATAGCCCGCGAACATTCCATCTGGCCCTGCCAGTGCTTGTTGGCACTGCCTGGCGGGCCTGAACCACCGGTTGCGCACCGTAGCGCCGGGAAGCCTTAAGGAGGTAAACGTGCCCAGAGTAAAACGCGGACCACGACGCGCAGCAGCGCGCAAGCGGGTCCTGAAACAGACCGAAGGGTTCTTCCTCGCCAAGAGTAAGCTCTACCGCGCCGCACAGGAAGCGTTAGAGAAAGCCCTCAAATACGCCTATACCGGTCGCAAGAACAAGAAGCGGGATTTTCGCGCCCTGTGGATTACCCGTATCAATGCAGCCTGCCGGAACCACGACATCTCCTACAGCAAGTTTATGGGTGGATTGAAGGCAGCAGGCGTCGATCTGAACCGCAAGATGCTGTCTGAGTTGGCGATTGCTGACGACGACGCGTTTGCGTCATTGGTTGCCACGGCGAAAGGCGCGCTTCAGTCCGCCGGTAAGGTCGCTTAGCCCCAGATATCTGAATGCAGGATAAGTCACCCGGGCGTACCGGGTGACTTTTCTTTCGAGGAGCCCTCCCGATGGACC
>CAZUAX010000164.1:0-7146 GCA_964618435.1 uncultured Solibacteraceae bacterium
CGGACGAGCGGGTGCTTCCCAAGGGCACGGCTTTGCAGGCGGACGCGGGAATGACCGGCGCTTATCAGTCCATCATCGGTGCTACGCCGGAAACCGCTCTGCAGAGATTTCTGACTGGGATTCCCAACCGCCTGGAAGTAGCGGAGGGCGACCCTCAATTGCGCGGAGCCCTGATAGACGTGGACGAGCAGACAGGCACCGCGAGACGCATCCGCCGCGTGAAGGTGGAAGGCCTGGACCATCCACACGTGGAAGTGGACAGTTAGCAGCGAAGCACTAGGATTTCCCTACTGTGACTTCTTCTGGTCGTCATCGTGTGCGGAGTATTGCTTCGCGGGTGGTGACAACACGATGGGTAGCGTCTTTTCATCCTCGTAGATCTCATGGTACTCGCCGTAGGTTTTGTATCCCTTGGCGATAATCTGGATGAGAATCTTTCCCTGAGGAATGGGCGGAACCGTTACTTTGCCTTCGTTTGAAGTGCGCAACTCATACGAAGTGATGATCTTCTTACCAAACTTAACCACCGAGCGCCCTTCCACGAAGCGAACGATCACGCTGGCTCGCGGAACAGGTTTATTGCGGTCGTTCATCACTTCCACGGTGATGGCGGTGAAGTCAGGGTCAGCCGCCCGAACGGGCATGGCGAGCGCCAACCCGAAAACAACAAGCAGCAAAACGTGCAAGGTAGTGCGCATCTTTTGATTATCGCAGAGACGGCTCATGGGTTCTCCAGGCGGCACGTGCTTGCGGGGAAGCGGTGCCGGTTGCGGGCTACCAGTCGGTAGAGCCAGTCACCCAGAGGGTTGCCAATTGGCGTGAGCGCAAGTGCCAGCGCCACAGCGAGCACAGGGTGAACGAAAACTGCCCCGGCCATTGCTGCATAGTATGCTGGCGTCCGCAGCCATATCTGCTTGACGGCTCGCCAACCAGCCCAGAGCCGGGTGCCTTTACCTTCCCCGGTGCGCAGCACCATCTGCGAAGGGTAGCGTTCGGGCGGAATTCCAGCGACACGCGCCTCCTCGCTCTGCAGTTTTGCGTAGCGGAACAAACCCAGCCAGTCAAATGCACGCACCACACCAATACTGCGTTCACAAAACCCGCAGTCCCCATCGTAGAACACGGTATTTCTTGCTCGTGATGCCATACCATTCATTGGATGCGCTACTTCTACGGGTTCACCACAAATCTGACGGGGACTGCGTGGTGTGCACAAATAGCCTCCGCGGCGCGATAACCGCTTATGACGGCCCCTTCCATTGTGGAAGGCCAGCCCGTGTTGGTCCATTCTCCGGCCAGGAAGAAATTGCGCAGACGTGTGCGTGGTCCCGGCCGCCGGGCCTCAAAACCCGGAGACGCGACGAAAGTCGCTTTCGTTTCCCTGGTTACCCAGGCGCCGGTTAGGGTTGCTGTTTGCACATCCGGTAAGAACTCCGATAATTCCTTGATCGCGAGGTCGACAATCTCTTGCTTACGCATCGTTTCCAGGGAACGAGATGCACTCACCACAAGGCTTAGTAGCGCGCCGCCTTCCTTGGCGAAGAACCATTGAATGGTTCGGTCGAGCAGTGCTGCATGGGGCAGGCTTGTCACTGGCTTGCTGAATCGCAGGTGGATACCCGCGATCGGGGAATGTCTGGCTTGGCGCATCCCCGTATCCAGAGCGGGGAACAGCGACTCCAGCCGCTCAAAGGGTAAAGCGGAGACGTAGGCGTCCGCCCCCACGGCTTGCCCGTCCACATCGAAACCGGCCAGGATTCCGCCATCCTCACGAAACCCAGTGACGGCAGAACCCAAATGCAGGCGCAGCCCGGGCTTTCCCGCAAAGCGCTCCGCGGCGTACAGGTCACCCAGAAGGACCGTAGGAATCCCCATTTCGTAGTTGCGTTCGCCTGCCAGAAATCCCAGGTGCATCAGACGGATCCCTTGCCAGGCGGAAATCACATCCAGCGTCTCGTTCACCGCACTTACCAGAACGGGCTCCCAGAATCGCCGAAGCGCGTTGTCGGTTTGGCCGTGGCCACGCAGCCATTCGCCCATCGTGATCGTGTCGAGCAACGGCCCCCGGAGAACCGCGCGCTGCACCGCCAACATGCCTCGGGCAATCGAGAGTTTGTCGGCTGCGGTAAGGAACCGCAGCCCCGCAAACGCTCCAGCAAAATGCAACGGCGCGGGTAGCCTCCCCGCCGCCATGGTGCTGGCTCGCCCACCCGGCTCCAAAAACGTGAACTGGGAGTGGTACTCCACCAGATGCTCAATACCTACTCGCCGAAAGAAGTCCAGCAGGTTATCGCAGCAGCGCATGAGGATGTGCTGCGAATTGTCCAGCCGGATGTGCCCTGCGCCATCGGGCATGTCATAGGACGCGGCCCTTCCGCCAGGGAAGGGCCGCGCCTCAAACAGGTCAACGGTGAACCCCGCTTCGGCCAATACCCAGGCCGCGGAGAGTCCGGATAGTCCACCACCCGCAATTGCCACTTTCATGAGTTCCGCCGGGACCTCAGAAGGCACACGCACGGGATTGGGCAAATCGCCGCACTTACGTGCAGCTCTCCGTCACGTACAAGCCAATAAGAATTCCTTACAATAAAAGGAAAGCCCATGATTCGAATACTTCTGTTTCTCGCGCTCGCCTTGCCGTCTTTGTTCGGCCAATGTCAGCAGGCTCCGGGAATTCCAACCCTGCCGCGCATCCAGGGCTATCTCCAGGATATTGATGGCAAGCCCATCGTTGGCGCAAAGCTCCAGATGGTGCGCCTGAAGCCCGACGGAACTGAGGCGGAAGTGGTGGACACCCGCACCACCAACGACAAAGGCTACTTTCGATTCAAGCGTAGCAAGGACGAAATCTATCGTGTAAGGTTAACGGTGCCGAATCACCAGTTGGAGCCGCTGCGCATCCGCCAGGGAGGAGTTGCTATGCGTACTGGCGGTGGCTTGATGAACTTCCTGTTCCTGGTGGAGAAATCGTCCTGCGTGGCAATCCAACTCACAAAATAACCTGCTCCCGGCTGTTCCCGCACGGATCGGCGCACCCTTCCCGGTCCACCCGCATCTAGGAAAGTGCTCATGGACCACTTAAGTCAACCCGCTTCCCAGCCCTACCAGGCTCTACTCGTACTCTCCTTTGGTGGACCCAACCAACCCGAGGATGTGCTGCCCTTCCTTGAGAACGTTCTTCGCGGCCGCAATGTTCCCAGGGAGCGCATGTTGGAGGTAGCGGAGCACTACTATCACTTCGGTGGTAAGAGCCCGATTAACGAGCAGAACCTGGCGTTGATCGCTGCCCTTCGCGACGAAATGGATGCGCACGGAATGGCTGATTTTCCCATCTATTTCGGCAACCGGAACTGGCACCCTATGTTAGAGGACACGATGCGCCAGATGGCCGCGGACGGCATTAAGCGCGCTCTCTGCCTCACTACCAGTTCCTTTAGCAGCTACTCGGGGTGCCGGCAATACCGGGAAAATATCGCGGATGCGCAGAAGTCCATGGGCGAAAGTGCGCCTGAACTCCACAAGATCCGCGTCTGGTACAATCACCCGCTTTTCATTGAGGCCGTGGCAGACCGTGTGCGTGAAGCTTTGGTGCAACTGGATTCTGACGTCCGGCAATCAGCGCGCCTGGTGTTCACTGCCCACAGTATTCCGTCGTCTATGGCGGAAACGTGCAACTACGAGAAACAGTTGCAGGAGAGTTGCCGGCTGGTTGCCGAAGCGGTTGGAGGCCACGAGCATGTCCTCGTCTATCAGAGCCGGAGTGGCCCTCCAAACCAGCCATGGCTGGAACCCGATATCGGCGATTACATTCGCGAGCAGCATGCCGCGGGCGACCTCAGCCCCATCGCGATTGTCCCCATTGGTTTTGTCTCAGACCATATGGAGGTCATGTTCGACCTCGACGAAGAAGCACGGCAAATATGCGATGAGCTAGGCGTACCGATGGTACGTGCGGCCAGTGTCGGTACGCACCCGCGCTTTGTGGAAATGATCCGCTTGCTGGTGCAGGAGCGACTGGTGGAAAACCCGCTGCGTCTTGCTATTGGACAGTACCCGCCAAATCACGATACTTGCCCGGAAAACTGTTGTCCTCCCATGCGCCGCCCAGCCCATGCTGGTCCGCCAGCCGCGCATGCCCCCGTTTCCCGTTAAGGTGGTCTTCGCATGAAGCCTCGACGCATTCCGCCGGGTCCTGGCCAGGAGTCGGTGTGGGATTATCCCCGCCCGCCGCGCATGGAAGCAGTGCCGGAGCGGGTACGGGTGGAATTTAACGGACTCCTGGTGGCGGACTCCACCCGAGCGTTGCGCATTTTGGAAACAAGCCATCCGCCCACCATTTATGTGCCGCGCGGTGATGTGAGGATGGAGTTCCTTAGCCATGCCGATGGTTCCAGCTTCTGCGAATGGAAAGGGCAGGCGAGCTATTTCCACCTCGCGGTCGCGGGCAAGAAGTCAGTGAATGCGGCTTGGTGCTATTTGCATCCCATCACGCGGTACGCGCCTCTGGCTGGCCATATCGCGTTCTATCCCAGCCGCGTGGATGCCTGTTTTTTGGGAGATGAACGTGTGCGGGCACAGGCGGGCGATTTTTATGGGGGCTGGATCACGGGACGGATTGTAGGCCCTTTTAAGGGTGAGCCCGGCACGTGGGGCTGGTAACGGTTTGGGAAATTGTAGCCTTCATTCACTGCACCGGGGGTGCCCTCCAGGCGGGCGGGCTAGAATAGTGGCTGCAGATGACAAAAAGGTGGCTGCAGTTGGGTGCCCTGGGCACTCTCGCGCTGGCATTGTGCCTCACATGGTTTGCTTTTGAGGTACGCGCGCAAGCTTCCATCGACGATGCCCAGCCAGCCGATATCCTTATTGTTTTTGGTGCTGCTGAGTACCGAGGCAAGCCCTCTCCTGTGCTGGAAGCGCGTCTGAAGCACACCCTTGCGCTCTATCGCAAAGGGCTGGCCCGCTTTGTCCTTACCACAGGCGGCGCGGGTGGCGACCCACGCTTCACCGAAAGTGAGGTGGGCCGGAACTTTCTTCTAAACCGGGGAGTTCCCAGCGAAGCGATCGTGATGGAGAGCGAGGGGGAAAGCACCATCTACTCGGCCGTGGCCTCCGCGGAGATCATGCATCGCATGCAGTTGCGATCCTGCATCGTGGTGAGTGACGGCTACCATCTTTTTCGTGTAAAGCGAATTCTGGAGTCGCGCGGCATGCGCGTGTTTACCTCGCCACGCCCAGAGCGAGTGCGCACCCGCTCTGAGGAGTGGAGGCTCTACTATCGTCAGGCCGCCGGGTATCTACTATGGCTGGCGGGTATCCATATCTAGCCCTCCGGTTGGCCCTGGTTTGCAGTTGCCTCCTCCCTTTATTCCCAGCCTCGATTGCGATACGATTCTCCACACCTATGCTGCGTCCAACCCTTTTCCTCAGTTTGTTTGCTGCCCTAATCTGGCTTTCCGGATGCATAAGCGGTCCTGCAAACAAGACTATTTCCACCGAGGATCTCCGCGACAAGATCCGCGGCGGCTGGGCCGGACAAATGATTGGTGTTAGCTTCGGAGCGCCCACGGAGTTTCGTGCGCAGCAAAAGATCATTGAGGGTCCGCTGCCCGAGTGGACACCCGCGCGCCTTCGCAACTCCCTGAACCAGGACGATCTCTACGTTGATATGACGCTCGCCCAGGTTCTGGACGAACGCGGCCTAGATGCCACCACGGAAGACGTTGGCGCCTTCTTTCGCGACGTTCGTTATCGCTTGTGGCATGCGAATCTGGCTGCGCGCCGCAACCTCAAGCGCGGCGTCTCCGCTCTCGAATCAGGCACTCCCAAGTACAATGCCCACGCCAACGACATCGACTTTCAGATTGAAGCAGACTTCATCGGCCTGATGACGCCCGGCATGTTACAAACCTCCAATGAATACACCTACCGTTTCGGGCGCGTAATGAACCATGGCGATGGCATTTTGGGAGGCACCTTTGTTTCGGCGATGTATGCCGCGGCATTTTTTGAAAAGGACCCCAGAAGGCTGGTGGAGATGGGCCTGGCCTCGCTGCCTCCGCGAAGCGAATACGCAATGTTGATTGCCGATGTTCTCCGCTGGCACCAGGAGAACCCGGACGACTGGAAATGGAACTGGCAGCAGATTCAGGACAATTGGGATAGGGATGAGCCTTGCCCCTCTGGCGCCCTGCTGCCATTCAATATCGACGCGAAGCTGAACGGCGCCTACATCGCATTGGGCCTCCTCTATGGCAAGGGCGAAATGGGCGAGACCCTCGACATCAGCACCCGTGCCGGACAGGATTCTGACTGCAACCCGGCCAGTGCCGCAGGTATCCTGGGCGTGGTTCTGGGCTACAAGTCCATTCCCGATGCTTGGAAGAACGGTATCGACGAGATCGCCGATGAAAAGTTTGCCTACACCGTTTACTCGCTAAATGAAATCGTTGCCAGCACAGAAAAAAGGGCCATCGCCCTTGCTGAGCGGAACGGCGGCAATCTCGACGGGGACGTGCTCACAGTGGCACATCAGCCGCCTCAAGCTCTGGAGATCCCCCTGTGGAATGACTACGGCAAGCCAGTGGAGCGCATCGCCACAACTGACGACCGCTGGAGTTTCAGGGGTTCCTGGGTAGAAGACCAGAGGAACGACGCCATCGTTGGCAGGTCCAGCGAGCATGCCGACGCCGAGGCCACTATTTCCTTTGAAGGGACAGGCTTGCTGCTGGTGGGCACCTACCTTCCCGAGCGGGAAGCAGGTACAGCGGACGTGTATCTGGACGACAGGCCTCCGGTGCGGATCGACGTCAGCTCCGACGAAGATCAGCCCAAGGCGCACGAATCGCTATTCCACGACTTCAACCTCAGCCCCGGGAAGCACACCATCCGGATTGTGGTGCTTGGCCAGCCTTACCGGGACGCTGACAAACCGCGCGTCTCGGTGCGGGACCTGGTGGTCTTTCAGAAGTAGCATTGCGTCCGTATCGGCGAAAGCCCCCTGCCCGGAGCCGACTTTTGGGCCCAAGCGATACTTAGCCAATCGCGATTTCACCACCGTGGGAGCACGGTGGCCTGACGGTGGTTGCGGCGCTACGATAGAATTCGATTGCCGTAAAGGATCTCTGCCATGAACACTCTTTCCCGCCG
>CAZUAX010000164.1:7246-9610 GCA_964618435.1 uncultured Solibacteraceae bacterium
CTAGACGACAAGAACGTGGATGCCGTGGCCATCTGTACACCGGACCACTGGCACGCGGTAATGTTCCTTGCTGCCTGCAAGGCGGGCAAGGATGTCTACGTGGAAAAGCCACTGTCCCTTACCGTCTTTGAGGGTCGCCGCATGGTGGAGGCGGCGGAGAAATACAAACGCGTGGTTCAGGTGGGCTTGCACCGGCGCTCCTCTCCCGAGATCCGAAAATTGTCGGAACGGCTGCGGGCAGGCGAAATTGGCCAGCTTTCGGCAGCCCGCTCTTTTCACGTACGAAACGATTGGCCGGTGGGTATTGGTAGCCCGGCAGATACGGCCCCTCCCAGCAAAGAGGCTTGGGAAGCCTGGCTCGGCCCTGCCCCGTCACAGCCGTACAACCGCAACAAGGCCTGGTACAACTTTCGATGGTTCTACGATTTCTCTGGCGGGCAGCTCACCAACTTTGGGGTCCATTACAGCGATGCCATGCGCATGATGATGCAACTCACCGTACCGCGGGTGGTGACGGCGCTCGGCGGCAAGTATGTAGTAAACGACAATCGGGAAATTCCTGACACGATGGTCGTTCTTTGGGAATACGATGCTCCAGTTGCCGGTAATCCTTCTCAGCGGTCTACCGTTTTGAATTCCTACGAGCAGTACAACGGCAATGGGGCACCCGGCAACTTCAAGCGGACGGAGCTGGAGTTTCGCGGCACAAAAGGCACCCTCTACCTGCACAACGGCAACTGGGAGATTGTCCCGGAACAGAACCACTCCTTGCCCACCAAGCCCAACGACCCCACCAGTCGGGATACCAGCGAGTGGAGGGCCTCCTTTAAGCCAGCCATCGAGCCCAGTTCCGGCAAGGGCAGCGCGGATACAGCTTTCCATACCCGCAACTTTCTCGATTGTGTAAAAAGCCGGAAGCAGACGCACTGCGACACGCTGGAGGGCCACCGCAGCAACGTAGGCCCACTGATCGGCAACATCGCTCACAAGCTGAAGAGCACCTTGCTTTTCGATGAAAAGACCGAAAAGTTCACCAATAACCCGGCGGCTAACGAGTATCTGCACTACGAATATAGGAAGGGCTACTCAATCGATTTGTAGGCACTTGAGTGCGGCGATCTGTGGGCGCTTGAGTGTGGGCAACCCATCTCCGGTTGAGAGGAAAGAGCTGGATTTGGCCGTCCGGAGAATCGTGGCGTTGGAGTGCGTAGGACGCTTGCGGTAGACTCTGATCGTCATGACATCCAAGCATCCTGTGGCTATCCCTTCGAGTGCGTCCCGCCGCGACTTCCTTAGGAACTCGGCAGTGGCGAGTTCCGCCGCGCTGGGTTTCCCGGGTGTTCTGCGAGGGCAGGGTGCCAAGAAACCCAACATTGTATGGATACTTGCCGAGGACTTCAGCCCTGATCTCGGTTGTTACGGCAACAAAACGGTAACCACCCCTAATCTGGATAAGCTGGCGACGGAAGGCGTTCGCTTCCATCATGCCTTCACTACAGCGCCTGTCTGTTCCGCAAGCCGCTCAGCGTTTGGCACGGGCATGTACCAGACCACCATCGGCGCGCACAATCACCGCAGTCACCGCGACGATGGTTATCAGCTTCCACAAGGAGTGGATACGATTTCACGCCACCTGCGACGCGCCGGGTATCACACCATCAACCTTCGCGAACAGTTTGCCCAAGGTGCGCGCGGTGCGGGCAAGGACGACTGGAACTTCAACGTATCTGAACCATGGGATTCGAATTCCATGAAGGACCGCCCGAAAGACAAGCCGCTCTATTTGCAGGTGAATTTTTCGGCGACTCACAAAGGCCCCGCTTACGTGCAGGCCCGCAAGGAAATGCAGCGTATTCCTCCCGAGCGCCTTGTACTGCCGCCTTATTGGCCAGACCACCCCGCGGTGCGTGACGAGTATGCGAATCACCTGGAATGTACGAATCTGTTGGACCGGCAGGTTGGGCAGCTCTTTGATTACCTGCGCAGTGAAAAACTTCTCGAAAACACCGCCGTTTTCTTTATGGGCGACCACGGGCAGTGCCTTATCCGCGGCAAGCAATGGCTTTACGACGCCGGGCTGCGGGTGCCGTTGCTTGCCTGGTACCCCGGCCAATGGAAGGCTGGCCAGGTTCGCGACGACCTGGTGATTTCGCTCGACATGACTGCCACAACTGCCCGGCTGGCGGGCGCAACGCCGGAACGACCCATGCAGGGCCAGGACCTTTTCAGCGAATCGAGCAGGGAACGCGACGTGGTCTTCGCTGCCCGTGACCGCTGCGACATGACCGTGGACCGCATTCGCTCCGCTCGCGATAAACGCTACAAGCTCATCCGCAATTTCATGCCGGAACGCCCGTACACCCA
>CAZUAX010000165.1:0-9605 GCA_964618435.1 uncultured Solibacteraceae bacterium
GCAACATCCGGCGACTTCCTCCCCAGATGGCGCGGATTGCCATGCTGTACGTACCTACCGGGCGCCGCCCCTGGCTGCAGATTGCAGGGCGCATGGCAGGAGCACAAACTCGCCTGAGCGGAGGCGACCTTGACGACGAACGCATTGGCGCATCCAGGCGTCGGAGCGATATTGCTGACTTCTTTCGTGGCTCACGTAACGCCACGCTGCTCAACGCTGGCGTCGATGGTATCCCAGGTAGCGCAGACGATGTCTTCGCGCCAACGGGAGAGACACTGCTCCAGATTCAGGACCGCGTGCTACCCCTAGGCGCCACCATCCAAGGCGTCACCGTGCTCAGCAATTCCACCCGCGTTCCGCTCTACCGGAGCACTGCGGGATGGTTCGCGCTAGACATACAGGGGGGAATGCCTCTGAGTGAGCAATGGCACCTCACTTTTGGCGTGCAAAATCTCCTGGACAGCAACTATCGCCATCACGGCTCTGGCGTGGACATGCCGGGCTTTAACGGCTATGCGGGCCTGCGCCTCACCTGGTGACCCCATCGCCAGAGGTTGCAGCGCCAATCCACACGGCGCGTGATGGTTCTGTTCTGTTATGCGATGTGCGCATCACTGCTCCGAGTGCCTGATCAGCGTTGGGCGCGCAGGCATTGCTATGCTGGCAGCAGCTATCCACGTTTGATCGCCACACCCCCTACTGGACGCAATTGGAATGCCAAGACCCATCCGTTTCTGGTTTGTTATCGCGCTCGCCACGTACAGTGTGCTTGCCGTTGGCCTCGCCGCGCAGGAAGGCAGCGCAGGTTCCGGTTCGATCCTTGGTTTTCCAGACTCACAGGTATCCACTCAGAAAGCATTGGAAGCGAGCGCCCGCCAGAACGCATCGGCGGCCAACGTGGGCAAATACATGCGGGTGATGGCCGCCGAACCACATCATGCGGGTACAGAGGCATCGCGGAAAGTGGCGGAGTATATTTTGCAGTCGCTGCGAGGGTGGGGATTGCAGGCGGAGTATGAAATCTATGAAGTGATGCTTCCCTTCCCCGGCACACGGCGACTGGAACTGCTGAAGCCCAGCAGCTACAAGGCCGCGTTGAAAGAGCCGGCGATTGACCAGGACCCCACCTCCGGCCAAGCCGACCAACTCCCCACCTTCAACGCTTATGCGGGAAGTGGGGACGTTACGGCACCACTGGTGTACGTAAATTACGGCACACCCGAGGACTACGCTGAGCTCGAACGGCTTGGTGTGTCGGTGAAGGGCAAGATCGTGATTGCCCGCTATGGACGCAGTTGGCGCGGCATCAAGCCCAAACTGGCCCAAGAGCGCGGCGCTGTAGGTTGCATCATCTACTCAGACCCCGCAGATGATGGATTCGGGAAGGGTGCTGTCTACCCGGAAGGCCCGCACCGTCCGCCCCAGGGGGTACAGCGCGGCAGCGTGATGGACATGCCCATCTATCCTGGAGACCCCACCACTCCGTTCATCCCCAGTTTGCCTGGCGCAAAGCGGCTTGCGGTAAGCGAATCGCCCACAATCCTCAAGATACCTGTGCTGCCGGTATCCTACAGCGACGCCCAACCACTCCTTGAGGCGATTGGCGGCCGGGCAGCACCCCCAGACTGGCGTGGCGGCCTCTCCATTCCGTATCACCTTGGAGATGGAAGCGCCACGGCAAGACTGGAAGTGCGCAATCAATTCGAAGTGCGCAAAATCTACAACGTAGTGGCCACGATCCCAGGCAAGGACTTTCCCGACGAGTGGGTGGTCTACGGGAATCACCATGACGCCTGGGTGAATGGCGCCAACGACCCCATTAGCGGTACGAGCGTAGTGCTCGAAACCGGCCGCGTACTAGGCGCACTTCGGAAGAGTGGCTGGCAGCCCTCTCGCACCATCAAGTTAGCCTTCTGGGATGGGGAGGAGTTCGGCATCATCGGCTCCACGGAGTGGGTAGAGCACCACGCCCTGGAATTGCAGCAGAAACTGGTGGCCTACTTCAATTCCGATTCCAATGGCAGAGGACAGCTTCGTGTGGGAGGGTCTCATCATCTGGCGCCTTTTGTGAGGGAGGTTCTGAAGGATGTAGAAGACCCCGTCAGCAAACACAGCGTTCTGGAGGCGCGCCTGCGCCTGCAGCGCGGCATGGATGGCGAGGACCGGCCCTTTCCCGTCGACGCGGCGGGCTCCGGCTCCGATTATGCCCCGTTTCTCCATCACATCACCATGCCCGCACTGAACTTCGGGTTTGGAGGGGCATGCCCCGGCGCGGGGGTCTACCACTCCATCTACGATTCCATCGCCTGGTACGAAAAGCACTGCGACCCTGGTCATCTCTACGGCAAGGCGCTGAGTGACGTGATGCTTACGGCGATTCTGCGGCTGGCTAATGCGCCCGTGCTGCCATACGATTTCACCGAACTTGCGGAGACTATCGAGGGGTACCGCCGGGAAGTGGTTACCGTAGCCCGCGAGCGAGAGCACCCGTTGGACACGGCCAGCGTGGAAAGTAGCTTGCGGCAGTTGCAAGGAGAGGCTGAGGCGTGGAAGCGCTGGGCGGAGAGAAATCGTGAAACCCTGGCCAGAGACAAAGCAGCGGCGCGCGAAGTGAACCAGGCGCTGCTGACGGCAGAATTGAAACTGGCACTGGCCCGCGGGCTACCGGGACGGCCATGGTACCGGCATCAGGTGTACGCTCCCGGGCTATTCACGGGCTATGGAGTGAAGACGCTGCCTGGCCTTCGGGAGAGCCTGGAGCAAGACGAACCTGCGGAAGCACAACGGCACGCCGAATACCTCAGCGCAGCGATACAGCGTCTGGAGACCCACCTGCGGGCACTTCGCGATCGCGCTCAGGCTCGGTTAGGGCAGGCAAGCGACGCGATTCCATCCGGGAACTGACGGCTAGGCGACGCTGGGTTCGTTTCGCCAGAAATGCTTCCGTAGAGAGGGATTCCTGCTCACGTTCCGCTTCCAGACACCATGCGGCCCAGCGTGCTTCCCGCAGTTTTCGCACCAGTTCATAGTCTCTCTTCGCCACGATGCAGACCTCGCGCTGGCGGGCCACCTTGGCCAGCACTCCATCCAGCGTGAGCCGCAGCCGGCGTAGTGCCCGCCGTCCGGATTCCGCTGCCATCGCAAAGTGCTGAACTCCCTCGCTGCTGAGGCTTGCGTTGCGGCAGAGATGCTTGGCGGCCTGGTCCATTGCCGCGGCGGTCTCCCCCAGTTGCCGCTCGAAATGCTGTTGCTGTTCGAGCAGTGACGCTAAGATCGCGGACTCTGCCTCCCACTGGCTCTTGCGAAACTCCATCACTTTCTCCAGGGGAAACTGAAAGGTCTTCATCGTCTACTTCCTCTCAAGCATTTGGGCCAGACGGTTCAGGGCGGACAGGCTCTCTTCGCGCGAGGACGGGGCGTCCGGTTCCTGCCGCAGGAAACTGTCGATTTCGTTCCGGATGGCCAGCACGGTATCCAATTTCGGGTTGCTGCCCTTGGTGTAGGCGCCCAGATTGATGAGGTCCTGCGCCTGATGCACGCGAGCCATCGCCTCGCGCAGCGCCCGGGATGCAGCAAGGTGCTCACGGTCACAGATTTGCGTGGAGAGGCGGCTTACCGAGTGAAGCACGTCCACGGCCGGATAGTGGCCGGAAGATCCCAATTCGCGCGACAGCACAATGTGGCCATCCAGAATCGCGCGCACGGCGTCGGTAATGGGCTCGTTCAGGTCGTCACCTTCCACCAGAACGGTGAAGAAGCCGGTGATGGACCCATCCTCGAAATTCCCGGCACGCTCAAAGATTTTGGGCAGAAGACTAAACACCGACGGCGTGTAGCCCTTCTGGCTGGGCGGTTCCCCGGCCGCAAGGCCAATCTCCCGCTGGGCCATCGCCAGGCGGGTTACTGAATCCATCACCAGCAACACCTTTGCGCCCTGATCGCGAAAGTACTCAGCCACGGCCATGGCTACGAAGGCGGCGCGGATGCGAAGCGGGGCCGGACGGTCAGACGTTGCCGCCACCACCACGCTGCGCTTCAGGCCATCCGGCCCGAGGTCGTTCTCAATGAACTCGCGCACTTCGCGATTGCGCTCCCCCACCAGAGCGATAACCGAGACATCGGCCGCGTTGTGCCGCGCCATGGCCCCCAGCAATGTGCTTTTGCCGACGCCCGAACCACCGAAGATGCCGATTCTTTGTCCCACGCCGCAGGGCATCATGGCGTCGATGACGCGGATCCCGGTCGGCAGCGGCTCACGGATGTTCTGGCGTGCCAACGGGTTGCCGGGAGAGCGGTAGAGCGAGTACAGAGCTTCAGCCGCCACCGAGGGACCGCCGTCCATGGGCCTGCCAAAACCATCCAGCACCCGTCCCAGCAAGGCTGGCCCCACACCCACCAAGGCGGCTTGGGGGCGTGCCACAACGCTATCCCCAAGGTGAATGCCGTCCGTTTCCTCCAGCGGAATCGACAGCACACGCTGTTCGCGAAAGCCCACCACTTGGGTACGGACGGAGCGGCCAGTGGCGGTCCTCACTTCGCAGAAGTCACCTAAGGCCACCATGGGTCCGACGCTCTCCACCAGCAGCCCGACGGCCTGGGTTACGGTGCCAGTCCAACGGGCAAAGCTGCGCTGGTCCAGGAAGCGCTTCAGTTCGGCGCCAGAAGGGAGGGCACGTGTGCTCATCGCGTGCTCCTTTGCAATCGGTCCACCAAGCCCCGCTCAATTTCCTCAAGCTGCGTGGTGATGGAACTATCCAACACGCCATACTCCGTCTCGAACAATAGACTTCCGGGCGCAAGGCTGGAATCCGCTACCAGTTGCATGGCAGTGGTGGTCCCGGCAAACTCCTGCTGCACGGCGTGGAGGTCGTCGGGATGGAGCCGCACAGCCTGCACAGGCCTTCCCGCCAGACGTTCCAGTGCCGCATGGGCAATTCCACGCAGTGCGTCGGCGTCCACCTGCAACTGGCGATTCAGCACTTTCTCAGCGATTGCCACCGAGAGCCGCACAAGCTCAGCATCCGTTTGGGAGAGCAACTCCTGACGGGCCTTGGCGATTTCATTCAGGGCATGCGCCAGCCTCCCCTGATGGGCGGCCAACTCCCCGCGCGCTGCGTCTTCCGCCATGCGCCTGCCCTCAACAAGGCCACGCTGGAAGGCGCTCTGGGCCTCGGCTTCCAGATGCGCACGCGCGTCCGCTGCCTCTTGGCGCAGGGCATCTAGTTGCTGTTCAAACGAAAGCAGCGCGGCTTCTTCCGCTGACTTCGCCGGCCGCTGTCGCAGAGCCGTGGGTTGGACAGGGGAGCCCATAAGACGATCGGGGAGCCGAGCGTCCGCCGGTCCGCCGGGCTGCCAACGAAAGTCCAGGACACCGTTGAGGTCACCGCGAAGCAGCTTAGCTGACATATTCCTCGCCGCCTCCGCCGCCGAGTTGAATGACGTTCTCGGCCTCCAACTGGCGCACCACCGCGATAATCTGCTGCTGGGATTCGTCCACGTCGCGAATCTTCACGGGGCCCAACGCGTCCATGTCTTCGCGCAGCATTTCCGCCGCACGCTGGGACATCACTTTGATGAAATGCTGACGCAGCGGTTCGCTGGTGCCCTTTAAGGCCACCGTCAGCAGCTTGCGATCTACCCGGGACAGAATCTCCTGCACCGCCTGCGAGTCCAGCTTGAGGATGTCTTCGAAGACGAACATCAGGTGCCGAATGCTCTTGCCGAGCACCTCGTCCTCGCCCTCGATGGTGTCCAGAATGCTCTTTGTAGAGTTGGCGTCCAGATGGTTGAACAGTTCCGCCACCGCCTGCACGCCACCGTAGGACTCCCTGCTGTATTCCCCCAGTTCCTGCATTTTCTGGCCGATGATGCTGGCGATACGGGTGACAATCTCCGGGGAGATCTGGTCGAGGTTTGCCATCCGCGTGGCGACATCGGCGTGCTGATCCACGGGCAATGCCATGAGCATGGCCGCCGCCTGGTTGGAGTTGAGGTGCGAAAGAATCAGCGCGATGGTTTGGGGGTGCTCATTTTGAATGAACTTGGCCAATTGCTGCGGATCCGCCTTTTGCAGAGCGTCGAAGTTGGCACTGTCCTTGCCGATGGCCTGCACCAGGCGGTCCAGCATCCGTTTGGCCGGCTCCGCGCCGAAGGCGTTCACCAGAAGCCGCTTCGCGTAATCGATACCACCCTTGATGACGTAATTGCGGGCAATCACCATCTGGTAGAACTCTTCGAGGATATCCTCGGCGTTCTCCGCGCTGATGTTGGTGCTGCGCGCGATCTCCTTGGAGATGGCCTGCACTTCATCCTCGCCAAGATGGCGCATCATGTGCGCACTGGCTTCCTCGCCCAGCAGAACCAGCAGCATGGCTGCCTTCCGCGCGCCGCTGAAGCGGTCGGTTGATCGTCGCTTCGGCACCGCCCCCGGAGCGGGTAACGTTGCTACGGCGGTGTTCTGATCCTGTGCGCTGTCGTCTTTCATCGCTTACCAACCACGTCTGCCCGCTTGCCAATCATCACGGCGCTCACCCGCACGGTGCGGATTCTCTTCATGCGGATTCTCTTCATGCGGATTCTCATCGTGCGGATACTTGTTGTGATTCCCGTCCACGAAATTCCTTTGCCAATGTGCGCGATTATCGATACCTGTCCACAGCCATACGTGTTCCCTGGCAGATGACACTATTGGCGGTCCTCCGTCAGCCAGCTGCGCAACACCTGGGCCGCGCCGTTGGGGTCAGTAGCCACGGTGTCCACCAGATGATGGGTAAGCACATCTGTTTGCGTCCGCGCCAGTTTCGTTTGCTTCAGTGACGCGATTGCCGCTGACTCCTTTTCACGCATCATCTCCTGCTGTCGCTGCACAAAAGACTCGATATCCTCGCCCTCTTCCGGAGCGGTGGGGATTTGGACGGCAGCGGTGGAAGGGAGCCCGGGCACCTGCCCACCCGCCAGTTCCGGTTGCGTCACCAACCTGGCACGGACTATCTTGCGGCTACGCTTCCAAAGCAGAAAACCCGCCAGCAACAGCAGCAGAAGCAGGCCTCCGGCGACCGCGGGAAGCGCCCATGGCGGGAGATCCTGCGGAAGAAAGGAAAGAAACTCCGGCAGCACGAGGCCGGGTGTTGCCGATACAGGCGCCTCAGTGCTCTCGGCGGAGGGTGGTGGCTCAAGCATTGTTTGCTCAAAGGGCAGGCTCTCCACCACCAACTGGTCGCCCCGTTCCTCGCTCAACCCAATGGCCCCGGTCGCCAGTTCACGGATGCTGTTCAGCATCTGTTCGTCCGGAGCCTCCAGCACTCTTCGTGCCTCCGCGCCCGTGCCCTCCCATCGCAAGCGCTGATCGAGCAGAATCGCTACCGATACCCGCTTCAACATGCCCTGCGGCAACTTGCGATGGCGCACCGTGCGGCTGGTTTGAAACGAAACGGTCTCTGACCGCCGGACCACCCCGCCGCCTGACGGGCGTACGGATGCTGCCGCTCGCGGAAGATTCGACGCCGTCCCCGGCACACCGCCAGAGCGCGCGGTTGAGCTGACATCTTCCTGCTTCTGGGTGCTTGCCATCACGGACTGGTCCGGGTCGAAAATCTCGGCGCTCTCATCACCGCTGGTCATGTCGAGTTCCGCGGCCACACTCGCCCGGTATTTTCCTTCGCCCAGCAGGGGGTTGAGGGTGCTCACCAGTTTTCCGTGGAGATCCTCTTCCATTCGTCGCCGCAACTGAAGAAGATCGTCGGTAGCCTCAGGATCGTCGCCCATGCGCGCGCTACGCGGACGACTCAACAAGTTGCCCCGCATATCCACAACCGATACCTTTTCGGGCGCAAGCCCCTCCACCGCGCTCGCCACCAAATGAGCCACCGCGGACACCTGCCTCGGCTGCAGGGTCATCCCTTGCTTCAGCTTCACCATCACGCTGCCCTTGGCGGGCTGCTGGTTTTCGAGAAACACGGAATTCTTGGCGAAGGTGATATGCACCCGCGCGCGTTCAATCTCGTGGATGGTCATCAGGCTCCGCTCCAGTTCGCCTTCCATCGCACGCTGGTAGTTCACCTGCTCTGTGAAGTCTGTTGCGCCAAAGTTTGTTTGGTCAAAGATCTCAAACCCGATCCGGCCCGTCTGGGGGAGCCCCTGCGCGGCAAGAGCCAGGCGCTGCTCAGCCACCTGTGCCGAAGGCACCAGCACGCGCGTCCCACCTTCAGCGAGTCGCACATCCACACCGGCTTCCTTCAGGCTCGCCACAATGTGGCCCGCCTCCTCCGCCGCCAGATTCTCAAACAGAGGGGCGAAGTCGCGCTCAGTGTGCCAGAAGACCAGTCCGTAGATACCAGCTATGATCGCCGCGGTCACCACGGCGATGCTGGCGCGCTGCCGCGCGCTAAGCCGCACCCACAGTAGCTGTAACTGGCCAACCATTCCGGTAAGGTGTACCCTCTCCCGCGGCAGCCTCTAACCAGGGCTTCACACTGGGTGCGGATACCTTTGGTATCACAGAACCACCCGTCTTTCCCAACTCGTATCCCCACCCGAAAGGGATCCAGCATTCGGAAGAAACACAAGATCTGCCGCGTACGTGGGGTCTATCGGCGGGCCTGGAGGAGAACTGAAGGGAATTAGAGTGAACGGGACCGGAATTTGGTTAATATCCGCGTTTCGGATGCCGATAGCGCATCCGCCAGGGGCCACATTTCGCGTTGCTGACGAAAGTCTTTATCGGGACGGCACAGGAGGGGCTCCGCGGACAGCGCGGCACGTGCAGGGTGCTGTGGCAGTGAACAGTTGCAGCACACCGCTTCCCTGCACCGTTGCAGAGCAAGCAATAACAGGAACAAGGCGGACAATAGCCGCGGACTTCATCGTCTATACCTGCAGTCGCATGATTTCCTGGTAGCCCTGAATCAGACGGTTGCGCACCTGCAGCAGCATGTCGAATTGCAGTGAGGCCTCTTGCGCGCGCAGGGCGACGGTATGCAGTTCCACGTTTTCGCCCCGGAGAAGCCGCTGCGTGAGGCCGTTGCTCTCGGACATTGCCTTATCGACACGAGAGACCGCGCTGTGCAGTTCGGCGGCAAAGGAGCCCTCTGCCTGCGTCCCATCCGCCACTGCGGGCGCCAGTCGTTTCATCGCCGGCGTGGCCGCCTGCTGCAGCAAACTCGCCTGCACCGCTCCAATAGAACCAATGTTGGCCATTGCGGACATTTCTCCTTCGTAACTCCAGTTCGGCGGCTCTAACGCAGCAAGTCCATGGAACGCCGCAGCATTTCCTTGGCCGTGGACATTGCGGCGATATTGGCTTCATAGGCGCGTGCTGCACTCTGCAAATTCACCAGTTCTTCGGCCGGGTTTACCTGGGGATAGGCCACATAGCCATCGTCATCGGCATCCGGATGGTAAGGCTCGTAGCGCAGATCCACGGCCTCGGCATTCTCAATCAATTCGCTTACCCGCACGCCCACCAGAGGTTCCGCCATGGCTTCAGAAAGATGGCTGGCAAAGGTGTTCTGCAAACCGGATGCGCTCTCCAGCACGACATCTTTCCTCTTGTAGGGTCCACCCTCCGGGGTGCGCGTGGTTTGCGCGTTGGCCAGATTTTCGGCCAA
>CAZUAX010000166.1:0-6620 GCA_964618435.1 uncultured Solibacteraceae bacterium
TCAGTAAGCGCGCCCACAGAAGGGCTGACACGCATCTTTCTAGTATATCTCTGAAATGGCGCAGAACGCTCTGCGGTCATTCGCCTCTGCTTATCCGCCCTGCCTGCACAGCACTGCTCCGACGCGTCGGGTCAAGTTGTGACCCGGAGACGTCAAACAGGTAAAGCTTTCCGTCGGTGGTAAATTCTGCGGGGCGCATGAGGCCCGGCAGATGCACACACAGCAGCAAGTGCGCGCCAAACCCCTTTTGACATCTATCACTTACGCCCAGGATCCTTGCACTCCTTCAGTTTGGCTCGCTACGTGCTTAGAACAAAAGTGAGGACCAGAGTGGCTTAAGAACAAAGGGTTGTACCTCCAACAAATGTCTACTGCCTTTCGCCTTCCAGACTCTTCCACCATCTGCATCGCCCTTAGAACCTCACCCAACCTCAGTTCTTAAGCCCGTCTTCCCCGTCATCCGTTCGCGGGAGGCAAGCCCCTGCGATCACCGCAACGTCCCCCAGCGCCTAACGCGCATCCGCCTCTTTCCGCTCCACCCTTAAAATCATGCGACGGTAGCGGGTAAGCGCAGGATGCCCTGAGTCTGTCACCTGTAGTACCACGTGGATACTATGCCCATGCGCATCAACTGGAACAGTCAGGTGTACAGTTTCCGTTTCCGCTCCCTCCAGCGCTACCTCGCCAGGGTATGAGCCGGCTTCCCGGTAGTTGAACCACGCATAGCGTAAGGTGTCTCCGTCCGGGTCAGAGGATCCACTTGCCGACAATTTAACAGCCGCACCCGGAGGCACGGTGCGCATGACAGTATCCCATCCTTGCTGGCCTTGAAGCACTGGCACTGGAGGGTGGTTCGCAGCACTGCGGGATTCTGCCACGCACCAATCCGCCCTCGCCCGAAAATCGTTCTGGATGTGAACCGCCCAACGCGCCAGAGTATTGTCCCGGTGCGTCGTTCCATTCCAGGTATCACGCTGGTCACACCACCAGAGGTTGAATTCCGGGTTATAGCCAAAGCGTCCTGCCCATGAGCCCCATTCCGGATGCTCCGCATCCTGCAGTCCATTTGGGATCAGGTGCATGAACGCGGGCGTATCGCCCTCCTTCGTGATGGTGTAGTTCGCTGTAAGCGGACCATGATCGCCGCGCACATCCCGCTGAATATCGAAGCCCCCCGCTGTCTCTGTCAGCGGCCGCCATCGGTGATACCAGCGGCCCCCGTCCATGGTTGGGTAGAAGGTATCCATGTGAAAGCGCAGCGCGTGCCGGTGGTGCCCAAGAAAGTCCCGTAAATGAAGTTCCACATAGCGCAACTTGGCCACCAGCGAGCGATAAACCTGCGGGCTACGGTTTGCCTGGAGGTAGTCCAGGGCCTGCCGGAGAGCCGTGGGCACCCCATCGTTCTCATTAGTGCCCCAGTCCTGATACCAGATGGGGCGCGGGTCGTCGGCTTCCAGAATGGCTACCACCGCGTCTCGAGCCTCAGTCCCCCCATAGGATTGGAACACCCTTTGCCGTAAAGTCTCCGGTGCCGGAAACCCCTCCGCATGTTGGCGCAGGTTGGGGTAGACGGCCTGGTAGTCATCCACATACTGCAGAATCCGTTCTTTGCCGCTGATACCCAATCTGCTATCCGCGGGAGAACGCGTGCCGATGAGCGCTTCCGTGTCCCACTCGTTCAGATAGAGAAAGAAACGGACCAGCGAGCCCTCATCATCCGGGTCACCGCCTGGCGCATCGGTCTCCACCACAACGCGGGGCTTTACCCACGACAGGCGTTCCAGCGATTGCGCGCACAGAGTGACGCTTGCGAAAAGAAAGAGGATGGCGGCCGGGACACCCATTGCACGGAAGCGAATCAGCGGCATGCCCTCCACGGTATCGCACCCACCGTCTACGCTGATAATCGTAGAGACGACACACAGAATGCCACACAGCCTAGTGCAATTTCCGCTCTTCCAGATAAAGGACGAGGCCTTGTGGGTTGTCGGTGATGATGCTGTCGACGCCCGCCTCAATCAGCGCTTGCCACTCAGCTGGCGTATTGGCTGTCCACGCCACTACCTTTAGCCCTGCAGCCTGCGCTTCCTTCACCTTGGCGGCGGTCACCAGGCGGAGATGCGGCGACACAATCGGCGCATCGCCCGCGCGCTTGGCGGTCTCCACAAAACTCTCATCGCCGATACCCACCAACGCGGACCGGCGCAGGGCAGGCGCCAGCTTCTTCACTTCATGCAGGGTGCGAAAATCGAAGCTCTGTACAATTACCCGCTTTTCCATTTTGTACTTGCGCACCATGTCAACCAAGAGTCTTGAAAACTCCTCTGGCGAGGGTGCCAGTTCCGGCTTGCGGGGGTCAATCTTGGTCTCGATGTTGAAGTCGAATCCCTCGATGGCGGAGAACTCCTGGAATACCTCTTCCAGCGTGGGCATGCGAGTTCCCGGAAGCGCTTGCTGTTTGGGAAAGCCCGGGTTGGGTGCCCAGCCACAGTCGAATTGCTTTACTTCGGCCAGGGTGAGCTGGCGAATTACGCGTGACATGCCATCCGGCCCCTTGCAGATGGCGGGGTTCATTACTGAGTCATGGGAAAGCACCAGCACGTTGTCCTTGGTTACCGACAGGTCCATTTCCAGAACGTCGGCGCCCATCTCCATGGCGTGATGCATGGCGGGAATGGTGTTTTCCGGAAGCACCCAGCGAGCCCCGCGATGGCCTTCAACCAGAATGCGTTTCGCAGCTGGCTTCGTTTCCTGAGAGGCCAGCGGCAAAACCAGCAAGGGCAGTACGGTGAGCAGAAACAACCAGTGCATATCCCGAGGGTAGCGCGAACTGGCTAGGGTTCGATGACAGGGCCCCGTGACCCACCCGTGGCTACTCCCACTCAATGGTGCCAGGCGGCTTGTGCGTAAGGTCATAGAGGACCGTGGCAATGCCGGGCAGCGCCAGCAACTGTTCACAAAGCGCGCGCAGCACACTAAATGGCATACCCACGGACTGCGCCGTCATTCCGTCCACTGACTGGATGGGCCGCAGCACAATGGAATCCGGCGCTGCTTCAGTGCCAAAGGGAACAAGGATCACCGGAAATTGCCAGACTTCCCCTTCAAAGCCACTCGATACACATACTTCGCGCACCAGGGCGTCCGCATCCCGTAATCGATTCAGACGTTCCTGGGTGATCGCAGCAGGCACAACCTTGCAGGAGGTGGCAACGGCATTGCCGGGCAGTGGCTCCACAACCACCCGATTGAACTGGTCATTTGCGTTGATCAGCTCCGTGGCACGTTCATACGCGGGATCCCACCCGGTAGACGACCACCCCTCTGGCAGATTCATCAACAGAACCGGCTTGTAGCTCCTTGAGTCACCCTGCACTCCCACAGAATGTAGCGGCAGAAGCCAGCCACCCTCAATGGGCACGGGCGACTGCTCGTCCGCGGCACAAAGGCAGCGAATCGCCAGCCCAGGCCCAGGAAAAGGGTGCCGGTGGAGGAACGCGTGAGGAATTCCCAACTGCGCGCCTACTTCCCGGACCTCGTCCTTGTAGAGATTATGCAAGGGTTCGACAATGCGCCGTTCGGCAATCAGGCGCTGGATGCCTTCCACGCGGTTGTGGTGCGTCTTGATGAGGTCCGCCTTCGCCGTGCCTCCAGATTCGATGGTGTCGGGATAGATAGTGCCCTGTCCCAGAATCCAGTTGCCATCCAGGAAGTGCTCCGTTTCGAGGACACGGTTCTGTTCTTCCAGAAACTCCTGGCCAATCCGGTGGCGCTTGGTCTCCGGGTCCACCACACCTTCAAGCTGCGCGAGAAAATAGGATTCCGCCTCCGCCACGTGGATACAGGCTCCGCCGCCCAGGCTCCCGAAGAGATCTCGCACAAATTGCGTTTCTCCCTTGCGCATCAAGCCTGTATCCACATAAATCCCACGCACGCGCTCAGGGCCGAGTGCCCGCAGGCAAAGCGTGTAGGCAACCGTGGAATCCACGCCGCCGCTGATGAAGAAGAATACGTTGCGCTCACCCACCACATGGCGAATTTCCTCTTCCAGTTGGTCGACGACCTGGGAAGGGTCCCAGTCGCGCTCACATCCGGCGATGCCGAACAGGAAGTTCCGCAACAAATCTATGCCCTGGTGAGTGTGAACCACTTCCGGGTGAAACTGCACACCGTAAATCTGGCGGGCCTCGTCGGAGATGGCAGCGAACGGGCAGGTATCCGTAGTCGCAAGGCCTTGAAATCCATCGGGAAGAGCCACCACGGTATCACGATGGCTCATCCAGACCTGCCGCGGCTCGCCCTGCCATCCATCCACTAGCGGGGAAGTGCCATGGACGCGCAGAAGCGCGCGACCGTACTCGCCGCGGTCAACTTTCTGCACCTTGCCGCCCAGCAAATGCGCGGCAAGCTGCAAGCCATAGCAGATGCCCAATACCGCTGCGGGGGAACTGAAAATTGCGGGGTCTACAGTGGGGCTGCCTGGGTCATAGACGCTGCAGGGTCCGCCAGAAATGATAATCGCCTTCGCGCCGGCCAACTCAGCGGCGGGCGTTTCCGAGGGTTTCACCTCTGAGTACACGCCCAGTTCGCGAATCTTGCGCGCAATCAGGTGGCAATACTGACCGCCGGTATCGAGGACCACAGCCTGCGCCACCACCGGCACGGCAGCGGAGGGAATAGTGCTTGCGGAAGGATGCATGGATACGGAAAGGACCCGCCCATTGCGGTGCGGGTCCCAAATCTGGTTATACCATGGCACACCATGGAGGACCCATGGCGTCCTCCGGCGGCATCAGTGCGGAAGTTATTCTTCCGGCGATACGCTACCGTTGCGCTGCGCAATGGTCTTGCGGGCAGTCTCCTGCAAGGACTGCGCCCGGCCCATCGCATCCATCGCGCGCTCAATAATCGGATCTTCGCGCACCATCAGAGTCTCGCTCTTCTCGTCGCCAAGCGCGTAGGTAAACACCGCACGCTTCATGTCGAGAATTACCTGATCCCGATTCTTGGCAAATTCCTCGTCGGTCACTTCGATCTTTTCGTTGCGCAGAAATTCCCGGAACTCATCGATCAGGGCATCGTTCACCTGGAAATCCTCACTCACATTGAGTGAGTTCCGCGCAAAGTAGTGAGCGGCGAACATGGAATAGGCCATGTGCTGGTCACGCACGCGGTATTGAAAACTGTTGCCCTTGGCACCCTCGAACTTCTCGTCCGGCGTAATGCCCCCGCCCCCGTAGACGGTGCGGCCGCTATCGGTCATGCGTACGTCTTCAAGATCCTTGGCATCTCCGTTCTTGCGGCTGTAGTAGTCGTAGAAACTCACCTTGGAGTAATCCCGCTGGATCAGCCGTCCGCTTGGGGTGTAGTACTTCGCCGTGGTGAGGGCGAGTCCGGTGTCCTCAGACAGCGGAAATACCGTCTGCACCAGCCCCTTTCCAAATGTCTGTTCGCCCAGGATCCAGGCCCGGTCGTGGTCCTGCAAAGCGCCGGCCACGATCTCTGCCGCCGATGCGGAACTGCCATCCACCAGAACGACAATCGGGTAGTCCGCCCCGCGGCTGCCCCGGCGCGCTTCATACTTGCGCTGGGCAGAGGCGCGCCCACGATGCGACACAATCGCCTGGCCCTTCTTCAGAAAGTGGTCCGCTACGTTTACGCCCTCATTCAGAATTCCGCCCGGGTTACCGCGCAGATCCAGAACCAGTCCCTTAATCTCGTTTTCCTTCAACCGGCGCAGGTTTTGCTCCATCTCCGCGCTGGTGTTCTCGTTAAACTGCTTGATCTGCAGATACGCAATGCCCGGACGAACATAGAATGCATCCGCGACGCTCTTCCGGGGAATCTCGTCACGCACGATGTTGAAGGTCAATTCCTTTTGGCCTTCCGTACCGCGCCGCAGCATCGTCACCCGCACCGTAGTGCCACGAGCACCCTTCAGGCTATCGGCCACCTTAACCTGGTCCCAACCTTCGGTTACCTCACCGTCAATCTTGTGGATAATGTCGCTCGGGCGGATGCCGGCATTGTATGCGGGCGAACCCGGGAAGGGGTTTACCACCACTACGCGTCCACGGTGCATTCTCACCATCATTCCGACACCGAAATACTGTCCGCGCTGGTCTTCCCGCAATAGCTGAAACTGCTTCGGATCAAAGAAGTTAGAGTGTGGATCCAGGGTATGCAACATGCCCGGGATGGCGCCGTTATAAATTGCCCGGCTGCTGTCCACAGGGTCCGCCGCATTTTCCTCGACAATCGAAAATACTTTCGTGAAAGTCCGGACGCTGCGGTCGATATCCTGCTCGGCACGGTCAGCCGCTGCTGCCGTGGAGCCGCCCACACCTGGACCGAATAGCCCGCCAAGGAGGGAGAACAGGAGAATAACTCCGGGGACGAAAAGAAAGCGCGACTTCAGTTTCATGCGGAAGGTAGACCTCGGAGGGACGTTTCTACTTATACATATCGTACGCTACCCCGGCGGGTTTCGTTACGATCACCTTTTGGCTGGCACATTTTGGCTGGATTCGCTTGCCGCCCCGTTTGTTGCCAAATGTGAGTTAGCGCGTCCGGCGCGCCGCCAGAACCCGGGGCCATCCCGCGAGATCGTGCACCACTTC
>CAZUAX010000166.1:6720-9505 GCA_964618435.1 uncultured Solibacteraceae bacterium
CTGAGGTGCGTGGGCGATCCGCTTTCCAGGTGATAAGTGATGCCAATCGCGCCGGAACCGCAACCGAGGTCGATCGCGCACTCCGCCTTCGGCATCAGCCGGATGGCCGTCTCCACAAGGTGCTCTGTTTCCGGGCGTGGAATCAGCACTACGTTGGAAACATAGAAATCGCGCCCAAAAAACTCCTGGTGACGGGTGATGTACTGGGTGGGTTTGCCCTCCATGCGTTCGTGAAGGTATCGCCCGTAATGGATCCAGCCCAACTCGGACAGTTCTTCTTCCGGGTGGGCATAGAGATACACCTTCTCCTTACCCAGAGCGTGGCAGAGCAAGACTTCCGCATTGAGGCGCGGGGCGCAGACTCCTGCCTCTTGCAGCAGTCTTTCGCCCTGCTTAAGCGCCGTTCTTAGATCCATTCCCTTCGTCGCTCGCCTGGGCCTTCAGTTTCTCCGCATTGTAGTGTGTGGTGAGCGCGGAGACGATGGGCTCCAACCGTCCCTCCATAATGAGGTCCAGTTGGTAGAGCGTCAAGCCGATGCGATGGTCGGTAAGCCGGTTTTGGGGAAAGTTGTATGTGCGGATCTTCTCGCTACGGTCACCTGAGCCCACCATGCTCTTGCGTTCCGCGCCGATGGCCGCGAGTTGCTTCTCAAGCTCGATTTCATACAGCCGCGAACGGAGCACACGCATGGCCTTGGCACGGTTCTTGATCTGCGACTTTTCGTCCTGGCAGCTCACTACCGTGTTGGTGGGCAAGTGGGTGATGCGCACTGCCGAATACGTAGTATTCACGCTCTGTCCGCCAGGTCCGGAAGAACAGAAGGTATCGACACGAAGATCCTTTTCCTGGATATCCAGTTCCACCTCATCCGCTTCGGGAAGCACCGCCACCGTAATGGCTGAGGTATGTACACGGCCCTGAGTTTCGGTCTCGGGAACCCGCTGCACCCGGTGGACGCCGCTTTCGTACTTCAGCTTGCTGAACACCTTGCTGCCCGATATGAGGGCGATCACTTCCTTCATCCCACCCACGCCGGACTCGCTGCTATCGGTAATTTCCACCTTCCAGCGCTGCTCCTCGGCATAGCGGGCATACATGCGGAAAATCTCGGCGGCAAAAAGGCTGGCTTCGTCGCCCCCCGTACCGGCACGGATTTCCAGCACCACGTTCTTTTCGTCGTTCGGGTCCTTAGGAAGCAGCAGCAGGCGGAGATCGTCTTCGGCCTGCACCAGACGGGGTTCCAGCTCTGCAATCTCCAGATTGGCCATCTCTCGAAGGTCGTCGTCGCCTTCGTTCAGCATCTGGCGTGCCTGGGCCAGGTTGTCTGAAACCTGCCTCCACTCTCGGAACTTCTGCACCACTTCCTCGAGGTCGCGCTGCTTCTTGGCAACCTTGGTGTACTCCGTCTGATCGCTGATCAGATCAGGATTCGACATTTGGGCGGTAAGTTCCTCGTAACGTGCTTCGAGGCCCGCGAGTTTATCGGCGTATTGCATGGAAAAATGCGCGTGCTGGCGGCTTAGGCGATGACGGCCTCGCCACCTTGTTCCAGTTCCAGAGCCATTGCCCGATCAAGAGCGTGAATGGCCACCTCTGCCTGGTCGTCTGCTGGAGGCTGCGTGGTAATCCGCTGCAGCCACAGGCCGGGCGCCACGAGCAGGGCCAAAATGCTTCCCTGGTGCTTGGCGGAGTAGCGAATGAGTTCATAGCTGAGCCCCGCAATCAGGGGAAGCGCCGCCAGCCGCAACAGGAACTTGGCCAGAAAGCTTTCAAATGGAAACACGGTATAGACGGCGATCGAAACCAGCATCACCACAATCAGGAAACTGGTGCCGCAGCGCGGATGAAACGTGGAAAAAGCTTGGGCATTCTCCACCGTCACCGGCTTGCCGCTTTCAAAGTTGAACACTACTTTGTGCTCCGCGCCGTGGAATTGGAAAACGCGCCGAATGTCAGGGGTCCGCGAAATCGCAAACAGGAAGGCGCAGAAGATCAACAGGCGAATCACACCGTCCACAGCGTTGAAGAGGATCTGGTTTTCCACCGCCGGAACCACCTTCACCAGCCATTCGGTAAGCAGCAGCGGCACAAACTTGTAGAGGAAGATGAAAAACACCAACGAAAACGCCAGGTTCGCGGCCATCAGCCAGCCCGGCACCGCGCCGCTGTACTCGCCTTCCTTGGCCACAAAGGTCTTGCCCTTGGACTCGGCGTCCTTTTTTACTTCCTCGTGCAATGCCACATCGGCGGAAAACTTGAGCGCCTTCATGCCCAGCACCATTGCATGGCCAAGGGTCGCTACACCACGCAGCACAGGCAGGCCCAGAATCGGGCGCTTTTCGCTCAACCGCGCAAGCGGCATTTCCTGGGTGACAATTTCGCCGTCAGGCTTACGCACCGCGACACAGTAGCTGTGTGGAGCGCGCATCATTACGCCCTCCATCACCGCCTGGCCGCCAACGAGGGTTTCCTCGCCACTTTCAAGGACGGGCATCAGCTGGATGTGGGTGAAAAGACGAACGAAAGTGCGGAACACGGAACTATAGCTCACGCTTTATTATACTCGCGTCGTTGCGCTGAGGTTTCCTGCCCGGCAAGTGGCAACCAGCCGCGCGATTTCCAACTGCCCTTGCCGAACCGCACATCTAGCGTGGCGGCGAACCTTGCTGGCCTTCCGGCGGCAGCATGAAAAACCTCTCTGCGTTCCACTGGCTCTAGGGCGATCGAGGTTCCGGCAGGCGCTCGTGGCAGTCGCGAGCGTGCGTCAAATACTTTCGCGGACGC
>CAZUAX010000167.1:0-9498 GCA_964618435.1 uncultured Solibacteraceae bacterium
TCGTCATCGCGCACCGCCCCAAAGCCCAGCAGCATGGCTTGGCCATAGCTGCGGTTGCCCACCACGCCATCGGGGTCCAGACGATGTTTGGTTTGGAAGGCGAGGGTGGCGTTGTGGGTCATTGGGCCGAAATCGCCATCCACCGCGCCACGGTAGAAGCCCTGCCCGATAAGAAAGGTCTGCCAGCGACGTACCGCTGCCCCGCGCGATCCCAGCCGGATGGTTTGCATGCGCTCATCCTAGCAAGAGAGCGAAAGAAAAGCAGGAGTTGAATGGCACAGGTCCACATCCAACAGGGCGGGACTTTCTGCTTCCGTATGCCCATGGAGCAGATGCTGGCGACTGCGCAAATTGCTTTTCCAACAGGGCGATGCCGGGCTTTTGGTAACCGAGCCGTGTAACGCTGCGTCCTGTTTCCGTAGCCTGTGGGCCGTACTGGGCTAAACTAGTAGGGTAGCCTTCCTATGGTCGATTTTATCCTTGCAAAAATATTCGGCACCAAGAACGAGCGCGAAGTGAAGCGTCTCTTGCCGCGGGTGCATACCATCAATGCGCTCGAAGAGAAGCTGAGCAAACTGAGCGACTCTGAACTCGCCTTACAAACCACAACATTCAAGGAAAAACTCGCCCAGGGTGCGACCCTTGATGATCTGCTGGAAGAAGCCTTCGCCACGGTGCGCGAGGCGGGTCGTCGTGCGCTGGGAATGCGCCACTACGACGTCCAGTTGATTGGTGGCATGGTGCTTCACGAAGGCAAGATTGCCGAAATGAAGACCGGTGAGGGCAAGACGCTGGTAGCCACGCTGCCGGTGTATCTGAATGCGCTGAGTGGCAAAGGCGTACACGTCGTAACCGTGAACGATTACCTGGCCAAGCGCGACTCAGAGTGGATGGGCCAGTTGTACCGGTTCCTTGGGCTTACCGTGGGCGTCATTGTCCACGACTTAAGTGACCGACAACGCAAGGACGCCTACGCTGCGGATATCACTTACGGCACAAACAACGAATTCGGCTTCGATTACCTTCGCGACAACATGAAGTTTCGGCTGGATGACTGTGTCCAGCGTGAGCACAACTTCGCCATCGTTGACGAAGTGGACTCCATCCTGATTGATGAGGCGCGCACACCGCTAATCATCTCTGGCCCTACCGAGGGCACTACCGATAAATTCATCCGTCCCAATTCCGTGATTCCGTTCCTTGAAAAAGGCGAAGTTCTGGATGGCGATGAGCCGGGCCAGAAGATTTACACGGGCGACTATACCGTGGACGAAAAGCAGCGGGGCGTGGCGCTTACTGAGCAGGGCGTCCATAAGGTTGAGAAACTGCTGGGCGTAGAAAACCTTTACGACGCCGCAATGATTGAACTCAATCACCACGTGCAGCAGAGCTTGCGCGCGCACGTGCTGTACCAGAGGGATCGCGACTACGTGGTGCAGGATGGCCAGGTAGTGATTGTGGATGAGTATACCGGGCGTCTGATGCCGGGACGTCGCTGGAGTGACGGGCTGCATCAGGCTGTGGAAGCGAAAGAAGGCGTGAAGGTAGAAAACGAAACGCAGACCTTCGCCACGATTACGTTTCAGAACTACTTCCGTATGTACAAGAAGCTAGCCGGCATGACCGGAACGGCGGAAACGGAAGCAGCGGAATTTGCCAAGATCTACAACCTGGATGTGACGGTGATTCCCACCAACAGGGCGATGCAGCGCCTCGAGCACCAGGATATTGTTTACCGGACCCAAGATGAAAAGTGGCGCAACGCCGCAAAGGAAATCAAGGAACTTCACGAAAAAGGCCAGCCAGTCCTGGTGGGCACCATCTCCGTGGAGAAATCGGAGAGACTCAGCGGCATGCTGAAGCGCTTGGGCGTGCGGCATGAAGTGCTGAACGCGAAGAATCATGAACGCGAGGCCTACATCATCGCCCAGGCGGGCCGTAAGGGTGCGGTAACGGTATCCACAAATATGGCCGGCCGCGGAACCGATATTCTGCTTGGTGGAAATCCGGAGTTTCTGGCTGAAGAGACGCTGAAGAAGAACGGGAAGTCCCGCGAGAGCATCACCGAAGAGGAGTGGAAAGACGCGGTTCGCGAGGCGAAGCGGATCACTGACCGCGAGCATGAGGAAGTGGTGGCGCTGGGTGGCTTGCACGTGCTGGGTACGGAACGGCACGAATCCCGACGTATCGATAACCAGTTGCGTGGACGCGCTGGACGCCAGGGCGACCCCGGAAGCGGCAGATTCTATCTGGCCCTGGACGATGATCTGTTGCGCATTTTCGGTGGCGAGCGCGTCCAGAAGATGATGCTGATGCTGGGCATGGAAGAAGATGTGCCGATCGAGAGCGGGATGATTACCAAGCGGATTGAGGCTGCACAAAAGGCCGTTGAGGCGCAGCACTTTGCCTCTCGTAAGCACCTGTTGGAATATGACGATGTAATGAACAAGCAGCGCAGCGCCATCTACCACTGGCGACGGCAACTGCTTGAAGGCGAGAACCAGCGCGAACGTGTTTTCGAGATGGTGCGAGCCTTGGTGGGCTACTACATCGACAATCGTTGTCCGGAAGAGAAGCTGCCAGCCGATTGGGATCTCACGGGTTTACAGAGCGACATCCTGACCCACTTTGGCGTGCGGATTGAATCCCGGGACTACGTGGAAGATACGCGGGCTGAGATTGAAGAGCGAATCTTCGAACTGCTGGAAAAGCGCTATGCCGAGAAGACGGCAATGGTGGGTGAAGACACCATGCGCGAAGCGGAAAGCGTCATCATGCTCACTGTGATTGACGCCCAGTGGAAAGATCACCTGCTTTCCATGGATCACCTGAAGGAAGGCATCGGGTTGCGCGGCTACGGCCAAAAAGACCCCCTGGTGGAGTACAAGAAGGAGTCTTACGGCCTGTTCCAGGAACTGATGGAACGGATTGAAGATGAAATCGTTCGTTACCTGTTCTTCCTCCAGTTCCACCGCGAATCGGTGCCGGCAATCCAGCGGAATCCTTTTGATGGTGGCTCAGCGGATGAGGATCAGGATGCACTCCTACAGCCGGTCGCGGCGGATGACGCGGTTCAGCGCCGGGCAGACCGCGAACTTACGAACGTGACGCAGAATCTCCACCGCGCCAAGGAGCGGGAACTGGCCCGACTGCAGGTTGGGGGCAAAGATGATGCCTCAACGAAACAGATCAAGCGCCAGGAACCGAAGGTGGGACGGAACGACCTCTGCCCTTGCGGTAGTGGGAAGAAGTACAAGAAATGCTGCGGAGCCTAGCGATCTGCCTGGCTCCGTGGGAAGCACGCCGATCTTTTACTCTGTCTGGGTTAAGGGTATGGCGCCCTGTTTGTAGGCTGAAATGTACCCACGAAACATGCCCGATCTGATGAAGCTAAGCCGTTATCTGCTGCTTTGCCTTTGCTTTGCTGCCATGGCGCAGGCCGCCATCTGGACAGACCGGCTGGGCGATTTTGAACGTGTAAGTGCCACTCCATTTACCCTCAACAACAGGACGCTTGCGGAGGAGTACGGCTTCGAGCAGGGGGAAATGGCTGAGTACAAAGCCGGTACCCGTGGCTTTCGCGCCCGCGCTTACCAAATGGCGGACGCAACTGGTGGGGTCGCGATGTACCAGTACCTGTTGCCTGAAGGTGCCAAGCCCGCAGAGTACGAAACCCTAGCGGTGGAGGAGAAATTCGACCTGTTCGCCTCCGAATCGGGATCTACGGTTATAGTAGCTTTTCAGAACTACGTGATGGTCTTTGAGGGCGATCGCCCTACGTGGGAGGTGGTGAAGGCTTTTTTGGGGTATGCGCCAAAGCTGGGGTCGTCCACGCCGCCCTCCCTGACGGGCTATTTGCCTTCGGATAATCAGGTGGCAGGGTCTCAGCGATACATCCTGGGGCCGGAGTCGCTAGCGCTTTTCCTGCCGGAGGTTCCCTCGGGTGTGGCTGCCTTCAGTCTCGGGGCCGAGGCGCAGATTGCAAGGTACTCTGACGGGAAGTCGAGCTTGAAGCTGGGAATCTTCTCCTATCCCACCCCCCAATTGGCGCGAAAGAAACTCGATGAGTTCTTGGAATTGCCAAACGCTGTCGCAAAGCGCGAAAGTTCGATGATTGTAATTTGTACAAGCGTAGAAGATCGAAACTTTGCTGAACGCGTGCTTTCTCAGGTGCGATACCGCGCCACGGTGACGGTAAACCAGAAGGTAACCTCCGATGCCGAGATCCTGCGGGACCTGATCATCAACATCGTCATCATGGCGGCGGTCCTTTCGGCACTGGCAGCCCTGGCTGGCGGAATGTTTGGCGGATTGCGCTTCCTGCGACGCCGCGCTGCGGGCGATGACGACGAATCGTTCGTCCGCCTCCACATCGACTAACAAGAAATTTTTTTCACCGGACCGGCTGGTTCCAAACTACGGAGTCAAGTCGTTTTATTTGTGAGAAATACCCCCCTACACAGTACAAACCCAGCAGAATTGAAGTAGGCATTTTTGTGATTTCTGTATGTACTACAGTTGTAAATCACTTGACTTCAATTCAGGCCAATCATAAGATCCAACCAAAGGGTTTTGACGGTCTGAAGTTTCGTCGAAGCCGATTCTCCCAATACGAATACCAGCGATGGTAAGTGTGTTACGGGAGGCTCCACCAGCTTGGCGGAGCCTCCCGTTTTCGTTTTGAGGCTGCTCCGCGATGTTTTTTCCTTCGCGCGTAAGGTGCTGTTTATCAGTAAGATAGCTGATTGTTCCGCAGGCTCTGGGCGGATTTTGTGACGATCCTTGCCGTTGGATGTCGCCAAGTTCCCTATAATCAAAGATTCACTCATGCCAGACGCAAAGCTTCAGGTGATTCCTCTTGGTGGACTCGGTGAGTTCGGAATGAACTGTACCGTGCTCCGCTATGGAGATGACATCCTCGTCATCGACGCGGGGATGATGTTCCCCGAGGACGAGATGTTCGGCGTGGACATCGTCGCCCCCGATTTCAAGTTTCTACGCGACAACAAAGAGCATGTTCGAGGCGTGGTGCTCACCCATGGGCACGAAGACCACATCGGAGGCATGCCGTTTCTGCTCTCCAAGCTCAACGTGCCCGTCTATGGGACCCCGTTGACCCTGTCCCTGGTGGAACGGCGACTGGAAGAGCATGCGTTGGTAGACCGTGCGGATCTAAGGGAGGTAACCGCCGGGGAACGTCTTGTGCTGGGTCCTTTCCAGATTGAATTCATTCACGTCACGCACTCCATACCCAGCGCTCTAGCGCTTGCGATCACTACTCCGCTTGGAGTGATCATCCATTCCGGCGACTTCAAGATTGATCCTACACCGCCGGACTCGATTCCTTTTGACCTGCACACCTTCGCGGAGTACGGAAAGAAGGGCGTTCTTCTACTATTGTCGGATTCAACCAACTCCGACCGCCCCGGGTACTCCGAAAGCGAAGTTTCCGTGATTCCCCGCTTCGAGGATATCTTCCACCGGGCAGAGGGGCGCGTGCTTGTTTCGTGCTTCAGTTCTTCGGTACACCGCGTACAAACTCTGCTCAACATGGCCAAACGGGCAAAGCGCAAAGTGGCGTTTCTGGGTCGGAGCCTCAACAACGTCCTCGAGATTGCCCACGGTCATGGGCTACTCGAGATCCCCGACGGCATCCTGTTACGCCCCCAGGACATCATGACGGCAGACCCCTCAAAGGTTGCTGTGCTTGTCTCTGGCACACAGGGTGAACCAATGTCGGCTTTGGCGAGGGTTGCGGTGGATAGCCATCGTCACCTGAAGATTTCTGCCGGCGATACCGTGGTAATGAGCGCCCGCATGATTCCGGGGAACGAGAAATCCATTTACCGGATGATCAACCACCTTTCGCGCCGCGGAGCGAAGACGATCTATGGGTCTATGGCACCACCGATCCACGTTTCCGGGCATGGTAGCGCCGAAGAGCTGCGGCTACTGCTGAACCTGGTCCGGCCAAAGTACTTTGTCCCTATCCACGGTGAACATCGACAGCTGTCGAAGCATGCGTCGCTGGCAAGTCATCTATTCGACGATTGCCTGCACAGTTGCTTCGTGATGGAAACCGGAGATTGTTTGGAAATTGACGAAGCAGGAGCTCGCAAGGTGGAGCGCGTCCCCGTGGGACGCATCTGTATCGACTCCGGTACCGTAGATGAGGTGGTGGAGGAATTGGTAATCCGTGACCGCCGCAATCTCTCGGAAGATGGGTTCGTGATTCCCATCATTGCCATTGATCACCTGACCGGTTCCACGGAGGGCTTGCCCGAGGTGGTCTCCCGTGGCTTCATGTCTGGGGAAGAGGGAATGCAATTGATGCAGGAAGCGCGCCAGGTGGTAGGCAAGACGCTGGCTGCTTCCACGGCAGAAGAGAAAGGCGACATGGGCGTGATTCAAGAGAAAATCCGCGTCGATCTGCGCAGGTTCCTCACCAAGCGCACGTCACGTCGTCCGCTCGTGATGCCTGTGATTCTTGAGTTCTAGGGCAGCGCCAGAAGGTTCTGGCACTGCCCTAGTCCCAAGTGGCTCGGGCGGTTATGGAAGCGCTGCTAGGACGGTCTCAATGGCCTCTGGGCTCACATAGAAATGCGGGGAGAGACGCGCCCATCCCTGCCGCGGTGCAGCTGTAATGTTCTGGCGTCGCAACTCGCTTACCGTCACTCGGCAATCCACCCCGGGTTTTCGGATGGACACGATTCCACTTGCGGTATCCGGTGTCCGCTCTCCCATTAACTCGTAGCCCTTCGCCAGAGCCCCTTCGGCCAGACGGTCTGCCGCCGCCACAACGTCCGGGCCAATGCGCTCTACCCCAATTTCCAGCAACAGTTCAATGGAAGCGCGTAAGCCATAGATGCCAATGGTATTTAATGTTCCACACTCGTATCGGCCCGCATCACCGCGCAAGGCCATATCTCTACAGGAGTAGTCATTGTAGCCTGCGATATTCGTCCAACCAAACTCCACAGGCTCAATCCGGTCTTGCCAAGACTTACGAATATAGAGAATACCGCAGCCCTCCGGGCCGAGGAGCCATTTGTGTCCATCCGCGGCCAACGCGTCGATCCTGGCTCTTTCCACGTCAAGGGGCAACACGCCCAATCCCTGGATGGCGTCCACAAAGAAAAAGCAGCCATGGCGGGAACAGATTTCGCCGAGGGCTTCCAGGTTTGCGCGGTAGCCGGACAGATACTGAACGTAGCTGATGGCCAGCAATTTCGCGCCACGTGCTGCCTCGTCGATGGTTTCCAGGGAGTCAGAAACCGAGAGCCAGGTGATCTGGCAACCTTTGGCTTCCAATCGCAGCCAGGGGAAGTAATTTGCGGGGAATTCTTCCCGGAAAGCCACGATGCGGTCTCCCGGTTTCCAATCGAGGCCTAAGGCAACCGTGGCAATGCCTTCCGAGGTATTTTTGACGACCGCAATTTCGTCCCGGTGCGCGCCTATCATGCGGGCGGTACTCACACGAATGCCCTCATAGCACTCTTCCCACTGGCTGTAGTGCAGCGAACCGTTGCGCATGGCGTCTTCGGCAAGCCACTGCATCGCTTCCGCGGCAGCCCGGCAGAGGGGTGCGACTGCGGCATGGTTCAGATAAATCAGGTTTTCGGTAACCGGGAATTGATCCGCAAACTCGCGGTGCAACACTCGTTCCATAGCCAGTTGCGAGGTCTTGGCGCTCGCTTGATCTCCAACGTAACCCATAATCTCCACTGTACGTTATGAAGAGTAGACCCGCGTAGTTCAGCGCATAGCGCGCTGCCTGGTTCGAATTGCGGATCGGCCTTGGTGGATTCGCGTTAGGATGGAGGCAGAGGAGGGTGGGCTGCCCTTTGGCGCAGCGTTCCTTTCGGCTGTAGCGGTGATCACCAGTGCCGGGCTGGACAACCCGGGCGGAGGGACCCTATGAGGCTCATACATAAATCGCGGCTCGCGGCGCTGCTGCTGGCTTTTACGCTTGCGCTGCCCTTTGGCGCGCTTGCGCAGGGCAAGAAGAAGACAAATCCGGACGAGATTGGCAATCGAGACGTAGATGGCGGTGTGAATTTCTATTCCTTGGAGAAAGAAATTGCGCTGGGCAAGCAACTTGCCACGGAGATTGAACGAC
Source organism: uncultured Solibacteraceae bacterium (assembly GCA_964618435.1). Lineage (GTDB taxonomy): Bacteria > Acidobacteriota > Terriglobia > Bryobacterales > Bryobacteraceae > JACTMJ01. The sequence continues at coordinate 8,120 of CAZUAX010000167.1, forward strand.
AGGCCAAGATTGTTGACGACCCAATTATCAGTGAGTATGTGAACCGTGTCGGCCAGAACCTGGTCCGCAACTCGGATGTGAAGGTTCCTGTGTCGATTAAGGTGATCGATAGCGACGAGGTGAATGCCTTCGCGCTGCCGGGCGGGTTCTTTTTCGTGAACACCGGCCTGATCATGCGGGCCGACAATGAAGCGGAATTGGCTGGGGTGATGGGCCATGAACTGGCGCACATTGCGGCGAGACATGGCACGCGGCAGGCTACCCGCGGTCAGATCATCAATCTTGCCAGTTTGCCTCTGCTTTTCGTGGGTGGCTGGACAGGTTATGCCATCCGCCAGGGTGCCGGTTTGGCGATCCCCATGACGTTCCTCACCTTCTCGCGAGGGTTTGAGGAAGAGGCGGATCTGCTGGGCATTCAGTACCTCTACAAGGCGGGCTACGATCCGGCTTCCTATACCGACTTCTTTGAGAAACTGCAGGCCATGGAGAAGCGCAAACCCGGGACATTGTCCAAGGTATTTCGCTCCCACCCACTGACCGAAGATCGCATCAAGAATTCGCAGCAGACCATTGAGAAGTACCTCAAGGAAAAGCCGGAATATGTCCTGACGACCAGCGAGTTTGAGGACGTAAAGGACCGCCTGTCGATGGTGATCAACAAGCAACGCGGTGAGATTGAGGATCCCAACAAACCCACCCTGCGACGCGCTCCTGGTAGCGACCGCATTGAGATGGGCGATGAGAAGAAGGACGACGAAGTGGATGCGGATGAGCGTCCCACGCTGAAGCGGCGTCCCAACTGAGTATTGTTGCTTGCTCCTCCGCGGGAAACGCCCGGCACTCTCCAAGGTGCCGGGCGTTTTCGTTTTTGCCTGAAAGGCTGCTGTGGCGGATGTGCTGGCCCCACCGTTTGCAATTAAGACATTGCAGAGCGGTTAGACGTCGTGGTTTGAAGGCGGCTGACTGGCGGCCATGGTCGCGGTGTGTACGGGAAACAAAGGGGGCCGCACGGATTCCATCGGCCAGCCGAACAGGAATTCCGTGGCGGATCCGCACACTCGTCCCTGGCAGTGGCCCATTCCCAGGCGTTCATGCAATTTCGCCGATCGCCACGAAGGGTGTCCGGCAAGTTTGTGGAAGGGTACGTCCTCACAACGACAGATGGGCGTATCCGGGCTGGCGAGGGTCCGGAGTTCCTCACGCAGGGCAAAATTGCGGTGGAGGGCTTGGGCGAAACGGTGGCAGCGGCTTCGTCTGGAGAAGAGGGTGGTGAATTTTTCCCGTCCTGCCGGGTCGCGCATCCCGTCGGCTGCTGCAAGCCCGGCGATGGTGCCTTCTACCAGTGACTTCTCGGCACCGCCAATGCCCGTGGGCTCTCC
>CAZUAX010000168.1:0-9485 GCA_964618435.1 uncultured Solibacteraceae bacterium
ATATGGGCCCTGAGCCATCACCCAGGGAGTTGCCTGTGCCCAACTTAGCGTGGCGAAAAGCAGGAGCCTGGTGAGGCGCAAAGTCTTCACCAGGCTCTTTGGGGCAGGCATTCAGTTAAACTTTCCTAGAACACAAACCGGGCGCTAAACTGCGCCCGGCGGGCATTTGTTCCGTCTGGGAAACCGGCGGACTGGTTTCCTTCGCCCAGCCGTGGTGTGGGACGCAGAATTCCACCACTCGCCTGATAGGCTTGGCTCAACACGTTGGTATCGTCCTGTGAGTTGGTCACGTTGAATGCCTCAAAGCTCAACTGCAACTGCATTCGTTCAGTAAACGGAAGCACCTTGGTGATACGCGCATCCAGTCGATTTATGTTGTCCACTCTCAGGGAACTGCGCGGCAAGAATGGGACGCGGTTCGAGCCGCCGAGTCCATTCAGTGTGTTGTTGAAGGCAGATCCCGAGAACGGTGCGCCCGACACAAAAATGGTGGGTGTGTTGTGGGGCAGGGTTGCGAAGGTGTAGATCCCGCTCAGCAACCAGTTGTCGACGATCATGCGGCTGAAGTAGTTGCCCGAGAGCCCCAACTTCACCTCCTGGACGCTGTTTATAACCAGTCGATGGCGCTGGTCGGTGCTTGAGGTTGCCTTTTCGTTTCGGAAAGCTTCGTTGAACAGAGTGCGCGGGGCGCTTCCGAAAAATAGGTTGTCGCCAGCGAATCCAAGGTTCTCATCCAGGGCATGAGACCAAGTGTAGGATAACGAGAGATCGTTGCCCTTGATGCGACGGCTGCGTGCCTGAAGTGCGAGGGCGTTGTACCAGGTATTTCCGCGGCTTTCCAAAACACCCACCCGCTGGTAGCGAGTGTCTACGCGATTAGCCCTTCGGTAGGTTGGTGTGGTGTATGACCCTACCTGATTGCCCGAGGCATCCTGGATCTGGTAAGTCACCTCGGGTCCTAAGGCGCCAATGTTTGCATCCCGGATGGTGGTGAATGCGATCCCCCTGCTCCAAATGTAGCTGGCCGTGAGTGTAGTATCTCGGATGATCTGCCGTTCAATTCCAAAGTCAGCTTGCTGGGTATAGGGAGTGCGGAAATCATCTGAGGCAAAGGTAATACTCGTGCTTCCGGGGGCCGGGCGGCGATCCGTACTCGGTAGCGGTGCCGGAAAAATCGGGCCGATCGCCTGGTCCGCCGCATTGTTGCCCTGCAGAAAAAGACTGTACTGGAAGTTGGAGTTGTCCCGGTGCAGCCAGTTCACCAGCCCTCCGGGAATCCTTGCCCAGAACAAACCGTAGCCGCCGCGGATGACGGTCTTGGCGTCTCCTGGCGCATAGCTAAACCCAAAACGAGGTGCAAAATTCGTGTTCGCTTGCGGGATGCGCGCCGTTTGTGGATAGTCTGGATTGCTGACCGTGGGCTGGGCGAACTGGGCGTAGTCATAGCGTAGCCCCATATTTAGCGTAAGGCTCCGCGTGGCCCGGTATTGGTCCTGGACAAAAAAGATGTAATCTCTAATGGACGTATCCACCAGTGATGGACCAAAGCCTTGGGAGAATGACTGCCATCGTTTCAGACCACCCGGGTTGGCACTGAAATCCTGGGCAAAGGCTGTGAATGTAGGGTAGGAATAGCTGCCATTGCCATTGAATACCTGGTCTTGCACGTCCTGCACGTGCGACCAGTCAAACCCAATCTTCAGCATGTGTTTATCCAGCGTCCAACTCAGCACATCAGCGAGTTGGAAGCGCTGCTCAGTAGGGAACACGCGGGGTAAGAAATTGGGCTGGCCGAGGTTACCTACTCCCTGTACGCTGAGGGTAATGAGCCCCGTGGCGGGGACGAACTGGCTGACGGGGTAGTCATGAAGCCGGTCCTTGAAGTAGCCAAAGCGCAGTTCATTCACCACGGTTGGGCTGGCAATTCCGGTCCAGGCGAGACGCCCGAAGCGAGTCCGCACCGTCGAAGCTCCATTGTTTCCGATTCCCGCACCGTTCAAGAGAGTCGCTCCAGTCTGGATGCCGGTAGGAGATTCCCAGTTCAGCAGGTTGAAGCTCGCGCTAATGCTGTTATGGTCATTGGGGCGAAAGTCTAGTTTGGCAAAGCCCAGATTGTTGTTTGCCTGCCGCTCAATCACCTGGTCAAAACGGCTCACAAACTGAATCGCAGCATCACACTGGGCTTCTGTTGCCGCGCAGGTTCCCACGAATGCTCCGCTGGCATCAAACAGCGGGGATGTGGTCATGCCGGAAACCAGAGGAAAATTACGACGGGTAACCTCAGTGTTTGCGAAGAAAAAGATTTTGTCCTTCTTCACCGGCCCACCGATGGTGCCTCCAATCTGGTTTCGTCTCTCTTCGGGATTGATCCGCGCGTACCGGTCACGGGCATTAAAGCCCTCGTCCCGGTAGAACCAAAACGCCGTTCCATGAAGTTCGTTGCTTCCGCTGCGGGTTACGGTATTTACTACTCCGCCAATGGCGCGGCCAAACTCCGCGGAGTAGTTGTTCGACAGTACCTGGAACTCCTGGACGGCGTCTTGAGAGATATTGGACGCGATGCGGGTACGCCCTGCGTTTTCATTCCACAGTTGGTTGGTGGTGTCGTTGCCATCGGTAAGAAACGCATTTCCACCTGGGATGCCGCGGAATGTGAGCAGACCAAAATTCCCTTCGTTGGCAACAGCGGGTGAAAGAAGGACAAAGGAATCCACCCTGCGGCCATTGATGGGAAGATTCAGGATCTGGTTGCTGCCCACAACTTCGGAGACCCCTGTCTTGGCAAGGTCAATGGCCACCTGATCTGCGACAACCTCCACCGTTTCGGCTACATTGGCCAGTTGGAGGTTGGCGGAGATGGTGAATACCTGTCCCACTTGAACGTCCGCGCCCTGCAGACGATAGGTGGCGAAGCCCTGTTTGGAAACTTCCACCTCATAGCTGGCAGCAGGGGCCAGCGAGGGGACACTGAATCTGCCAGACTCCGAACTCAGGGTAGAACGGCGGATGCCCAGTCTGTCATTGGAAACAATAACGCTCGCTTGCGGCACCGCAGCGCCACTGCTGTCAGTGACAATTCCGGAGATGGCTCCGTAGCCAGAAACGGATTGTGCAATCGCTGGAAAGGAAAAAAGCAGCATCAAAAAAGCTGCCGCGCAATTAGAGATGAATTTCACAAAATTTACCCTCAACCCGGAGGGTAGCTTTTTGCTGTTTCAGTCCGATGGACAACGCGTGAATACTCTCTTACTAACACATCGGTGCACGGCTATTGCAGCATCTCGCAGCGGGCCTTAAGCGCCTTCGCGCGGTTCTCGGCGTAGCCGCCGCCCCACAGCGCGTTCTCCCAACTTCCATAAGTGGGGTTGGGGAGCGCGATCCACTTCGTCCCCAGATAGGCTTCGTAGGGGCCAGCGGCGAACTCCCTTTCGTGCAGGCCGCTTCGCACGCCGCTCAGGAAGTCGTTCGCGTCGTCACCAATCAACAGTAAAATGCGGTAGCGGCTTGCCAAATACCGTCGGCGGCTTGCTTTGTCACTGCCCCAGCCGGGCACCTCTCCCTTCACGAGCACATGCTGGGTATCGGCAAAGGGGAGGTCTTCTCCTGCAAGGTTTCGGACAGTGTCCGCCTCGTGCCGCGCTTCTCGATTGGTGACATAGAAGATCTCCACGCCCTTTGCCGCCGCCAGCTTTAGGAACTCCGCCGCGCCAGGGATAGCCTTTGCTTCCGCCTTGCGCACCCAGCGGTCCCAGTCTTCCTCCCGGAAAAGACCCGTGGGGCTTTTCATCGCCTCCACCTGTGCCGGGCTGTTATCGAGCACGGTCTCATCTACATCCAGCAGTACGGCGGGCGGCAGGTTCTCGTATCCCGATGTTTGCTCTAGCGCGGCCGTCCAGCGCGAGTCCGCCAGCGCCCTGTCCAGCATCACCGAAGCCAGCCGAAAGGCTTGGGTGGTGACATGCCTGTATTCCAGCGACGTTCGTACCCACAGCACCGCATTGATGTTCTCGTGGGTTCCGGCAGCAGGGGCGCAGGCGCCTGGGTTCAACGTATCCTGGGCCACGCTTCTCCCTGGAAGCAGAGCCACCAACAAAGCGAAAACCAGCCACGCGCGTTTCGACATTGTCATCCCTCTCGTTCTTGATATTACACGCAGCCTTGGCTTGTATTGCTAGCTACCGGGGCGGCACCAAGTGGCCCCACTTCAACTGGAAGAAGAACGAGCGGCATGCGTTTGCCGCGCAACGGAATAGTTTGGTGAGTAGACATCGCTACCGGCCAGAGTCTGCGGCATCGTTTAGTGGATAGCCGCGTTAGCTGGCGGTGATGCGGATGTTTCGGAAGCGCACCACGTGCTGGTGCGGCTGGGCGCCATGCATCTGCAGGCCGATTGCGCCCTTGGATGCTGGCAACCCGCGATAATCATTTACCTGCTGGTCGTCTACGAAGACCTGAACCCGGTCGCCCTGGCAGTCGATTCGATAGCGGTTCCACCGTTCCTCGCCGCCCACCACCTTGTCGCTCTGCCGCCGGTTGTAGACGGAGCCAGTTAGGTTTTTTGGGTCGTTGTAATCGATCTGGACCTCCACGCCGTCGGTGGGGCGCTGACCCGGACGGGCATCCCCGCGCGGGCCAAATTCTCGCAAAGGCTGGCGGATGAAGATGCCGCTGTTGCCGCCCTTGGAAACCCAGAACTCAAGCTCCAGCGTGAAGTCGGCAAACTCCTCTTCCGTGAACAGGTAGCCAGGGCCGCCACGCTCGGGGTGTGAGCGGCAGACGATGGCCCCTTCCTCCACCGTCCATAGCCCGATGGCCACCTGGCGCCAGTTGCTGAAGTCCTTGCCGTTGAAGAGGCTGCGAGGGCTCGCGCCATGCACGGAGGCAGCACAGAAAGCCAATCCGGCAGCGCCCAGCAATGCCCTTCTTGAAAGCTGCATGTTCGGTGAACTCCTTGACGCGGTTCTGGGAAACGCAATCATCGTAACACCGCCAGGGGTCACGCTGGTTCCGGCAGGTCTGTGATTGCCTTCGCCGCAAATGCAGCAGCTTACTTCCGCTGCAGGTGCAGCAACCAGTCTTCCTCGTTCGGCGGATCCAGCGCAATCATGTCCGTGCGCAGGAGGTCGATCGGCGTCTGCTTTACGCCAGTGCGAGGGTCAATCCAGGTAGCCCGGGCGCCGTTTACGAAGGGATAGGTGTTCAACTCTGGCTTCGCTCCAGCGGGAACGTAGCAGAGCGCGAATTCCCGGGTATTTGACCGCCCGCATTGGATGTAGTTGCTGTAGTCCTCCTTCACGGGAGGGCCTACCAGCAGACTACGGTACGGCTCAAGTTTCCACCATTCCATCGTGCCCAGTACTTCGGCCATCACATTGATTCCCTCTACTCCAGGGTTGTCGAGCGAGGCGAACCACGGCATCGCGGAGCCGGAGTTGGGATGGTTCAGGGGCACTCCGATTTCCTTCATCCAGGGCCACACGCCGTGGGTTCCATAGGTGATGCCCGCTGGTGGGCCGCCCAGCACGCTGTACCAGGAAGCGCGCCGGACGTCATAGGCGTCAATTACCTTGTTCTCTCCGTAGCTGGTGTGGTTCTCGTAGTTGGGCTCTGAGTCGAACACAGGGCGTGCAGGCTCCAGCTTCCAGCCGGATGCCGTGCCCTCGGTTGCGTTCCACTTCCACTTCCGCGCATTGCTGCCATGGCCGGTCTGGTAGTTCAGGAAATCCAGCCAGGGTTCGTCCTTCAGTGCGGGCCAAGGGTCCTGCATGCCTCGTGGATGCAGCGAAACCAGATTCGTTTTGCGCTTTGCCGGGAACACTTCGCGCCCGATAGCCTTCCATCGCTCAGCCTTATCCCCGCGGTAGTCGCCGTCTCCGCCAAGGAACCACATCACGTGGTACGCGTTGTAGCGGGCCACAATGTAACGTGCCAGCAGCGCTGCCTGCTCTTGCGGAAGTACTTCGCCTGGGGATTCCCGGCGGCTGCTCGTGAGCGCCCACAGGGCCACCGGCAGTGCGACGAACTCATTTTCGTTCAGTAGCTGGAAGTGACGGTCCATGCGCTGGAAGAATGAAGGATTTACGGAAATGGAGTCCACACCATCAAACGCCTTTTGCCCTTCGCGATCAGCGTAGGCGGCCCTCCACTGGGTGGTAACAAACTGAATTGTGTTGAAGTTCTGGGCCTTGCGCTCCTTCAGGTAGCGCACCCACTCCTCCTCGTCGGAGAGCAGGGCGCCATTCCAGGCGGTGTCGGAAACCAGAAAGAATGGGGTACCGTCGGCATGCACAAAGTGGCGGCGGCTCTCCGAGAGCACAATCGGCCCTTGCTTATACAGGCGGTTCTCGCCGTTGTATTCCACCGCCGTGAATACGTCCGGCGGCACGTTCAAGCCCGCGTTGGAAGAGTCTGAGCAGCGCACGCGGTAAGTATGCGGGCCCACCATACGTGGCATGTAGCGGAACTTCCACACGCTAAACCCATCCCAAAAAGCTTCCACTTCCATCGTGCGGCCGCGGGGGTCAGTAATTTCCACCGTTACCTGAACATCCTGGAGCGGATTGGCATACGTTTTGGCGGAGAGCATACTCTCCTCGTAAACCTGATAGCGCGCAACCTGCTTCTGCGCCCAGCCAGGGGCAGCGGTTAGCAGCATTGCAAGAGCAGCGCACCAGAAGGAAGCAGCAAATGCGTGCATGGGTTCGGCTCCTTGTGTGGAAACGGCGTTTAGATGCGGGTAAGCCTGAACTTCCCATCGCAGCAGCCCGTTTCGGCTATGCCTCCTATTGTTTCGCGAAGCTCCTGCTCCTGCCAAGCGCAAATGGTGCATCGAAGGACACTGCTGGGTTTCGATGCGCGGAGCGGATAGACTGCGGGTATCATGAAGATCCACGTATTCTCCGTTTTGTTCCTGATTCTGTCTGTGGGTCAAGCTTGCGCTCAGCCAGCGCGGCAGCTTGTGTGGTCTGACGAGTTCAATGGCCCGGAGGGCTCCGCGCCCGATGCCTCCAAATGGACGCATGACCTCGGTGCCACCGGCTGGGGGAACGATGAGTTGCAGAACTACACGGACTCGCGGGCCAATTCCTTTTTAGATGGGAAGGGCCATCTGGTCATTCGCGCCATCCAGACTGGCGACAAGCAATTTACATCCGCGCGCCTGAACACAAGTGGGAAATACCTGGTTCAGTTCGGGCTCATTGAAGCCCGCATGAAGCTTCCCTTCGGCCAGGGCATCTGGCCTGCGTTCTGGATGCTCGGGCAGGATTTCCCGAAACAGCGTTGGCCCGAGTGTGGCGAGATCGACATTATGGAGTTCGTCGGGAAGGAGCCCACCACCATTTATGGGACCATTCACGGACCCGGCTATTCGGGGGCGGCGGGCATGCCGGGCAAGTTCGCATCGAAAAACGGGAAGCTGTTCTCCGAAGATTTTCACGTGTATGCGGTCGACTGGCGCGAAGGGGACATTCGCTTTCTGGTGGACGGGGAGGAATTCTCCCGGGTGCGCAAGAGCGATATTCCAGCGGGCAAGCAGTGGGTGCTTGACCGGCCGTTCTTCATCCTTCTGAATCTGGCGGTGGGCGGGCGCTGGCCGGGCTACCCGGACGCCACCTCTACGTTTCCGCAAGAACTTACCGTGGATTGGATTCGGGTGTACCGTTAACGTACTCCTCAAACCTCAAGTTGTTCTTGGCAGAGCCTGTGGGGCCTGCGGCAATCTGGTTCGCCGAGATGGGCTCACTGCTCGTGCCTCCTGCGCGCAGCAATCGGGTGGCACAAAATGCGGAGGGCGGGGCCGGCCCTAAGGCCAACCCCGCCCGGAGCTCAAAGCCAAACCATTGCGCTGGCGCTTAGCCCGCCGCCACGGAGCTTTCCGCGGGACGTTCCTTCCACAACGCAGCGATATACTCGCGGTTCATCCGGCCGATGTTCTCAAGCTTGATGCCCTTGGGGCAAACCGCTTCGCACTCACCAATGTTGGTGCAGTTGCCGAACAACTCCTGGTTCATCTGCATCACCATTCCGCGCGCGCGCTCGGTTGCCTCCACCCGTCCCTGGGGCAGCAGGTTGAGGTGTGAGATTTTCGCTGACGTGAACAGGGATGCCGACGCGTTGGGGCAAGCTGCAACACAGGCTCCGCAGCCGATGCATGCCGCCGCGTCCATCGCGAGGTCGGAGTTTTCCTTGCGTACGGGAATGGCATTCGCGTCCACCGTGCTTCCGGTGGGAACGCTCACGTAGCCACCCGCCTGGATAATCCGGTCAAACGCGGAACGGTCCACCACCAGGTCCTTCACAATGGGGAAGGCCTGCGCCCGGAAGGGCTCCACATAGATCTCGTCCCCATCCTTAAAGTGGCGCATGTGCAGTTGGCATACCGTTGCGCGGGGCTGATGTCCGTGGGCCACGCCATTCACAACAAAGCCACAGGACCCGCAGATGCCCTCGCGGCAGTCGTGGTCGAAGTGCACAGGCTCTTCGCCCTTATGCACCAGTTCTTCGTTTAGCACATCAAGCATTTCCAGGAACGACATGTGCTCGTTCACATTGTTGTGCTCATAGCGCACCATTTTGCCGGGCGTATTCTGCCCTGACTGTCTCCAAACGTGCAGAACGAGTCGCATCTACTTGTAGCTCCTTTGCGATGGCTTTACATAGTCGAACTTCAGCGGCTCTTTGTGAAGCTCAGGTTCCATGCTCACACCCTTATGTTCCCAGGCCGCGACGAACGCGAAGTTCTCGTCATCACGCATCGCCTCACCCTCGGGGGTCTGGAACTCTTCACGGAAGTGTCCCCCGCAGCTTTCATTTCGCATCAGGGCATCGCGGCACATCAGTTCGCCCAGCTCCATGAAGTCAGCCACGCGGCCGGCCTTCTCAAGTGTTTGGTTAAGGTCCTGGTCACTGCCCACTACCTTCACCGTCTTCCAGAACTCCTCCCGGATGCCCCTGATGTCGGAAATGGCTTGCTGCAGGCCCTTCTCATTACGAGCCATGCCGCACATATCCCACATCACCTTACCTAGGTGCCGGTGAAGCTCGTCTACCGTGGTCTTTCCATTGATGCTGGTAAGTCGCTTTGTGATGTCGTTCACGTTCGTGACGGCTTCCAGCGCTTCGGGGCAGTGTTCATCCAGCTTGTCGGGACGATGCTCTGCCAGGAAGTTGCCAATGGTGTACGGCAGAACGAAATAGCCATCAGCCAGGCCCTGCATCAGCGCGCTGGCGCCCAGGCGATTCGCGCCATGATCACTGAAATTGGCTTCGCCCGCTACGAACAGGCCAGGAATGGTACTCATCAGGTGATAATCCACCCAGAGTCCGCCCATCGTGTAGTGCACGGCGGGGAAGATTCGCATTGGGATGCGGTAAGGGTCTTCACCGGTAATTTGCCCATACATTTCGAAGAGGTTGCCGTAGCGTTCTTCAATCTTGTTGCGGCCCAGGCGCTGGATGGAGTCTCCGAAATCCAGGTAAACACC
>CAZUAX010000169.1:0-9475 GCA_964618435.1 uncultured Solibacteraceae bacterium
CCTGGTCTTTGATCGCGTCCACCTTGGCCAAGATTTCGGCTCTCGCCGTGGTGTCTGACCGGGTTGGCGTAGCAGGCGCATCCGGCTCGGCGACTGGTGGCTGGTAGGTGCGAGTGTCGAGGTTGCGGACAGCCTCAAGGAGCATGGGTTCGCCGTATCGGCGGATCGCCCACTCCTGCATGGCGTTGAAACCTTGACGGAGGTCTTCGTACTCCTCCGGGCTGATTCGTCCTGCATTCGAGGCCAGCCTTGCCATCGTCATCTTGGAGCGCAGCCAGGCGTAGTTATCGGGATCGAGCCGGCGGTATGCGGTGTCGTTGATCTGAACATCGCGCGCAAAGACCCACGGGCGATCCGTGCTCCACGTTCGCAGACCGGTCGACACGTACATCTCGGTGTGAGGCTCGTGTTCCAGTGTTCCAGTCTCGGATTTCTCTCTCTGATCGACTGGAACACCGGAAGTGACAGAATCCAGGGAGCTTACAGGCTGGTGTTCCAGTGTTCCAGTTGCACTACCGGTTTCCCAACTCTTTCCAGAAAAATTTGAAGTGTGTGTGTCTGCCACCATAACTGCCTCACGCATTTCTTCATCTCCTTCGCGTGCGCGCGCGATGATTGACTGGAACACTGGAACACGGCCAACAAAACAAAGCACTTAGACTGGAACACGAGACTGGAACACCGACTGGAACACGGGGTGAGACTGGAACACGCGTGCCTTAGTCCTCAAGCGTTGGGCAGCGGTACCGCCACTCACGCGCGCCTCGCGGACCAGCGTTGAAGCGAATCCACCCATTCGCCCGCAGGCAACGCGCCACGCGATTGCGGTCCCATTGCGTCCACATGTCCTTCTTCTTGTCTAGGCACAAGCTGAGAACATCAGCGATCGATACGGAATCGCGTCCCGCGGCCCAATCGAGGATCAGATCGTCCCAAGGGTCGCCCTCGTACCGCTCGGCCTGCTCCTTGGCTGCCTCGCGATTGAGCGCCACCGAGTCCAGCCACCAGGGCTTCCCGTCGAAGTACAGTGACAATGCCTCCGCCCAGAGCTGGTCCCGGTTCTCCGCCAGCGATTCGACATCGATCACCGGCGCCTGGCACTCGACCGGCCAGAACCGGCGCCCGCCCGTTTCGTCACGCAGGTAAGCGGCATGGTTGACGCTGCCGGCAAAGACACACTGCCGCGGAGACTCGATGGGCCGCTTGCCGTAGGGAGGGCGGAACCGATCGGTGCTGCGGCTCATGAACGCCTTGATCTTTCCGATGTCCGACCTGGAGAGGGAATCCAACTCGGCAATCTCGATCACCCATACCCCGCGCGTTTGCAGCGCGGCGTCTTTCGAACCGATATCGGCGATCTCGTCGGTAAACCACGGCTGGGCCAGGATGCGGAGGGCGGTCGATTTCCGGATCCCCTGTTCGCCCTCGAGAATGAGGCAGCAATCGGCCTTGCATCCTGGCTCAAAGACTCGGGCTACGGCTGAGATCATCCATCGGGAGCCGACGGCGGCAGAGTAAGGCGACGGAGGGACGCCGAGATAGTCCGAGAGCCACAGGTGCAGGCGCGACCTGCCGTCCCATTCCAGCGCCTTGAGGTATTCCCGCAAAGGGTGAAAGAGCCGTTCGCGCGCCACCGATTCCACCGCCTGCGCGGCAGCTTCCACAGAGACGAAGATGCCCTGGTGATGCAGCCACTCGGTCGTCAGGATGTCATCGTTCGGAGACCAATCCTGCGGCAATCTGGACTCTGCCTTCATCCATGGCGTCGGCTTCTGAAGGACGGTGAAATTGGCAAATTCGTTGTAGGCGAGCACGCCCGACCACTCCGGTGCACCACGCAGCGCAGTGATCGCGTTAGCCAGCACCGGTTTCACCGTCCCGTTCAGGTTCAGCAGAAGCCGATCGCGCCACGACGATGAGCCAGGCTTGGTGGCCAGCACGGCCTGTGCGGCCGATCGCCGTCCTCGTGGTCCAGGATTGCCGTCGATGCGCACCACCTTCATCTGCTGGCGCAGGGCAGAAATCGGAATGCGATCCTTGCCGCACTTTTCCTGAATGAGCTTGAGGTGGCGCGGCTGTTCAATGGGATCGAGTTGCTTCACTTCCCCGAGGACAGGGCCCAGCGTTTTGGCCAACTCCGCGTCCGGGGTGTCGGGAGAGAGCTTTGAGATGGCCGATTCGAGCGGCGTCTGCGCGGCGGCAAGGATCTGTTCGAAATCTGCGGTCGTCTTGCCGGAAGCGAAGTATTCGTTGACGTCGATCTTCGCCTCTTCCAGAAGTCGCTTCGCCTCCGCACTAATTGGTGGCAAAGTTGAGAGAGCTTCTCTTGCGGCCAACTGCTTTTCACCGAGCGGCAGGATGGCCACGCGGGTTGCGATACCGTGTTCCGCGAGAATCCGAGCCGTCTTGAGTGCTCCCTGCGTTCCCGCTTCGGATACTTCATTGTCCTGGCAGATAAAGACGGTCTTGACGCCGGCGAGCTTTGGAAGCAGGCGTTCCCAGTCGGCATCCCGGATCTGTACCGTGACGGGCGACACCGTCGGGAAGCCGCGCTCCATCAGGGAGATGCAATCGGTGACGCCTTCGGTGATGATCACCCTTTCTGGGCGCGTCAGCAGGATGTCCTCGTTGTAGAGAACGTCGTTGCGGATGCACGGCGCCACATGGCTGTTGTTTCGGTCGTTGCGGACCGCCAGCTTCTTGTACTTGGACTTCTCCCACTCGACCTCAGTTGTCCATTTCGTCCTGCGGCCGATCATGAACACGACGTGCCCGCGGCTCCAATAAGGGAAGACAATACGTCCATCAAAGAACGGAACAATACCGTCTTGGGCGGTGGGCCGAAATGCCGAGGTGGCGGTCAGTTCCCGCAACGTGAACGCACCCGGCCCACCTTGTAGCGTTCTGGCTGGACTTGGCTCTGCGTTGTCCGCGAAACCGATTTTCAGCCGCGTGATGGTTTCGGAGCCAATGCCGTACTTTGCCTGGAACCACCCTAGGATCTCGGCGTTTCCGGTCAGTCGCTGGTGATAGGTCTCAGCCAGTGCCGTCAGTGCCTCGCGCACACGAAGCGTGAGTCGATGGTTCTCCTCGATTTCTGCGATCTCTTCGGCGCTACGCCCGATGCGAGAGAGAAGCGGCAATCCCGCACGTTCTGCGAGGAAATCCCGCGCCTGGCGGTGGGAGTCCGGCATCCTTCCCGATTGGCCTCGCGTGACGACCCCACTCCGGATGAACTCAACCAACTGGAGAACATCGCCGCCAACGCCGCACCCGAAGCAGTACCAACCCTGCTTGTCGAGCATGATGTGCAATGAACGCTGCGATTGGCTACGGTGGTTCGGGCAGTCGCAGAACAGCGTGCTGCCCGATTCCTGCTGGATACGCCCGCCCAGCATGTCCCTGGCAAGCTCGCCGATATCCACGTCGGTCACCCGGCGGTAGTATTCCTGAACATCCACGGACGCACTCATCGTTGGCCGTCCTCATGCAGAAGGAAGGAGAGGAAAGTATTGCGGCGATCCACCTGCCGTTTGCTGGCGCAGTTGTCGATCCCCCACCGGTCGCCCAGGATGATTACAGACTCCTTTGCGCGCGTCACCGCTGTGTACAGAAGGTTTCGATGGTGCATGAAGGCGTGGGATTTGTGCGCGACCACTACCGCACACGGGAACTCCGAACCCTGCACCTTGTGGATCGAGGTCGCATACGCCAGTTGGACGTTTCCGATGGCATCGGATCCAGCTTCGATTTCGACCGAGCGGCCATCAAATTCGATCACAAGGGAGCCGTCGGATTGGGTAGCAAGCACAATGCCCATCGCACCGTTCATCACGCCCAGCTCATAGTCGTTCCTGGTTTGGATGACCTTGTCCCCGGCGTAGAGCGACGGTCGCCGTCTGGGATCGACGTCAGGGACCGTGATCCCGTTGAGCCGCTTCTGTAGAAGCTGCTGCAGGGACAGGTTCAACTCGACTGTTCCAAGCGGACCCTTGTGGGTGGGAGTTAGGACCTGCACATCACGAATCAGGTCGTAGCCGAGTCGATCGTTCAACACTTCGTCGAACAGCAGGAGTAGCATCCGCCGGATGTCCTCCCGATCCGAGAATTTGTCGATGATGTACCAAGGGCGACGCGCGCCCGCCAGGACATCGGACGTTGGCCGGACCTCGCCATCGAGGATCGCCATGCAGTTCTCCTTGAGCACGCCCGCCTGTCGGATGATCCGGGTCAGGATCGTTGTCGGAATCGCTGCCGACCGTACAAGATCCCGAAGCAAATTTCCCGGACCCACCGGAGGCAGTTGGTTATGGTCCCCAACCAGCACAACGGCTGTCCGCGACCGATCCACCGCCTGGAACAACCTCCAGGCGAGCGGCACATCCACCATGGAGACTTCGTCCACCACCAGAATGTCGGCCTCGATCGGGTTCTGAGCATCGCGCGAGTAAGTATGGCCATTGAAGCCAAGGAGCCGGTGGATCGTGCTCGCCTCGATACCAACCACTTCTTCCAGGCGCTTTGCCGCCTTTCCCGTTGGCGCCGCAAGGACCACCTTCAGTTCCAATTGCTCGGCGATGGACGCAATCGTCGAAACCGCATACGTCTTTCCGCTGCCGGCGCCACCCGAGATGAGTGACAGCGAACACATCAGTGCATTTCGAACCGCTTGGCGCTGCTCCGGATTGAGTGTGCCTCCCTCGGCATCGAGCAAGCGATCGATATCGCCAACCGAATGCGGGCTGGTTGCCGCACCCGCCTTCAAGATAGAGGCGAGCTCCGCCTCCATCCGGTGGATTTCGAGATCAGCAACCACGAGCCGCTCAAACGCCAGGGAGACCAATCGCCCTTCCGCGATCAGGCCTTCGAGATGTGTCTCAATCAGATCCCGGCTGTCGAGCGTGTCCATCACCAGAAGAGTGTTTGCACGGTCGAGAAGGTCCTCATGCTCCACCCAGCAATCGCCGTTGTCCAGAGCCTCGAGGACGCAATAGTGCAGTCCCGCGCAGATCCGGGAAGGCAGATCCTTCGGCGTCCCGAGCTTGCGCGCGATCTTGTCCACACGCTTGAACCCAAACCCAGGAATCTCGCGCACCAGGACGTAGGGATCCCGCTCAAGAATCGGAACAACCTGGCTGCCGAATTTGCCAACCAAGGTGGTGACCTGGTGGTGGGTCAGCCCGAACGCCGCAAGGTAAGCCATCGCCGTGTTGAACTCGCTGTTGGCAATCCAAATCCGCTGCAGTTCCATCGCCGTATCGATGGGTACCTTGGCTGTTGCGGCGATTTCGGCGGGCCGGTTGCGTATCGCCTGATCGAAGTCGCGTCCAAATCGATCCGCGATCAGCCGTGCCTTCGCTGGTCCGATGCCCTTCACATCGGGGTGATTGGCGAGGAAGTTGGCCAGCCCGTCCGGGTCCATCTCCAGGTCGTGGCCCATGCAATCCGCTTCGAATTGCCGGCCATATTTCGGATGGGTCACCCAGCGCCCTTCCAGCCGGACCGCGTCGCTCGCTCGCACGAAGACGCGGCCCGCGAACTTCACGTCCTCTCCCTCCGGGGTGCGCAGCCGCCCTGCGCTGAAGGTGGGCCCCGAATAGAACAGTGTCTCCACCGTGCCACGGATGCATGTGCGCTCTGCTGCGATCATCTCCACCTCCGCTGCGCGGCAAGCAGGTACGCCTGCGTAAACTGGCATGCCGCCTGCCGGTTGCCGCAGAAGAACACCGGGATACGATAGTCGAGGATGATGGATAGCGCGCTGCCGAGAATGGCGTTCGGATGGGCAGCGCCGCGGTATCGCTGATGGAGGACGTCCGCGACGCCCCCCTCAACCACGACACAGGCCGCCCGGTAGCTAGCCATCTTCTGCAGCTCCCGCTGAAACCGGCTCCGCGCATGGACGACCGTCCCGACGAAATCGTCGAGGGATTTCCGCTCTACAGCCACCTCGTTCTCGAAACCCTCGATCGAGTAGTCCCCAGCTGGCAGTGCTCGCCGCACGGCAGCTACCAGCGGGGATTGGAACGAGTAAGGTTCCTGCTCGCGGGAGTCGATGACGATGGTGACGGGGGGTTCGTTAGAACGGGACAAGCGCGTCCCCCGCCTCCTGGCGAAACGTGCCTGGCTCGCGACTCGTGTCGATGCGGCGATTGAAGAAGATGTTCTCGTTGTCGCCCTTCGTCCGCTTGGTGACTTCGAGCTTGACGTCAAGAAGCCTGCTCAGTTGGTTGGGCAAGTCGGAGATCCGCTCCAGATCGAGACCACACAAGTGGAGATCTGTCTTCACGTACCTCAGCGTGTTGTGGGTGATCACGCTGTTGCGCCACATCAGCCGATTGACGAACTTGGGGGCGAGGACGCGGAGTGTCCATTTGATCATCGGGTTTCCGCTGGACTGCGCTTCCGCCAGTTCCACCTTCTCCACGTTCACCTGGTACTTGCCGTCCGGCACGCTTTCGAACTCGCTACGCTCCTCGGGTTGTTCGCTGCGGAACCCGTCATCGAACTGCGAAAGATCAATCGAATGTTTGCTCATGGATCTGTCTCCTGTTGGGAATTCACTTGGCCACTACCGCTTCCTTCGCTGTGGCCGCCGGCTTCAGCGGGGCAACCGCGGAATTGAACGCGTCGAGGAACTTGCGGAAGTCGAGGTCGAGGGTCTCGGGAAGGCGCCCCGTGCGGTCGCCAGCCTCGTAGTACAGGCTCGGTTTCGTGCGAATCACTCGGTGCACAGTTTGGGCCCCGTCTTCGCCTGTCACCATCTCTAGGTCGCAGAAGAGGACCATGTCCACCATGCCCAGGACGATCTTCCGGGCTTTCTCAGGCAAGGTCGGCACGATGCGGGTGTACTTACCGGTCCGCGTTTCCACCTCGATCTCCTTGGCATGCGAGATGAGGAATAGCCCGTAGGGCAGGAACGCCAGCTTCGTCAGTACTCTCTGGAACTCGTTGTTGACGATCGCGTAGCCCTTTCCGTACGCGAGGTCGGATTCGTGCTCCACCTTGAACTTCCGCAGGATGTACTCGGTGCAGAACTTGTAGGCGTTGTCGATCGTGTCGATGACGATGGTCTTGAAGGCGTGCTTCCCCTCGCCGATTTCCGCGCAGGCGTTGAGCAGATCGTCCCAACTCTGGATGGGCACCTGATACACGTCGAGTGCATTCAGGCCAGGTTCGGTGGCGAGGAACAGCGCACCATCGGCATTCGAACAGAATGTCGATTTGCCGATCTTCGTCTGCCCGTAAACCAGCACGGTCAGATCGGCGAGGTTGGGCTTTGGTTGTGTTTTGGCTGTTGGTAGAAGTGACATGATTTTCCCTTAAAAAGCTGGCGTGCTTTCGCCAGTGGTCAATACGCGGAGTTCCTCGTGAGGCTCAACGCGCTGATAGAAGTTCTCCATCACGTTGGGATTGCCATTCGAACGGCACAACGCGAAGTAGGAACAGGGTCGCTGGTAGTTAAAGCAGAAGCTGGTGTTCTGATAGAAGGCGCCGCGCCGTCGGGCGTCGAGGAATGACTGCGTCAGTTCCCACAGTTCCGCCTGCAGAATGGCGAAGCGATCCCGCGAGAGATACAGTCGCTCGCGATGGAACATGCCGGGTTCGGCGTACTTGTCGGCCAGCCGCTGCTGAAACTCCTCGTCCGTTTCCGGCAGCTTCCGCTTGGCCGTTGTCTTGTCGGTTTTGGATTTGGCCAGCAACTCTGCCCGCCGCGCTTCGAACTCGGCTTCCGTCTCGCCCTGGCTCTGCTGCAGGCGTGTCTTGACGAGGATGTTGTAGAGGATCCCGGTAATCTGGAAGCCGAACCGCTGTTCGAGATACCAGGCGTAGAGCGTGATCTGGAAATCGGTCCACAACCGCTCGAGGTAATCGGATCCAAGCTGCGCCGCCGTCTTGTGTTCGAGCAGATAGTAGTCGCCGTCGATCCGGACGATGCCATCTACCTTGCCGGCCAACACGAAGCTGCGAGAGGTGGCGCCAGTGGCGGGATTCACGATCGGCATGTTCGTGAAGGTTTCCTCCAGGGCGATCACCTCGAACTCCTCCACGGCATACCGTTCCGCGTAGCCCTTCATCATGGCCGTCGCGTAGTGCCAGTCCCGTCGCTGGTCCTCGTCCTGTGCTCGGCCCGCGCAACGGCGATCGATATGGTCGAGCACGTTCGCGAGATTCCGGTCGCGGTGCCACATTTCCAGGCACTCGTGAATCAGCGATCCGAAGTGCAGGTTGCGGTCCCGCTCGATGGGCGTGAGATTCTGCAGGTATCGCCAGTCCACCGCCTTCCGGCAGTTCCGGAACAGGCTCCACATCGAGTACGTGGTCACCATCGGAGCTGCGCTCATCGGGCACCTCCCTCGGGAGCCAGGCCCGCTTCTTGGAAGGCGTGCCGAATCTCGCCGATCATCTGGTAGATCCGGGGGCGCGACTTGCCCGTCTCTCGCCGTACTTCCGCCACCGACATCTGGCTGAGCAGCGTGGCAACCTCGCGCAGGTGTTCCGGAAGCGAAGCAACCACCCTGCGCACATCCATCTGGAGATCGAGCGACTTGGCCGGAGCCGGAAGGGAGGTTTCGACAAACGGGTTCCCCGCCAGAACGTCGTCCTCGACGCCACCGATGAGCGTGGGGCGACGGCTCTGCTGCACTGCCAGACGGGCGGCACGGTTCCGAACCACGCCGAAGATGAAGCCGCGGTGGTCGCCTCGCCCGGGCTGATAGTGGCGGCTGCGCTTCAGGTAATCGAGCAGAAGGTCCTGTCGCAGATCGTCCCAGTCCGTGCGGTTGAATCCGGAGGAAGCTACCAGTTGGCTCGCGCGGATCCCGGCTTGCTGAATGGCGAAGGAATCGAAGCTGACTTGCGCGGGCGTCATGGCAGCACCCCCGCGGGCTCCGTTTCGAAGATCATCCGGAACGGCAGTCCGTGCCGGATTTCGATCCGCTCGATGGTGCCGTCCTTCAACTGGGCAAGCCGCTCAAAGAAGCGCTCAACGGGTTGTCGCAAAGCGAAGTCGCTCCGCTGCGATTCGGGACGCGGTCCATCATCGGCATCAAGCTTCACCTCCATGAACACGCGAGGTGCCGGGTTGAACTGCGGCTCGCCGTTGCGGATCTC
Source organism: uncultured Solibacteraceae bacterium (assembly GCA_964618435.1). Taxonomy (GTDB): domain Bacteria; phylum Acidobacteriota; class Terriglobia; order Bryobacterales; family Bryobacteraceae; genus JACTMJ01. The sequence continues at coordinate 9,115 of CAZUAX010000169.1, forward strand.
CAGTTCTTCGATCCGACCGAAGTTGATCGTCTGAAAGAGCCGGACCAGGCGTGCCCGTTCGGGCGACAGGTCGTGAAATGGGATAGGGCGGATCATGCGGCGCTCTCCCCCATCCGGCCACGGTTGCGGGCCAGGAACTCGTCCACTGCCGGGTGGGTGCGTGGCGGCCGTACGGGCATCGGCTCAAACTCCGCGCGCCCCGCGATGCCGCTCAAATTGCGGAGCAGCCGGACGCGGATGCGGTCGAGCCGCTTCATCACCGTCCAGAGGATGTCGTCGTCAAGGTTGTGGATGGCGGCGGCACTGCCCACCAGCAGGGCGATGTCGTCGAAAGAATCGCGGATGAGAGCCTCATGCGCTG
>CAZUAX010000170.1:0-5479 GCA_964618435.1 uncultured Solibacteraceae bacterium
CTCCCTACCCAGGAGGATCGCCAGCGCTACATGGACTATGTGGTTGCCCGATACAGCGCCTTTCGCGTGACCTGGCAACTGGTACAGGAATTTGAGGAGTACAGTGACGGTCGCGCCTTTGTGAAGGAATTGGGTGAGTACCTGAAGTCGCGAGACCCCTACCAGCACCCCCGCACTACGCATACCTTGAGCACCACTTCACCCCTTGCCAAGGATGGCTGGCTCACATACATGCTCTACCAGAGCAGCGACAACCATCTGGGCTCCATTGAGCACCAGCTCTACCAGATGCCGTTTGTGAACGCCGAGTTTGGCTACGAGAATTCCGGCGGAGGAGCCAGCCACCCACACCACGTGGACGCCGATTCCTTCCGGAAGCGCCTTTGGAATGCCACCATGGACGGCCAGTATCCCACCTACGGCAACACAGGAACCTACGGCGGAAGTTTCGCTGCGGATGCCCGTCATGCCGATTCCCCAGGTGCGCGAGCCATGAAGGTGTGGCACGACCTGCTGCGACGAACGCGCTTTTGGGAGCTCGAGCCCTACTTCGATGTCTCCGGTGCACGCTGCGTGGGCTTACACGGCGAGGATACCCCCCAATTCCTTTGTTATGCCGAAGAAGGCGGAACCGTGGAGTTACGCTTCATCAAGCGCAACGGGTTTCAGGTGGAATGGATCAATCCCTCCGATGGCACCGTGACCGCGTTGAAGGACTTCAAGGACGATTTGTTCACGGGAGCGCCACCATCACCGGGACGAGACTGGCTGTTGCATGTCTATCGCGAGGGACGCGTGCGAGGGCTCGGCCGCAGCTACAAGTTCGAAAGCCGTCTGGTGCCAATCCAGGAACCTGACAACGCCGCCGCAAGGGTTCCGTTTGAAGTGGCGGAACCGGAAGCAATGGATCTGCCCACAGGGGGGACGCTACAGGCACCGTTCGCAGTGAAGTTGACCCGGGAATCCCGGGCTACCCGACGCATGATGTACCTGTGGATGGCGGAGAACACCGTCAGTGGACAGGGGCATCGTGTAGCTGGTACCGGCGACAAGGGCTTTCTGCGATTTCGTAAGGAAGCCGTTGGCGAATTGCCGGCCGTTGTCAACATGAGGATCTATGGATTGAATGCGGTGGGTAAGCTTTACTTCGTGGACAAAGTCTATAAGTTGTTACCTTGAGGACATGTGCATTGGCCGCAAAGGCTGTCACTTCTCCCCTAACGGCTTCGCAAGGAACCATTCCGCTCACAATGCATTCTGAACACGCTATGAATGACAGCCCACATGGAGGCCTGTTGTTGGTGATCGATACGGCGCTCCGGCCCGGGTTCCTGGGCTTGTGGCAAGGCAACAACACCTGGTTCGCCCGGGAATCGTTCTCTGATCCGCGCCGCCAAGGAGAGGAAATCTTCCCCCTCCTGACAACCCTGCTGGCAAACTCAAACGTTGGCCTGCCCGAGTTGCAGGGCATCGTGGTGGCCACCGGGCCAGGCTCCTTCAGCGCCCTCCGCGTGGGTTTGGGTGCGGCAAAGAGCCTCGCGGAAACCTTGCGGTTGCCCGTGATGGGAATCTCGCTCTTGGACGCCGCTGCCAGTTTCGCTCCTGGCCAGGTTCGGCTGGTATCCATGTCGGCGAGCCGCGGGGAGTCCTTCATTGGGCTATATGGGAGCAACGACTGCCCCCTTTCCCCTCCCCAAGTGGTAGACCTTTCCACATGGGTGGCCCCAACCTCCGTCCAGCCAACCGTGTGGATCAGCACTGCAGAATCCGAGAGAAGCCGGGCAGCAGAGCAGCCAATACTCGGTTTGCTCCCCGCGCCAGCCGCAATAAGCGATCTTCCCGAACGTCTGGCGCGAGAGGGCTTCAGACGCTGGAGCGTCAGCAAGTTTGACGATCCACTTGTGCTTGACGCCCTATATGTTCGGCGCGAGGATGCAGATGGCGCTTGGACCGATCACAAGGCTAGCTAGCACTTCCTCAGAAGTGCACCCAGAACGCTTGTAACCGGAGGCCAAAAACACTGAGGGTTACTGCCATCTCATGACATGTTCAACTGAAAATCTTCGGCGATCGCGTGCCGCGCCGACAGCACTAACCGGGTGGGAATCGCAAGTGGACCTGGCTGGCGCGCGCGACGTCGATTGATTGCAGATTATGGAAAGTACGCATGATGCTCACTTTGTGCTGCCAATCCGATAGAGTTCGTGGTAGTACTATCTTAGAACCAAAATCCTGAAAACTTGTTGGCGCTCAGGCATTCTGTTCTGCCGCGAATAACCCCCATAAGTCTTCTTTTATCATTGGTATACCGATGTTTCTAGAAGCCGGGAATGGGCAACTTGCTGAAGCTCATTGATGTTTATAGTTGCGGCTGCTTGGTTTTTCTGGTTTAGTGACTCCAGACGGAGTACTAAAACCAAAGTTCTCGGACGGCTAGCCCGGGAACTTCCGCAGAATAGATTAGATTTTTTTCTCGCGAGACGACGATGACTAACGAAAGCTCAGCCTCGGAAAACCCCGGCGCTTCGAACCTGGGAAGCGCCAGCGCGCGACGGATCCGCATCCTGATTGCCGACGACCATACGATCTTCCGGGATGGATTGCGGAGACTCCTGGACCTGCAAGCCGATTTTGAGATTGTGGGCGAGGCCCGGGATGGTCGCGAAACCATGGACATGGTGGATCGGCTGAAGCCCGACGTCCTGCTTCTCGATATCCGCATGCCTGGTATCGACGGTCTTTCGGCGCTTCAGCGTCTGAGCGCCAGTTCCACCGCCACGAAGGTGATTATCCTCACCGCGTCCGATGACAAGAATGAGTTTGTGCAGGCGGTGAAGTATGGCTGTTCGGGAATTGTCCTCAAGCACACCGCCACGGATCTGCTGATTAAGAGCATCCGTAAGGTGTATGAAGGCGAAATCTGGCTGGACACCCACACCACCGCGGCAGTGATGCGCCAATTTGCGATGCAGAGCTCAGGCGCTGCACCCACGCCCAGCTACACGAAGCAGAACCGCGAGAGATCTCCCCTCAGCAATCGCGAAAGGGAGATTGTAATTCTAGTCGCGCAGGGCTACAAGAACAAGGAAATCGCAGATAAGATGTTCATCAGTGAGCAGACGGTGAAGAACCATCTCCACAATATTTTCGACAAGCTGGGTGTGTCGGACCGCCTGGAGCTGGCGCTCTATGCGGTGCACAACGGCATCTACGAGAAGCCATTGGAATAACTCAAAAAGCTCCCGCGACGCGCCTCCCCATCAAGTGCGTCGCCCAATTAGCCGTCAGGCACGTCTATTCGTTGGCGTTCCAGATGTCGTGTGTTGTCTTCCACGTGCCATCCGGCTGGCGCTTCAGCACATTGATGTACTTTGCAGTACTAATTGAGGATGCACCGCCGTCGCGGGGTTGCAGTTTCACTTTTGCAAAGCCCTGGCCATAAGCCAGGTCGCCATCCACATCCACTGAGACGTAGCCACTTTCCAGGTCAGTCTCGAACTCGTCGAATATCTTTTGGTAGTACGCTTGCACCGCTGCCCTTCCGCTAGAGGCCTGCGCCCCCGGAGCCATCAGCACGCCATCTTCCGTAAAGTGGATAGCAATGCCAGCGGCATCCCCCTGCCGGAAGGCTTCAGCGCGTGCGTCGCTCATTGCCTTGATGGCGGCAATATCCACTTCACGTTGCCCGCTCGGGTTACCACCGGGTGAACACGCTCCCAGCAGCAGCAGTCCGACAAGCAAGAGCTTTAGAATCACCAAAACGTTCATGCTTCCATTGTTACCTACGCTGCTGCCGCTATCCCACAAGAGGCATGTCTACGAGTACATAGTATGTGGCCACTGCAACTGTCCGCATGGAATTGGCTTGCTCGACTCATGCCAATTTGGTACGATTGGCTGGGAAGTACGATGACCGATTCGATCCGGCTCGACAGTGCATCTTCGGTTCCGATCTACAGGCAGCTGTACAGACAGTTGCGCGGTTTGATCGTGAGCGGTGCGCTGGTTGCCGGACACCGGTTACCAGCCACAAGGGAGCTGGCACAGGATCTGGGCGTCAACCGGGCTACGGTCTCATCGGCGTACGCGCTTCTCGAAGAGGAAGGTCTGATTCACGGGCACGTGGGTCGTGGCAGCTTTGTGAGCGCCGTCAATTCGGAAAGCGCCTATAGCTCAAAGGGTTCCGCGGAACCAGGTCGAAATGGTGAGACTGGCCGCAGCGGTATTGAAGGCGAGCGAGGCCCGGCGGCTCCCTACGGGCGTTCCGCCTTGCTCAGCCAGGCTGCCAGCGAAATCAGCTTTGCGACCTCCCGGCCATTGGCTGGCCTATTTCCGGTGGAAGAGTTCCGGGAGAGTTGCCAGGAAGTCCTGGGCGACGAAGTGGCCCACACCGTCCTGCAACTCGGTTCTCCACTAGGCTATGCGCCCCTGCGCCAATACCTGATGGAGGAAGCGGAACAACGCGGAATTGGCCGGGCCAATGACGAGATTCTGGTAACCAATGGCTGCCAGCAGGCCATTGATCTGCTAGCGCGTGCACTGCTGCGCCCTGGCGATGCGGTGGCAGTGGAGGAACCGGTATACCCCGGACTGAAGGCCGCGCTTCTGCAGGCCGGAGCCCGGCTGGTGGGGTTGCCCGTCGGCAGGTTTGGAGTAGACCCTGAACAGTTTCACACCGCCCTGGAGCGGGAAAATCCGCGCTTCGCGGTAATCACGCCCAGCTTCCAAAACCCCACCGGGGCAACCCTGCCCGAAGCGTCCAGGCAGGCTCTGCTGGCGACGGCGCGGGAACGGGGCGTGATGCTGGTGGAAAATGACCTCTACGGCGAATTGCGCTACCGCGGTGTGGCGCAGCCCACCGTGAAGTCACTGGATGAACTGGGAGACACTGTGCTTCTGGGAAGCTTTTCGAAAGTAGCGTTTCCTGGATTGCGCGTAGGGTGGATGATCGCGCCGCGCGCGCTGGTTCGGAAGCTCGCGGAAATCAAGCAAGCCACTGACTTGCATACAGATCAGCTTTCACAGGCAGTGCTGCTGCGCTTTGCCGAAAGCGGCAGGCTGGGGCGACATCTTGAGCGGGCGCGTCAAGCGGGCCTGGCCCAGTTGGAAGCCGCCATTGATGGATGCCGACGTTTTCTGCCGGAAGGCACAGCCTTCACTGAACCTGACGGTGGCCTGAATCTCTGGGTAAGGTTGCCAGCACCGCTGGATGCAGATTCGTTGTTGGCCAGGGCGCAAATGCGCGGAGTGAGCTACCTTCCCGCGCGTTACTTCTCAGTGAACCGGGCCGAAGACCACGCCTTCCGCCTCAGCTTTGGCGGGTTAACGCCAGACGAAATCCAACGCGGACTGCGTATCTTGGGCGATGTCTTTGGCGAGGAATTGGAGCGCAGTACGCTGGCCGGCGTAAGCGAAATGGCCACGGCGATGGTGTAGCACCAGGAATGCACCAGGAATGAGGGTGTAGCCGCAGGAATGA
>CAZUAX010000170.1:5579-7053 GCA_964618435.1 uncultured Solibacteraceae bacterium
GGTGTAGCCGCAGGAATGATGGGCTCCAAACCGTGTGCTTAGAACGAAGTCTTTGTTTAATTTCGCCAGACGGAGCAGTCTGGTGTGGCAAGTGTTGATTCTGGGAAAGGAGCGTCAAAAGCCATGGACGCCATGAATGGACGGCCGAATTTTGCCGAGAAGATTTCTGAATTCCGGCGGCTCAGCGATGAGCAGCGTAAGGACTTCAAACTGAAGGTGGGGCTTGCGGAAATGCTAAAGGGCGGGGTGATCATGGACGTCACCACGCCGGAGCAGGCCCAGATTGCCGAAGAAGCAGGCGCTGTGAGCGTGATGGCGCTCGAACGCATTCCGGCGGATATCCGCAAGGAAGGCGGCGTATCGCGCATGTCGGCCATCAAGATGATCCGCGGCATTCAGGATACCGTAAGCATCCCTGTGATGGCCAAGGCGCGCATTGGCCATTTCACCGAAGCGCGGGTATTGGAAGCGCTGGGAGTGGACTTCATTGACGAGAGCGAAGTGCTTACCCCCGCCGACGAGGAGAATCACATCGACAAGCGCGACTTCCGCGTGCCGTTTGTGTGTGGCGCGCGCAATCTGGGTGAAGCACTCCGGCGAGTGGGTGAAGGCGCAGCCATGATTCGCACCAAGGGCGAAGCAGGAACTGGCGACATTGTGGAAGCAGTGCGCCACATGCGGACCATCATGAAGGAGATCCGCATCATCCAGGGTATGCGGGCGGATGAACTGCCCACTGCGGCCAAGAATCATCAGGCTCCCCTCGACTTAATTGAAATGGTGCACCGTACAGGCAAACTGCCAGTGCCCAATTTCTCGGCGGGCGGCATCGCCACCCCGGCCGACGCGGCCCTGATGATGAGCCTGGGAGCGGAAACCGTCTTCGTGGGCTCGGGCATCTTCAAGTCCAGCGACCCCATGCGGCATGCCAAGGCTATCGTGAAGGCCGCCACCTATTGGGAAGATCCGTTTAAGGTGCTGGAAGCCTGTGAGGATATCGGCGAGCCCATGCGCGGCCAGAGCGTGGCACAAACACCTGAAGCTGAGCTGATGGCTGGTCGCGGCTGGTAGTCTTCCGGTTCCCTGCCTGATGTTCATTCCCCCAGCCGGGATTGTGCGGCGCTTGCGTGGTACGATCCCGGCAATTCCCAAGGATTTCTATGCCCCAAATTGGTGTACTGGCCCTACAAGGCGATTTCGAAGCGCATTTGGAGATGCTGCGTTCCCTGGATGCCCCGGTGCGGGAAGTCCGGACGGCCGCCGCGCTCCATGAAGTGGATGCCCTGGTCATTCCGGGCGGGGAAAGCACCACCATGCTTCGCCTGCTGCATCGCGAGAACCTCTGGGAACCGCTCGCCAGTTTCGGGGCGCAGAAGCCTGTTTTTGGAACCTGCGCGGGTGCGATTCTGATGGCGAAGGAGGTGAGCCATCCTCAACAGGAGAGCTTCTCCTTCATGGACATCGCTGTTGTGCG
>CAZUAX010000170.1:7153-9407 GCA_964618435.1 uncultured Solibacteraceae bacterium
GTCATCGGAGGGGTCCTTCATTGTGATATCGTTTGCTTACGATTGAGGTGATTTATCTATGCCCATGCATCCCTTTTCCCGCCGTGCATTTCTGGCCAGCCTCACGGCTGCCCCTGTTATTCTCAACGCGGCGTACAAGAAAGTTCCAATTGGTCTGGAACTCTATTCCGTTCGCGACATGATGAAGGACAACGAAGTGGCTACCGTGAAGGCAGTGGCCAAGCTTGGTTACGATTTCGTAGAGTTCTACGGGCCTTACATGCAGTGGACGACTGACCAGGCCAAGACCATGCGCAAGGTGCTCGACGACACAGGATTGAAGTGCCACTCGACGCACAATGGCAATCAGAGCTACGACCCGGCCAATATCGACAAAGCCATCGAACTGAACAAGATCATTGGCAGCAAGATGGTGATTATGGCCAGCGCGGGCCGGGTGGAAAATGGCATCGACGGATGGAAGGCCGTGGCGGAAAAACTAGCCAAGGGCAGCGAAAAGATGAAGTCTGCAGGGCTCACCGGAGGCTTCCACAACCATGCGGTCGAATTTCGTCCCATTGATGGAGTACGGCCCATAGAAGTGATCGCCAAGAACACACCGAAAGACGTGGTGCTGCAACTGGATGTGGGCACTTGTGTGGAGGTGGGTTACGATCCCGCGCAGTGGATCCGCCAGAATCCGGGCCGATTCCGTTCCATTCACTGCAAGGAGTATTCGCGCGCCAATGGCTATAAAGTGCTTTTTGGCGACGGCGATTCTCCGTGGAAGGCTATCTTCGAAGCTGCGGAAAGCGTTGGCGGTGTAGAAGGCTACCTCATTGAACAGGAAGGCTACAGTGAGCCATCTATCGTGGCCGCTGAGAAGTGCCTGGCAAATATCCGCAAGATGCGCGCATAAGCGCATAGCGATTAAATCTCGGTATCAATACGGAAGTATTGAAAAGGGCGGGTTCCTCAGGGAATCCGCCCTTTCTTCTTTTTCAGGTCGCAGGCCTCGGTCAATCGTCCATCTCAGGGAAGGCTCCAATTGCCTGACGCATAATCAGTCGCTTCCGCCGATCCCTCTCCTGCATGGGACGCGTCATCCAAAACACAATCGCGAGGCCCACCGCAGCCTGCGCTGCGAGCAGGAATACCAATTTCGCAAATACCCTCGGACCATCTGCGGTATCCAGCAGAAAACTCGCGCCCGTATAGGCGGCAATCAGCGCACAGGCCAAAGCAATGAGTCCAACCCGAATCCGCCGCCGGTGCTCCGCCCGAAGGTGTTCATCGGACATCGACATTAGCGAGCTCAGGGACATCACAAATTCCTTCGTGTGTGCCGACCGGCAAAACCCTAGCCCCCGTGGGCAATTCAGAACACACGGTGCCCTTATTCTCCTGAGAACCGCGAAGAAAAACAAGAAGGTTCGGACACTTATGGTACTACTAGGACCTTCATTCGCCTAAATTCAACCTGAATTTCCTCAGGAAATTTCAATGAGAAAGCTTGTATTTCGTATGAGAGTAGCGTGAGGTTAACGGGATTAGCTGCGTTTCCGCATTTAGCCCGCCAACCATTGAGGAAGCAGTAAACCTCAGCCCGTTGGTTGGACGTAACCCAAATTCGCTTACGCTTCCAAACTGGCGCTCACGGTTCCTACCCCAACACGATCGTCTTCCCGCTTGCCGCAGATTCCCGCGCTGCAACCAAGATCTCGGTCGCCACCAGGTTGTTCTCCAGTGAGGAAAGGCCGCCGGGTTGCAGGCTGCCGCGTGCAATCGCCGCTAGATACGACACTGAGTCGCGCTCAGCAGCAGCCAGTTCAGGTAGCTCCGGCGTGGATTCCCCGCGCTCTCCAGCCAGCCTCACCCGTAAAGTATCGCCCCCAATGGCATGCGCATAGCCAGTGGCTCCGTAAACCTCGAAATCCTTACGGTTAAACGGCCAGTTCCAACTTCCCTGGATGATGCCCTGGGCCTTCGGGTATTCCAACAGGATGGTGGCCTCGTCGTCTACTTTGCTGTAGATGTGTGGCTTGGCGGTGAGTGTCCTCGCGGTAACCGCTTGCGGGCGCTGATTATCCATCAGCCAGGTCATGAGATTGGCCCCATAACAACCAAAGTCAAACAGCGCCCCGCCACCGTTCTTCACCGGATCGGTGAGCCACTCAAAAAACTCTGGCCCCACGCCAATTTCGCGCGGACCGGCATGGCCGTCCATGGCCACCATCTTCCGAATATCCCCGGCGGCATGTCGCTCCTTCACCAG
>CAZUAX010000171.1:0-4884 GCA_964618435.1 uncultured Solibacteraceae bacterium
CGTCCATGGCCACCATCTTCCGAATATCCCCGGCGGCATGTCGCTCCTTCACCAGGGTCCAAAGATGCCCGTGGCTTCGATACCAGGTCGTCTCATAGTTCACCACTACAGGAATGCCGCTGCTGGCAGCAGCACGGCGGATGCGTTCCGCATGCTCCCGGCTCACGGCTAGGGGCTTCTCCATCATCACGGGCAACTTCCGGGCGGCACAGGCTTCTACAACGGATGGATGGTCAAACGTACTCCCAAAAGCCGCAACGGCATCCGGTTTGGTACGTTCAATCATCTCGACGGTGTCGCGAAAACGCCGCTCTGCGGGAATGGAGTAGCGCTCTCCGTAGCTGGATAGCACTTCAGCTTTTGGCTCTGATACTCCAACAAGTTCCACGTCTTGGCGTTTCGTTAAGGCGTTCAGGAATCCGCGCGCGTGCCCATGCACCAAACCGGCAATCGCCAGGCGCAATCTCCGTTCGCCGGAGGATTGCGCAGCTGCGGCACTCGCGCTGGCAAAGCTCGCACCAGCAAGACTCGCATTGGCCAAAAACTCTCGCCGATTAGACTGCATTGGTTCCCTCCTCTGGAGCAGACAGCGAATTCCGCATTGCCTTATCCAGTAACGAAGCATAACAGAGGCGACTGACGAGGCCTAACCCCAGAGAGCCCACGCTTTCGGGACAGCGCAAGACGTTACAATGGCAGTCATGCGATTTGAATTCACTCGTTTCTTCTCACGTGCGATTGGCTGCGCCATCGCCTGCGTATTGCTGCTATCTGTCGCCGCCAGTGCACAGCAGCGCCCCAAGGCCCCGGGCGAACGGTGGGTGGAGCTTTTTAACGGGAAGGACCTCTCTGGTTGGGTGCCAGTAGGCAACGAGAAGTGGACCGTTGAAGAAGGCGCCATTCATGGCCAGGGAATCACAAAGGAATACGGTTATCTGCGCACAGAGAAGGAATACCAGAATTTTCACCTTTTCATTCGCTTCAAGACGGAAGCAAACGGCAATAGCGGCGTCTATTTTCACACCAAATTCAAGCCCGGCACAGTGGATGTCTCCGAAGGACGGCAGTTTGAAATCGACCGCGTTCTTGGCCACCATAGCTGTGGCGTGTATGGCGACAACATGGGCTGGAAGGCTTGGCCCGCTCCGCAATACGAAGGCCTCCTCCGGCCCACGGACTGGAACGACATGCTTCTGAAGGTAGAAGACAACCGCTATGAATGCTGGCTGAATGGCGTCAAGATGCTTGACTATACTGACCCCAAGCAGGGTGCCAAGGATGGCTGGATCGCCCTGCAACTGCACTCGGGCGGCGAAGGCAATATGCGCTTCAAGGACATCCGGCTGCTCGATTTGTCAAAACGCTAGATTCCGGGCGGCGGCTGGGGCAGCCAACCCAGCCGCCGTCATATTCCGATACCCAACTCTTCTTTTCGCTGGAATCATTCCGCACGGAGTGGTACACTTCCGAAGTGGACAGCTTGACACAAATTCAGACAAGCGGGTCGATTGAACCGCTTCCCCCAGTCGGCCGCATTTCCTCGCTGCTGATTAAGCCGGCATCCGCGCTCTGCAACCTCGATTGCCACTACTGTTTCTACCTCGATCGCGAGTTAGATCCCTATAAGGAGATGGACAAGCGCCGGATGAGCCAGGAGACGCTGCGCAAGCTTGTGGAATCGTTTCTCTTCTACTCCTTCCCCCATTCCACGTTTGCCTTTCAGGGCGGCGAGCCCACGCTGGCTGGATTACCATTTTTCGAAAAGCTGGTGGAATACCAGAAGCGCTATGGCCGCACCGGCCAATCTGTAAGCAACGCGCTGCAGACCAACGCGATTCTGTTGGACGACGCATGGTGCCGCTTCCTGCGGAGCTACAACTGGCTGGTGGGCGCGTCTATTGATGGCGATGAGCAGATGCACGATACCTACCGCAGGAACCGCGGCGGAGAGGGCACTTGGCGCAAAGTGATGGCCAGCATTGAGCGCATGGCCAAGCATCGCGTGGACTTCAACATCCTGTGCGTGCTGAGTGAGGCTAACGTAGAGCGTCCCAAGGACGTGTATCGTTTCTTTCGTTCCTTGGGTGTGGAATACATGCAGTTCATTCCGCTGGCTGAGTTCACTCCCACAGGTGAGCGCCAGCCCTACACCATTACGGCGGAACAGTACGGCCGCTTCCTCATCGAGATCTTCGAGTTGTGGTGGCCAGAGCGACAGAGCGTCCGCATCCGATTTTTCGACAATATCGCCGAGGCAGTTGCGGGTTACATGCCTGGCAACTGCACCATGCATGAGCGCTGCGACAGCTACGTGGTGGTGGAATACAACGGCGATGTGTATCCCTGCGATTTCTTCGTGGAACCCCGCTGGAAGCTGGGCAACATTCACAAGGAAACGTGGAGCCAGATTACCAAATCAGAACTGCGCAACCGGTTCGCCCACAACAAGACAATTCCTCATGAGGAATGCCTGCGCTGCGAATACCTTCCTCTGTGTCATCACGGTTGTCCGAGCTTTAGAGAAAAGCAGCGCGGCAATCCCCTCGACCTCGACTATTTCTGCCAAACCTACAAGATGGTTTACCAGCACTGCCTGCCTGCGTTGCGCGCCGAAGTAGCATCCATCACGGGCAAACCCGCTGTCATGTAGCTTGGGTCCGCCCACTGTGGATGCACTTTCGAGGGGAAGGCGAAGTACCAGGTACCCAGGACCCTATTCGCTCACCAGTTAACCTCGCACATGGTTTTCCAGTTTGTCTCCAGCCACTTTCAAGGTATTCTGAACGTGGAAATAATGGTCAAATAATAGCCGTTCAGGCTGGCCGCCAGTTGGACTTGCGAAGCGTTTGACGCGCCATTGAACGAGGATTAGAGCTTGAAGTCGAAACGGGAACGCATCTTTTCGATTGCCCTGATTACCTGCCTGGCAATCCTGCTTCTGGCTAATTTCCTCGAGACCGGGCGTACCCGCCTCATTGAGATTACTGAGCCGGTCGAAACGGCATCGCAAGCAGACCCGGAAGGCCAACCCGGAGACGCCGAGGCCCAGGCGCCCGCTGAGGCCACGGTTGTGGTGCGCCAACACCAGACACCTCCGCCGACAACCCCCTTTTACCGGACCTCCGTGTTTTTCGCAGCCTTCACACTGGGCACGGTGATTCTAATCATCATCTTCGACGTCTTCTTCTACAACCAGCGGGTGGAGCGCGAGAAGGAGCTCACCCGCCGCGTTGCCGACAAGACGCAGGAGCTTCAGCACGCCCAGGAACAGGCTGCCGCCGCCAACCTCGCCAAGAGCCGGTTCCTCGCTACCATGAGCCACGAGATCCGCACACCGATGAACGCCATCGTGGGCATGTCGGAACTGCTGTTGGATAGCAAGCTCAATCCGCGCCAGCGCGAACTGGTTGCCAGCATCGCCACCTCCGGCGACTCACTGCTGGAAATCATCAACTCGATTCTCGACTTCTCCAAGATGGAAGCGGGCAGCATTGAACTGGAGTCCCAGCCCATCAATTTGCAGGAATGTCTGGAGCAGGTGCTGTTTCTGTTCTCGGAACGGGCAGAGCGAAGAAACGTCGAACTGGTTTGTATCCAGGACCCCAAAGTTCCCCTGATGATCCTGAGTGACCGCGCACGCCTGCGACAAGTGCTCATCAACTTGATGGGCAATGCCATCAAGTTCACGCAGAACGGGGAGGTGGCGCTCGAAGTAACCGTAGAAGGGGAAGCCACGGACGACGAAGGCAATGAGCTGATGCAGCATCTGCGCTTCGATGTGGTGGATACCGGAGTTGGCATTGCCCCTGAGAATATCGGCAAACTCTTCCTGCCATTCAGCCAGGTTTCCGGCAACATGAGGCGGCCCAATGAGGGCACGGGACTTGGCCTGGCCATCTCCAAGCAATTGGTGGGAATGATGGGTGGAAAGCTGCAAGTGGAAAGCACCCTGGGCGAAGGCAGCCGCTTCTGGTTTACGGCGCAGCTCCATCGCTTGCCAGAGAACCACCCGGAGATGGTCCGCACACCCAAACGCAAGGACCTTGCCGGACGCAGTGCCGCTGTCTTGTGTCTAAGTTCATCACTTCGTAAGTTGTTCGGGCGCGCCTTCTCCGCCTGGGATGTGAATGCGGACATTCTTCCGGATCACAGCGCATTCTTTTACAAGCTCTATGAAATTGCCAAGGAAGGGGCACAGTTGGATCTGGTGGTTGTGGAAGTGGAGGATGCCGCTGATGCGACGCGGGACTTCCTTCTGAATCTGCGTGCCAGCATGCCCTACCCCGACACCGCCCTGATGATCGTCAGCAACAGCCGCACCCGTATCGCATTGCAGGAGCTGCCCGGTGCCAGCGCAATTTGTTTCGTCTCGAAGCCCATCTGGCTGCCCAATCTCTATGAGACCACCCGCGCTTTGCTGCTGGAAGGCAAGAAGGCTGCCTCGCCCATGGCTGGTGCGCCACAGGACGTCTCCATCCTGTGGGAAACCATGCCCTCCGTGGAAGCACTCAGCATATTGCTAGTGGAAGACAACATCACCAACCAGCGCGTGGCGGCGCTGATGCTGGAGCGCCTTGGCTTCTCCGCGGACACCGTAGTGAACGGACAGGAAGCGGTGGATGCCGTCAAGAAGCAATACTACGACGTCATTCTGATGGACTGCCAGATGCCCGTGATGGATGGGTTCCAAGCGACTGAGGAAATCCGTCGTCTCCAGCGGGGCCAGCGCACTTCCACCATCATTGCCATGACCGCAAATGCCACCCGCGAGGATCGTCAGAAGTGTATCGATATCGGAATGGACGATTACATCGCCAAGCCGGTAAAGACGGAAACCCTGCAGCGCATTCTGAACAAGTACATGGCGCGACGCTAGCCAAACCC
>CAZUAX010000171.1:4984-9346 GCA_964618435.1 uncultured Solibacteraceae bacterium
CCGCCTGAGCCTCCACCGCTGTCGCGAGGCATTCGGCGATTTGCGAAACCGTTCTGGTTCCGTCCAGCAGAAAGACGATGGCGCGCAGCAGTGGATCCGCCAGACGGACGGTGGAATGAAGACGGGTGGTGATCTCAAATCCGTTGGCCGCATTCCATCTGGCGATCGCAGAAACCTTGGGCCTTGCGTCATCCGGGATCTCTACCGGCTGCGGGCACTCACGACGGCGGGCGGAATACTGGATTCCCCCATCTAGCGAAACTCTTTCCATCAGTTTCCAGAAACCAAGCGCAGCCTCTTCATCTTCCGGCGGGTGGGTTTTCAGGAGGCTGCGCAACGTTTCCTCTGCCGGCAGGTTGCCGGGGTACGCTTCGGCCAGTTGATGCAACAGGGCGCCAAGTCGCGGCTCGCTACATGCAACTCGCAACCCATCTCCTGGCTGCTCGAACGCGAACGCTTCCCCACCTTCCGGCTTAACCACGCGCAAATCAGAGCACATCCATAAAGGCGAGATGCGCTGGGCAAAACCAGACAGAGAAGCCGGCTGAGTGGCTCTTGCAAAGATACTCTGCCGAAACCGGCGAAGGCTGAAGATATCAAAATACTCCTCGAACAGCTCTGGATCCCGCGCCGCCGCTTCCTCCAGAAACGGAGTGATGTTCGGGCTGGAATGGAGCCCCGCCATTGCCCTTCCCGCGGCCTCACCTACATAACGGAAGCCGCTTGCATGCGCAGCGCCAGACACCTCGCTAAAGCGAAATGGCCGTGTGCCTTTCTGAAATACATCGTGCAGTGCGACAAAACGGTCCTTCTGCATGGTGCGCACCGCTTCTTCCGCGAGTGGGGAACCCAACTCTCGCAGTGACGCCAATGTACCAATCAAACACCACAGTCTCTCCTGAGCTTCCGGGCTGTCCCCATGCACTCTCTGCTCGAGCAGGGCTAGTTCCCGTATCAGTTCCGCCTGATGCCAGCCAGGAAGGACGTTGTAGCTGACGAACAGAAGCCCTCTCTCCGTCAGGCTTCCCCTCGCCACTCTCCACAGCGCATCCCGCGCCGCATCTGACGACCACGAGTAGATCGCGTGCGCAATGATGTAGTCAAACTCGCCGAAATCGTCGGCCAGTTCACATACGTCGGCAGCATGGAAACGCACATTGGAGAGGCCAAAGAGGTTCGCGGTCTCTCGTGCCATTTGGATGGGAACACTGGCCAGGTCCACCCCCACAAACCGGGCGGCGGGCAGATCCATGGCCATTGGAATAAGATTCATCCCATCCCCACAGCCAATTTCCAGAACGCTCGCCTCCTGCACAGGCGCAGGATGGCAACCATGCAGGTGCGCCGTCGCGAAAAGGTTGTCGATGTGCAGTTGCGGGAGAGCGTGCGTGTAATAACGATGCGTGTTGTAATCCGTGGCCATGGTTTCACCGGCACCTGTTCGGGGTGTACTACCCGCCTTAACCTTCAGAACTTTCCTACCTTTCAAGATATGGGATCCCACTCGTGATCGGGCACCCTAAGCCACTCGGCCTTCCAGTTACGGTAGCCAGCAATCTTTCCTCACTGTAACTAACAAGATAGTCAATCGCACAAACGCAAATCACGGCAATCTTCTGGATAACGGCCTCTCGTAGGACGTGCTCACCGAGAACGTGGCCCGTAACCGTGGAGATTGAGGCACACTACAATGGTGTTTGCCACTCAGCGCGATGGACGCTAAGCAAGGCGCAAGGAGTCACCATGAAACTGCTGAATTTCCAGGCTGTGGAAGGACCAGCTCAAGCTGGCGTCCTCCGCGGAGACCGTGTCCATTCCTTGGGAGCGTTGGGCTTTGGCAGTGTGAAGGCAGTGATTGAGGCCGGAAGCGAGGGCCTTGCCAAAGTAAGGGATCTGGTGGCTGGCGCACCCGAAGGAAGCGGAATTGCGCTGACGGACGTCCGTCTTTTGGCCCCTCTCGCTGATGCGCAGAAGCTAATCTTTATCGGCCTGAACTACCGCGATCATGCAGCAGAAGCGAAGATGGAAATTCCTGCTACTCCTACGGTATTTGCCAAGTTTGCCAACTCCGTCATTCACCCCGGAGACCCCATTGTGCTTCCTAGCGCATCGCAGAAGCCGGATTATGAAGCAGAATTTGCTTTCGTCATCGGAAAGCGGGGCAAGCACATCCGGGCCGCGGAGTGGCGCGAATATGTAGCCGGATACACCATCATCAACGACGTAAGCGCACGGGATTTTCAAATGGCAACGTCGCAGTGGATCATGGGCAAGACCTGCGATAGCTTTTGCCCCATGGGCCCGTTTGTAACAACGATTGAAGAGATCGCCAACCCCCATAATCTTCGTATCGAATGCCTGCTGAATGGGGAAACGATGCAGGATTCCAACACAGGCGAACTCATTTTCAAGATTCCGGAACTGCTTGAACACCTCAGCAAAGCAATGACCCTGGAACCTGGTGACGTAGTCTCAACGGGCACGCCCGCAGGGGTAGGATTTTCGAAAAAGCCTCCCCGCTGGCTGCAGCCTGGCGACGACTGCGTGGTGCGCATCGAAGGATTGGGCGAACTGCGGAACCCCGTGGTTGCGGAACAAAGCCAGTGATTTCTGGAATCCGCTGGTCTCACCGCCAGCTAAGGCCGCCGTCCGCCTCTTCCCATTCCACGCTGGCCGCCGCGTCCAGGGCCACCGCCCATACCGGGAATCCCCAAGGGACCCTGCATCCCGCGATTGCGGGCGCCACCGCTCCACAACGGCCGTCCGTCGCCGTCACGAAACTCTAACTTCCGTTTCTGATCAGGCAGTTCCACCCGGCGCGCGGCAATCCGATCGTCATCCAATCGGAAGCCTTGCACTTTCACGGTTTCGCCTGCTTTTGGGCTGAAGTCCTTGTCCATCAGGTAGCGCACGGAACCCAGCAGCACCGTCTCAGTCCGCTCGCCGTCACGCACCGTCAGGTAACAGAGGCCCGGAGCGCCTTCTAGGGCAACGCGATCGACCTTGCCATTAAAGGACACCTTGGGGGCGTCCTGCTGCACACGTCCCTCCGCTGACTGCCGCGTCACCTGCTCTTGTTCTTTCTCCTGAACAAATTGCTGTTGTTCGAACCCGGAGATACTTACTGTTCCTGCCAGCAAAACCAGCATGCCGAGGATGATTTTGAATGGGCGTCGAGTTTTCATCACTGCCTCCCTGCCCGCCATACCATACAGGCTTTTCGCACAAGCGAGGAACTACCTGCTTACACGCTTCAATCTAACAGCAATCTGCTATCCAAACATCCGTGTGGCTCCGCTCTTGTGTTTACCTGGGCATCCGGCACTCTGCAATCTGCCCGCTGCGCATTCCCTGCGCGGCTTGCGTAGCCAGCCATGCAAACGTTGCGCGATGGTAAATCTTTCCATCAGGGCAAGTCGTTTATTTTCAATCCTTTTGCCGAATGGCACAGATCGTGCGTTTAGGAAAGGCGTTAGCAACTTAAGCCTTGGAGGCAATCATCATGAAACGCACCGTTCTTACTCTCGCCGCCGCAGCGGCACTCACGTTTGGGACCACTGCGGCTTATGCCCAGTTCGTTCCTTCCCAGAATCCCGTTTCCCAACAGGGGAGCATGAATCGCAGAGGCGGCGGTGGTGGCCAGTACGGCGCACGCGACGGCAGCCAGGCACGCCCGCAACCCCAGGATGGCACCGGCCGTGGCGCCAAGTCCGGCCAGCGCAATGGCTCCGGCGACTGCACCAACTGCACCGGACCCAGCAGCCAGACTCGCTCGCGCTCGGGCAGCAGCGGAGCACGCCCAACTGGGAAAAGAGGCGGCCGCGGCTAGTGATTTTCCCTCTGCCAGTGCAACTGGGATACTTACTTTCCAGATCTCTTGACCAGAAAGCCAAACGGCCCTCCGCTTAACCGCAACTCTAAACGGGCAAAGCGGGGGGCCTCTCCCTCCAATACACCATTCCGCTGCGTAACCGTGCTATACCGCGCAGAACCTGCACGGCATTTGCACGGTGACTGCGCAAACATTGCGCGCCCTTCCTCTTTCGATTCCATCACGCGGCCACATCCCAACCGCCATCAGCACCACGACGTAGTTGTGCAAGCATCAGCATGCCGAGAAACTCCGTTTGGCGAATGACTTGCCCTTAGCTTGCGTCCGGGAGACAGTTCACCATCATGTCCACTCACGGTGAGCCTGATGCACCGATTACGCAGGCTCTGCGGCCGTGCATATCTGGCATTAGGATGCTCCCCTTGGCGATGACATGATAGGCAGAGCTAACCATCATGCAACAGAGTGAGCACAAGCAGGGGGAGACTATCCAGGAAGCATCCCTCGGCTCCACTCCACGCACTGCCTTG
>CAZUAX010000172.1:0-9330 GCA_964618435.1 uncultured Solibacteraceae bacterium
TGCAGCCGGATGGCACGATTGTCACGCAGTACAACGAGTTCATTACGATTACGGGCGACGCCGAATTTCAGGCCAAGGTAGTGCGCGACCTGAACAAAATCTCGGGTACGCCAAGCGGGCAGAAACTCTTGGCTTCGATGGAAGCTAGTGGAAAGAATTGCCGGATTCAACCGGAAGATCCCGCTGACCCTGGAAATGCTGCCTGGACTGACCCCGGTCCACCAACAAATAGAAACCACCGGTTGCAGGCTGATGGTACAGCCGGATCAGGCTCCGATACGCAAATCTGGTATAACCCAGACAGAACGAGTCTGTCTGGACCTCCGGGATCTCCCTACAATACGGCGGATTGGGCGCAAGAGGGAAACCGGCCGGCAGACGTAGGATTGTTCCACGAAATGGTGCATGCCGATGACATGATGACCGGCACGATGCCAAACGGAAATGGCACCAACACAGGGGCGAAGGCCGGACAACCGATTTCCAATGATGAACTTCGCGCGGCAGGGTTGCCGCCCTATGACAACGAGGAATATTCGGAAAACACTTATCGAGACGACCTGGGCTTGCCGGACCGGGATTTTTACTAGGGACAGCGGCTCGCAATGAGACATCTTGCCCACCATTCGCTATTGCTCGCAGCATTCTTATTGTTGGGTTGTGCGGGACGCTTTACAAACGGTGCTCCCGTACAGGAGGGACAATCGAATATGACCACTGCAAAACCAAAATTGACGGCGACCATCGACGTCTCGAAGGACTCGGTGGCAGTGGCCTATGAGTTTGAGAACCTTACCGGTCAAACACTGCTGCTGTACGACAGGCTTTGGAGTATGGCGACCAATTCCTTGGACGATGGTTGGGTGTATGCAGAAATCCGTGGCTCCAGGGCTCTCCTAAAGAGAGCGATGGAGCCGAAACCAGAGGGGTTCATGACCGATACACCCCCGGTTCCCTATGCGAGGCCGATCCCTCCAGGAGAAAAAGCGACTGGCTCATTTTCCGTTTCGCTCCCACTCAGAAACCGTTCGGCCTATGGCTCCAGAATCACTGCGCGGCAATCAGAGGACGTTCAGGTTAGTGTAGCTGAACTGGCGTTTGCGGTGGGTTGGAGTGCGGAGCCGTCAACCTACCCGCCGTATTTGAAGCCCGTCGACATCGGAGAAGACAAAGGAATGCTACTTCTGCCGTATGAAACCGTGCTGCAAATCCAGCGAATCCTGGTGGCTGATCCAATCCGTAGTAAGCTTCAAGGAATCGTCTCGCAGTGAAGCCAAAGCGGGAAAACTTTCGCAATGTATATCCTGGACGTCACCGACGGTCCCCGAAAAGGGGAACGCATTAAGCTGAGGGAAGGTAAGCCGGTCCAATTCGGCCGCCAGTCCACCGCTGCATTCGCGGTGCCGTCCGACAGCACGATGTCTGGAACGCACTTCACCGCGGTAGGCAATGGCGATGTATGTATGGTCACTGATGAGGGTTCCTCGAATGGTACCTACGTGAATGGGGTGCGCATCCAGGCTCAACCGGTGGCACCCGGCCAGCGCATTCGCGCAGGAAAATCCGAGTTCCTGGTGACCTTTACGCCGTCGTTTGGCAGCTGGCTGATTCCCGCCATCCCGCAGGGTTGGGCTGAAGTGCCGGGGCGCGGGTTGCAGGCGAATCAGCCGGGACGCTTCCCCACCAACATCTTGTTTGTGGAAGAGGAAGAACCGCTCGAGTTTCCGCTCTCCGAGTACGTTTCCCGTCAGCAGATTATTGCCCGGGAGGCGCTTCCTCAGGCGCAATTTACCCCGATGCAGCCCGTGCAGGTGCCGGATACCGATGAAGCGATTGCTCTTCAGGGCAGGTTCACCGGCGTCAACGGCACCATTGCCCAGCAGCGGCAGGTGTATGTGCTGAAGCAGGGCATGGTAGGCGTAATCTCCATGACTACCATTCAGCAGGAGATGCCAGCCGTAGAGCCGATGTTTAACGCTGTGGTGAAAAAAGCTGTGTTCGACCCGGAGATTCCGCCGCCTGCCGAGCCTGAAGCTGCCTAGTGGCGGGCTTCGTCCAAAAGCTCACACACATTACGCAGGATCGCTTCCGCGGTCTTGTTCGGCATGGTTGTGCCGTGGCGGTCAGCAATCTTGTCGATGGCCACGCCAAAGGTATCGTCCCCCACTAACTCAAACGCCTTGTCGACGATCTTCTTTACGTCCTGAGCCGCTGCCACTGAACCGGGGATTGTAGGCTCCGCCGCGGTACATTCCTCAATCAGTTGGGCAGTGACGCGCCCAATCTTCATCTTGATGCGCTTGATGTTGGCCATGTCCATGGGCGGCGGATTCTCCCTCGAAGGTGATTCTGCTGGATTGTATCGAAGCTACCCGGATTGCTCAAAATTTTCCGTCGAAACCGTGTATCAATGGCCCCGCTGGATTCGGCTGTGAGGGTTCTTAAGGCAGTAGCCGAATCCGGTAGTAAGATAGCGGACGGGTGCGGAAACGCCGCGGGGAGGATGCAGCATGCTGGTGGTGCATGTGATGGTGCAGGTGAAGGACGATTGCGTGGATGCGTTTATCGCAGCGACCATCGCCAATGCGCGGCAGAGTATTGCCGAGCCTGGCATTGCACGGTTTGACGTGATCCAGCAGCAGGACGACCCTACGCGATTTGTGCTGGTGGAAGTCTACCGGACTCCAGATGCGCCTGCTGCTCATAAAGAGACCTTGCACTATCAGGTTTGGAGGGACACCGTTGCTGACATGATGGCGGTACCGCGAAGCAGCGTAAAGTATTCGAACCTGTTCCCCTCGGATGAGGCTTGGTAAATGGATGCGCGTTGACTTTGCCACTGCCGGACGGATCCTGTTTGGGGAGGGCGTTGCTGCCGAGGCCCCCGGCGCAGTGCGGCTTTTGGGCAGCCGTGCCTTGCTGATTACAGGCCGGAACACCGACCGCGTGGCGGGATTGCGGGACGCGATCGAGACGGCCGGCGTGGCCATCCATACGGTGTCACTGGCGGGGGAGCCCACGGTGGGGTTCATCCGGGTTGCGACGGAGGCCGCGCATGCGTTCCAGCCGAATGTTGTCGTGGCCGTGGGCGGTGGCAGCGTGCTGGATGCTGGAAAAGCGATCGCCGCCATGCTGGCAAACCCGGGGGATGTGCTCGACTATCTGGAGGTAATTGGAATGGGGAAGCCGCTGCCTCACTCCGCGCTGCCTGTCGTGGCCATCCCCACCACGGCCGGTACCGGCTCTGAGGTGACCCGCAATGCGGTTCTTGGTTCACCGGAGCATGGGGTAAAGGCCAGCCTGCGATCTCCTGGCATGCTTCCGGCAGTGGCCATTGTGGATCCGCTGCTAACCGTTGACTTGCCCGCCCCACTCACTGCCAGCACCGGTCTGGATGCCCTCACACAGCTCATTGAGCCGTATATTTGCAGCCGCGCCAACCCGATGACCGACCTCTACTGCCAGGAAGGGCTGCGTCACGCGGCCAAGTGGCTGCGGTTAGCCTGCCAGGATGGCGGGCATCGGAAAGCACGCGAGGGCATGGCTTGGGCAAGCCTACTAGGAGGGCTTGCGCTGGCCAATGCGGGCCTCGGCGTGGTGCATGCCTTCGCCTCCCCTATCGGCGGTACGTTTCTAGCTCCTCATGGCGCCATATGCGCGGCGCTGCTCTCACATGGCTTCCGTGCGAATCTCGAAGCACTGCTCCGCGAAGATCCCCAGCACCCGTGGCTTGCCCGATTTGCGAGTGTGGCCGCACTCCTTACCGGGGACGCCGACGCCACGCCGGAGGATGCTGTGCGCTGGATTGAGGAACTGGTTCGTGACCTCGCTATTCCTGGGCTGAGTGTCTACGGTGTGCATGCGGGCCATGCCGCCGAACTGGCCGAAAAAGCGCTGCACACCAGCAGTATGAAGGCAAACCCTGTGGTGCTGAGCCAGGCGCAGATGGAAGCCGTCTTGCTCGCGGCACTGTAGCGATTCTGCCGGCAGCGCTGTAGCGACTGTGCCGCGGGTGGGGTGGCTAGAGAAAAAGCCCGCCATGGCGGCGGGCTTGGATGCATTTGCTGAGGAGTTCAGTTGGGTCAGCGTGCCTAAGCGGCGTGACCGGCCATGTTGCTCTGCTTGCGCGGGGCGGAGCCTCCGCGATTGCCTGCCGGGGATCGGTTTCCCCTTGGAGCAGTGGAACCGGAACCGCCTCTGCCACGAGAAGCGGAACCACTGCGGCTTGGCGAAGCACCCCGCGTGGGACGCGGCGCAGGACCGCCACCGGTAGGCCGTCCGCTACGATCCTCACGGACGCTGGATGCGTCCTCGGCACGAACCGCAGCTACCCTTGCCGGAATGGACTGCCGTTCAATGCGGGTGTTCAGCTCTTTCTCAATCCGGCGGACTTCCCCACGTTCGCCATGGGCCACAAAGGTGGAGGCGATGCCCGTCAGGCCGGCACGTCCGGTGCGGCCCACGCGGTGGATGAAGTCTTCGGGTACCTGAGGCAGGTCGAAGTTCACCACATGGGAAATTCCATCCACATGGATACCACGGGAGGCAACGTCTGTCGCCACCAGAATGCGGTGCTCACCGGATTGGAAGCCCTTTAGGGCATTGTTGCGCTGGCTCTGCGTGCGATTGCCGTGGATGGCGGCCGCATCATAGCCAGCGCGTTCCAACTGGCGAGCCAGTCGGTCTGCCCCGTGCTTTGTGCGGGCGAATACCAGGAAAGTGCCTTGCTGATCCTGCTCCAACAAATGAAGCAGCATCTCCAACTTGGCTTCCTTGGCGATTTCATACGCATGCAATTCCACTTGGGCCGAAGCCTCGCTGGTGGGTCCGATCGCAATGCGCACAGGGTCGTTCAGGTATTGGTCAACCAGATGGGCCACAGACTTCTCAATGGTCGCTGAGAAGAACATGGTCTGACGTTGGGCCGGGATCGCCGCCACGATGCGGGTGATGCTGGGCAGGAATCCCATATCCAGCATGCGGTCGGCTTCGTCCAGAATCAGGAACCGATTGAAGAAAGGCTGCACGAGTCTGCGCTGCAGGAAGTCCTCGAGACGTCCTGGGGTGGCGATAAGCACCTGTGCTCCACGCTTTACGGCGTCGAGTTGCGGGCGCTCATTCATGCCGCCCACGATGCAGGCTGCGCGGATACCAGTGCCCTCGGCCAGTTTCACATACGTATCTTGGATTTGAATGGCCAATTCGCGCGTGGGGCTAAGGATGATGGCCTGGACTCCCGGACGGCGTCGCCCGGACATCAGGCTTTCGAGCAACGGCAGCACAAACGCAAGCGTTTTGCCGGTGCCCGTTTGGGCAGTAGCCACCACGTCACGCCCGGCAAGTGCCGGGGGGATGGCTTTGGATTGGACAGGGGTAGGTTGCACGAAACCGTGCTTGGCTAGATTGCTCTGGAGTACAGAGTTGATGGGAAGTTCAGAAAACAGATTCATCAGAACACGAAATAAAAACGAGGGGAAAAGCGAAATGCGAGCTGCCAACAACGGGGAGGGATGCGAGCGAACACTCTTCCTACTTCTAAAGTGTACCACGGGTTGAACATTGGGGTGGGCTCTGGCCGGCACCGGTGATTCCAAGGTGTCTGCGCTGTGTATGGAACGACCAGGGGCAAGTACGGAGCGACCAGGGACGACCAGAGCAGGTTGGGAGCATCACCCAAGGTAAAGAACAGCGTGATTGGTAGTCCGCTCAAATCAACTGCTGAATGCTCTGACACCGCACCGATGGTGGCCTGCGCGGGAACCATCTGCACAGGCGAACTGGCCGTTAGGGGAACTGGCGGAATTGGCGGACTCGGACCGCAATTGAATGGTTCCAAGCACTGCGCCAGCGGATTCCAGGCGTGGTGAGCGGATTTCACAGACACACGCCCAGCGGGGGTGATTGTGGGGAAGCCAGCCGCGAAAGTTTACCGCCAGAAGCGGTTCGTCCTTTGGCTTCAACAAGATTTCCGTGCCGCGGGGGGCGCGATCTGCTATTTTGGTAGTTTGGGCTTGACTTCATGCGAACCACAGACATAATCCGCCAAAAGCGTGAGGGTGAAGAACTTTCCGCCGAAGAAATCGTGTACATGGTCGACGGCTACAGCCGTGGGGAAATTCCGGATTTCCAGATGGCCGCCTTTCTCATGGCCGTGTATTTCAGCGGCATGAGCGAAGATGAGGCTACCGCCATGACGGACTACCTGGTCCGGAGTGGGGAGACGATCGACCTTTCCGGCATTCCCGGTGTGAAGGTGGACAAGCACTCCACGGGTGGCGTTGGGGATAAAACCAGCCTGATTGCGGCGCCTCTTGCTGCCTCAGCGGGCGTGATTGTCCCTATGATCTCCTCGAAGACCTCGGGATATACCGGCAATACGCTGGACAAGCTGGAGTCGATTCCCGGCTTTCGCACGGATCTGACCGCAGATGAGTTCCGCACCGTTCTGGCCGAGCATGGGCTGGCGTTCATGCAGCAGAACCAGGACATCGCCCCTGCGGACGAGCGCGTTTATGCCTTGCGCGACCTGACCGCGACGGTGGAATCCATTCCGTTGCTGGCATCTTCGATCATGGCCAAGAAGCTGGCTGCCGGGGTTGATGCCGTAATTTTTGACGTGAAAGTGGGCGCTGGCGCCCACATGAAGAAGCAACTAGATGCGCGACGCTTGGCCCAGATGATGATTACCATCGGACGCCGGGCGGACAAACGCGTGCAGGCGATGATCACCGACATGAACCAACCTCTGGGCTTCGCCATTGGCAATGCCCTGGAGATTATGGAAGTCTCGCAGACTCTGCAGAACATGGGTCCGGCGGATCTTACCCGCATTTCGCTGGAACTTGCCGCGCGCATGATTTTCCTGGGTAAAGCGGCCACAAGCCTCGACGAAGCGCGCGACATTGCCCAGACCAAGTTGATTGACCTTTCCGGCTATCGGAAGTTCAAGGAAGTAATTGTCGCGCAGGGGGGCAACGCCCAGGTGCTGGATCGCTTCGAACTGCTTCCCAATGCCCTTGGGGCGCGCGAAATTACCACTCCGCGCGGTGGCTATGTGTCCGGAATCAATGCGGAAGATATTGGCCGTGCCGCAGCGATGATTGGCGCGGGCCGCGAGATCTTCTCCGACACTGTGGATCCCGCTGTGGGCGTGATTCTGGAGGTGAAGATCGGCGCCAAAGTGGAAAGCGGCTCTGTGCTGGCCCGCCTCTACTTCACCAGCGATGAGCGGGTAGAAGAGGCTGCCGAGATGGTGGAAGACGCCTTCCGCATCTCCAATGCTGAACCGGAAAGCCGTGAACTCATCCTGGAAATGGTTGGCTAGTCTGGACCATCCATGGAACGCTTCACCGGTCTTCTCGGGTTAGCGTTCATTCTTGGCCTGGCGTGGCTGTTCTCACGCGACCGCAAGCGGATTCGTCCCTCGCTGCTGCTGTGGGGGCTAGGTCTGCAGCTTGCTTTCGCTCTCCTGGTCTTGAAGACCGGGGTTGGCGGCGTTTTCCAGTATGCATCGGTTGGCGTAAACGCCCTTTTTGAGTACGTGGAAGCCGGTAGCGGTTTCGTCTTTGGCGAAGCGCTCGGCACCAAGCAAGGCCCCTACGGGGTGATTTTTGCTTTCCAGGTACTGCCGATCATCATCTTCATCGCCAGTTTCTTCTCCATTCTGTATTACTTCGGAGTGATGCAGGTGCTGGTGCGCGTGATGGCACGGCTGATGCAGCGCGTGATGGGCGCCAGTGGTGCGGAAAGTACGAACGTGGCCGCCAGCATCTTCATGGGCCAAACCGAAGCCCCCCTCACCATTCGCCCCTTCCTGCCCCGGCTAACCGAGAGCGAGTTGTTTACGGTAATGACCTGTGGCATGGCCCATGTTTCCGGCGCGGTTATGGCGGCCTACGTGAAGCTGGCCGGTGTGGACATCAAGCACCTCTTGACAGCGGTAATCATGACTGCGCCGGCGACTATCCTCATTGCCAAGATGCTGGTGCCGGAGACAGGCACACCAGAGACCATGGGCCGCGTGGACATTGAAGTAGAAAAGCCCGGCGTGAACGTGATTGATGCTGCCGCCCGCGGCGCCGGCGATGGCTTGCAGCTTAGCCTCAACATTGCGGCGATGCTGATTGCCTTCCTGGCGCTGATTGCGATGGTGAACGGCGTGTTCAGTTGGGCCCACGGGCTGCCTGGAATGTTCTGGCTGCCTGACAGCCTGCAGGGTTTGTTCGGTCTGGTGTTCGCGCCCATCGCTTGGCTGCTGGGTGTGGCCTGGGCGGATGCAACGGCCATCGGGAATCTGCTGGGGACTCGGCTGGTGCTGAACGAGTTTGTAGCCTTTCTGCAGCTGGGTCCGCTGAAGGAGACTTTGTCGCCGCGTTCCTTCACCATCGCCACCTATGCGCTCTGCGGGTTCGCGAACTTTTCGTCAATTGCGATTCAGGTAGGCGGCATTGGGGCACTGGCCCCCTCACGAAAAAGCGACTTGGCGCGCCTGGGTCTGCGGGCAGTGGCTGCTGGAACCATGGCCAACTTCATGTCGGCCTGCATCGTGGGTTTGCTGCTCTAGACTGCAGACGGCTTTTTTTTGCTTTCGTGAGGGAGATAATTTGATCAGGCGGGGGCAACCGCGCTGCCGTCTGCATAGGAGGCGATGCCAATGTCCACGATGTCTATCCTTAGCGAAGCTCTTGCAGTGGTGCGATCCCGAACGGATCTGGCGCCACGCGTTGGCGTGGTGCTGGGTAGCGGTCTGGGTAGTTTTGCGCACTGTATCCAGGACGCAATCCAGATCCCTTACACCGACATCCCGGGCTTCCATGTGCCACGCGCAGAGGGGCATGCCGGGAAATTGGTGCTGGGCACGGTGGCAGGAATCCCCATTGCCTGTTTGTCTGGGCGCATCCATCAATATGAAGGCCACAGCGCGCAGGAAGTGGTGTTTGGCGTAAGGCTACTGGCATTGCTGGGCGTCAAGAACCTAGTGCTCACTAACGCTGCTGGCGGCATTAATCTGAACTACCAGCAGGGCGGGCTGGTGATGATTTCTGATCACATCAACATGCAGGGAACCAATCCCCTGATTGGCCCGAACCTGGATGAGTTGGGGCCGCGTTTCCCGGATATCTCGGAGCCATATTCCATTCGGCTGCGCACGCTTGCTCGCGATGCGGCGCATCAGGCAGAAGTGGAACTGCAGGAAGGTGTCTACCTCGCTGTTCTGGGGCCGAGCTTTGAAACGCCTGCGGAAATCCGTGCCTTTCGTACGCTTGGCGCGGATCTGGTGGGAATGTCCACCGTGCCTGAGGTGATCGCGGCAAACCACATGGGGCTTGC
>CAZUAX010000173.1:0-3527 GCA_964618435.1 uncultured Solibacteraceae bacterium
GCCTGCGTGCTGGCCTTCATCTCCTTGGCGTTCTTGGTGAAGTCCGGACCATCCTCGGACTCCGCCAGTTCCGCTTGTGCGCTGGTCACTGCGGTGCTGGTGCGCCAGTTCACACTCATGGACGTGGAAGGATCCGGGGTAATGCCCAGCATAATCCGGTCCGGCAGGGGCGTCGGCGTATGCCACGCTGTTTCGTCGCTGGCTTGGGCCAGCAAGCCTGGAACCGAGGTGCCCAGAAACAGGGCAGCTAGAAAAACGAGGCAGACAGAACGAAGGGAAGCGGGTAGCAACATCAAGGGCATACTCCAGAGGGATTTGAAAACCTGACCTCCTCAGGGTATCGCAGATCGGCATTACAGAGGGATGAAACGGTGGTTGATGACCACCGCTTAAGCTGCCTGGTACGGCTTCATTCCAGCCGCTGGGGGACCCCACTGCGGTAACACAATTTCCGCCAGTCTGGATTTCGCTAGACTGTGAATGACTTACTGTGACACTTACTCTTCCACCCGTTTACCCCATTGTGGACACCACATCGCTGCTGGCCCGGAGCATCACGCCCCTGGACGCCGCGCGGGCGCTGATTGACGGTGGGGCGCGCATTCTCCAGCTTCGCCATAAAGATGCCTACACCCGCTCGATTTTCGCCGAGGCCGAGCGCATTGCCGTGCTTTGCGAAAAACACCAGGTGCAGTTCGTGATGAACGACCGCGCGGACCTGGCCCGGTTGCTAAACGCCGCCCTGCATATCGGCCAGGACGATCTTCCACCCCGCCTCGCGCGCCGGGTAATGGGCGATGCACTGCCGATTGGCTACTCCACGCACAACCTGAAACAGTTACGGGAAGCAGCATCGGAGCCCGTGGACTACCTTGCCATCGGACCCATCTTTGGCACGGTGAGCAAGCAAAACCCTGACCCTATGGTGGGTCTGGAAGCGCTGCGCGAACTGGTGGCCGCCAGTCCCGTGCCTCTGGTGGCCATTGGTGGCATCACTATCGAAAACGCCCAGCGGCTTTACGATATCGGTGTGCAATCCGTCTCTCTGATTGCGGATCTCTATGCGCTGGGGGATAGTGCGGATGCCCTCCGGCGCCGCATCGCGCAATGGTACGATCTATACCCTGGGCTTTCCCCATAGCAGGTGAGATCGGAAGCGCGTACTGTGCCTACTGCCAGCAACACATCCACTACCACCAACACGCCCAACAGCGGCGGCACAGGGTTTGTCCAGGGTCTGGGGCTGCTGGATGCCACCACCATCGTAATGGGATCGATGATTGGCTCCGGCATTTTCATCGTCTCCGCCGATATCGCGCGCCAGGTGAATTCGCCCGGGCTTCTGATGTTGACCTGGGTGGTGTCCGCGGCGCTTACCCTGATGGCCGCTCTTTGCTTCGGCGAACTCGCCGCGGCCATCCCCAAAGCAGGCGGGCAGTATGTCTACTTACGGGAAGCCTATGGACCCATGAGCGGCTTTCTTTACGGATGGACCCTGTTCACTGTCATTCAGACTGGCACCGTGGCTGCGGTGGCCGTGGCATTCGCCCGCTTTTCCGGCGTGCTGATTCCCTGGATTTCCCAGCCGGAGCCATTACTGCAACTGGGCCCGCTTGCCATCCGCAATGAGCAGGCGGTTGCTATCGCCGCCATCGCATTCCTGAGCTGGTGGAATATGCGCGGGCTTCGATACGGAGCGGTGCTCCAGAATGTGTTCACCATCGCGAAAGTGGGCGCACTGCTGGGCCTGATTGCCCTCGGAATCTTTCTGGGCGGGCGCGGGTCCGGTGCTGAGGTCAATTTCCAGAACTTCTGGCCCCAGTCCCTTGGCTGGGGCGACGCAGCGCGGCTCATTGGGGTGGCACTGGTTGGCGCGCTGTTCAGTTCGGACTCCTGGCACAATGTCAGCTTCACCGGCGAAGAGGTGCGCAATCCGAAGCGCAATCTGCCTTTGTCCATGGCCGTGGGCGTGCTGGTGGTGTCCTGTCTGTATATCTGCACCAACTGGATTTATCTGCAGGTGCTCCCATTGGAAGCCATCCAGAATGCTCCGGCAGACCGTGTTGGCACCGCCGTTGCCCAGCAGTTGCTGGGTCCGGCGGCGCAGCAGGTGATGGCCATTGCCATCATGATCTCCACCTTCGGCTGTATGAACGGGCTCATCCTTGCCGGGGCGCGTGTGCTGTTCGCGATGGGGCGCGACGGGCTGTTTTTCCCGCAGGCTACGCGGCTGCATCCTCGGACGCATACGCCGAATGTCTCGCTGGGAGTTCAAGGCATCTGGGCAGCGCTGCTGTGCTTAAGCGGCACCTATAGCGATTTGCTGGACTACGTAATTTTCGCCGTGATGCTGTTTTATGCCCTTACCATCGGCGGCGTCTTTGTATTGCGCGTCCGGCGTCCGGAAATGGAACGCCCCTACAAGGTCTGGGGTTACCCGTTCCTGCCCGCGGTCTACATTGCCTGCGCCTTAGCTGTGTGCCTGCTGCTGCTGGCGTATAAGCCCAGCTACACCTGGCCGGGGCTGGGCCTGGTGCTCTTGGGTGTACCCGTTTATTTCCTATGGAAGCGCTTTATGCCCGGGCAGCGTGCTGCCTGAAAAGCCCCGTAGTATCCTCGCGTCCTTTTGTCTCCCTGCAGCATCCAAGAGATTGGCGGTTACACTAGAACTAAGTGCTGATTACCATCGACACCCTCACCAATAAAGGAAGCCGTCCAGCTTGGCTGAAGGCTCCCGCACCCGTTGGCGAAAACTACCGGAACCTGAAGGATCTGGTGGGTCGCCTGAAGCTGCATACCGTGTGCGAAAGCGCAGCCTGCCCCAACATCGGGGAGTGCTGGAACCATCGAACCGCCACCTTCATGATTCTGGGCAACGTCTGTACCCGCCGGTGCGGGTTCTGCAACGTCCAGAAAGGGGCGCCGCTGGAAGTGGATTTCGACGAGCCCAATCGCGTCGCCGAGGCTGTCGAAGCCCTGCAACTGCGCTTCGCCGTCATCACCAGCGTGAACCGGGACGACCGCAAGGACGGTGGTGCTCCGCAGTTTGCCCACACCATCCGTGCCATCCGCGAGCGCGTGCCCACCTGCAAAGTGGAGGTGCTCGTGCCGGATTTTCAGGGTCGCAAGGAGTCCATGGATATCGTGCTGGACGCCCGTCCGGATGTCCTGAATCACAATACGGAGACCGTGCCCAGGCTGTATCGGAACGTGCGTCTGGGTGCAAGCTATGAGCGTTCGCTGGAAATGCTTGCCTACGCCAAACGGCGAAATCCGGAGGTCCCCACCAAAAGCGGACTAATGGTGGGGCTAGGCGAAACGCTCGACGAAGTGCGCGCCGTGATGCGTGACCTGCGCCAGTCCAGTGTGGATATCGTCACCATCGGCCAGTACCTGCGGCCCACGCCTAACCACTTGCCGGTCATCCGCCATGTCCACCCGGAGGAGTTCCTCCTGCTGAAGACCGAAGGGCAGGCGATGGGCTTTCAGCATGTGGAAAGCGGCCCTCTGGTGCGCAGTAGCTATCA
>CAZUAX010000173.1:3627-7944 GCA_964618435.1 uncultured Solibacteraceae bacterium
ATCTCCAACATCGTCGCTCCCAAGCTCGTCGAGGCAGGACCGTTTCATCTCGGCTTTCTCACGCTCGGGCCGTTTTTGCTGAGCGGCGCGCAAATCCTGTTTCCGCTTACCTACATCTTTGGCGACATCTTCACGGAAGTCTATGGCTACGCGGCCAGCCGCCGCGCCATTTGGATCGGGTTCTTTTCCTCACTGCTACTGGCTGCCGTTGCCACCATCATCGTGGCCATGCCGCCCGCTTCCGCCTGGAGCGGGCAGGAGGCATATCAGTACGTGCTTGGATTCCTGCCTCGCATCGTCGTCGCCAGTCTGGTGGCTTTCCTGGTAGGGGAATTTGCCAACGCCTATGTGCTTTCCCGCATGAAGGTGCTCACCCAGGGCAGACACCTGTGGATGCGTACCATCGGAAGCACGGTGGTGGGGCAGGGAGTGGATTCGTTTCTAGTAATCCTAATCGCCTTCGGAGGCACCCAGCCCTGGCCAGTGCTTTGGAACCTAATGATCTCTGGCTACATCGCCAAGGTGCTGTTTGAGGTAATCGCCACGCCGCTTACCTACGTTGCGGTCAACTTCTGCAAGCGCGCCGAAGGCATTGACGTTTACGATACCAACGCCGACTACAACCCCTTCCACCACATGCCGCCCCCTTCGTTGCCCGGGGAAGAAATGAACAGGGAGATGAGTGTGGGCGACTAGGCGGAAGTGCCCATCACTTTCCGCCCGCACTTGCTGCTTTGTTCGGGTTCCACAGCACTTCTGGAATCTGCATTGCCAGATTTGCCCACCGGCTCCACACGAACAGCGCATCGCTGAGCCGGTTCAGGTAGCGCATCACCTCGGCGGGTACTTCCTCATTCTGCGCCAAGCCGTTTGCCAGCCGTTCCGCGCGCCGGCAGATAGTGCGGCAGACATGCAGTTCCGCGTTTAGGCGGCTGCCGCCCGGCAGTACAAAGGAATTCAGCTCGGGAAGTTCGGCGTTCATCGCGTCCATTTCCGATTCGAGCATCGCTACGTCATCTTCGGTAATGCGTGGCTGTTTGGGATGCAGTTGCGCGGGGTCGGTAGCCAGCAGGGAGCCCAGGTTGAACAACTCGTGCTGCACCCTTAGCACGGTTCCCGCAAGCCGGCCCAGCGTGGCGTGTGCATGCTGCATTTCGGCCAGGCTCGCCGCGGCCACGCCAAGGTGGGCGTTCAGCTCATCCACCGTGCCATAAGCGTCAATCCGTGGGTGATTCTTCGCCACGCGGCGGCCATTCACCAAACTGGTCATCCCCTCATCGCCACTCTTGGTATAAATCTTTGAGAGTCTTACGCTCGGCTCATTGTATTGGGTGGTATCAGACATTGTTCCCCCTTTGGATGTCCCCGGGAGCCCACTAGGCGCAAGGTTCTTGCACTTAGCGTCGCGCGGTAAAGCGAAAACGGAATTGCATTACTTTGTTTGTGCCCACCGCCCCCAGGACGGCCGAGGGTGGCTTCAGTCCCCACGCGGTCATGTCCACCTGGGCTTCGCCAGAGAAGGCAAGTGCCCCGTCCGCCGGGCTGAAGGTCACTTCCACCTGCGAGGGCTTCTCCACCCCCCGGATGCGCAACAGGCCCTCCACCAGGTATTTTCCCTCCGATTGGGCGCGGATCCCCGTCGACCGGAACACAATCTCCTTGTGCTTCTCCACCTGCAGTAACTTATTGCGGGTTTCCGCCTCAATCTTCTTGAGGTCCTTCTCGCTTACCCAATCGTCTTTGCACTCGATGCGGGTGGCGTCCAGACGCAGCACAATCGACGATGCTTCCGGATGCTCCGCGTCATACTGCAGGTCCGCGGCAAACACGGGAAAGACGAACAGGTGCTTCTTCCCGGACATCAGCCCCGTCTTCGCCACGGTGAGTTCCATGCGCGCATCCGGTGCAGGCGTTGCCACGTAGGCGAGCCTTTGGGCCGGAGCCTGAAGGGCGACGCCCAGCATGGCCAGTATCACCGCCCCTAGTTTCAGCGTGCCCATCCCTCTATCCTACGCTGCCTTCACGCCCTCAATCTGTATCAGTTGCACCTTGCCGGCATCCGAAAATGAGAGCACATCCATCGGGCACACCGTAACGCAGATGCCGCAGCCGATGCAGGAACTGTTATCGTTCGTCAGCACCTCCTGCTTCATGGCAAAGCGCATCACGTCGATGCCCACCTGGCAGTAGCGTGTGCACTCTCCGCAGGCGATGCACTTATCGTCGGAATGAATCGCAAAGCGGCTTACTTTGGCGCGGGTGAAGAACTTGCTGAACAGTTGCATCATGCTGGCCAGCGGGCACCAGTAGCGACACCATACCTTGCCGCCGAAGAAGGGGTAGAGCGTCACGGGAATAATTCCCACCAGCCACACATCGGCAATCAAGCGGTACCACTCAACCCCGAACTGTGACGGCTCCCGGAAGAAGTACACCGCCTCTCGGCCAAGCATCAGGACTGTGACGGCCACCGCCGCGCCCAGCACCCATAGGTTCATGCTTTCCCAGCGAATGGAGGCATCCCCCTTGGGAGCCAGATGCCGCCAGCGGTCGCCCAGCGTTTCGGCGAGCCCGCCGCAGCCGCAAATCCAGCTGCAATAGCGCTTTCCGTGGAAGAGCACCAGGATGGGAATGATGCCAAATGCCAGAACTGCTCCCCATACCATCCAGATTTCGTGCGGCGAACTGAAGAAGGTATAGAAAAACAGGGGCCAGGCATAGACAATGCCGTAACTGCGCCAGGCGTTGTTGGCAAAGTTCGGATCTGCCGCCAATGCTTCGCCCACCCATTGGTACTTCACTGCCAGTTGGAACAGGAACTCCGGGATCAGGAAGAAAAAGATCCACTGGAAGCCCAGCAGGCTGGTGTAGCGCCAGATCTGAATTTTGTCGTTGCGTGCGAAGCCCCAGCGCTTCATTGCCTGGATGCCAAACACCGTCATCACGGCAGTGTACAGCGCGGTATACCAGAAGGCCCAGGGCCGGCCAGAGAAAGAGAGCGCGTCATAGCCCCATCCGCG
The DNA here is from genome assembly GCA_964618435.1 of uncultured Solibacteraceae bacterium. Taxonomy (GTDB): domain Bacteria; phylum Acidobacteriota; class Terriglobia; order Bryobacterales; family Bryobacteraceae; genus JACTMJ01. The sequence continues at coordinate 6,648 of CAZUAX010000173.1, forward strand.
GTAGGGCCAGAACTCCTGGCCCGCTCCCAATTTTGCTCCGTAAATCGTGTAGCTCACCAGGAACGCCGCACCTAGCCAGGAGAAACGGTTTCCCTTCCATCCGGAATAGCCCAGCGCCCCCAGGCTTCCCAAAGCCAGCAGAGCGCCTGGCAGCACAAGATTCTCCAGCGCGGGAATGCCGGTCTGGTTGCCATAGAGCCACAACCCTGCCAGCGTAAGCAGGGTGAGCAGGGCCGCCACCACAGAGTTGCCCGTCCACTCATTCTCCAGGCGAAGCCCAAGCTCCTTCAGAAATACGGTAGGCAGTTCCGCCCCCACCAGTACGAATGCATGGTCGTAGATCCGTTCTTCCGTGCGGCTCCCCGTGCCCTCTTTCCTCTCCAGTCGGTAGCGGTCCTTTTCAAACGAGAGTACGCGCGACTCCAGCACCACCTCAATGCGGCCTGCCGCAATCGCCTCCTCAAGCTTGCGCTGGTTGCCCTTGAAAATGCGCCGCATCGCGTCGCCGCGATAGGACAGCGTCACTTCGTTCTGCTCCGCTAGCGTGAGCGCTGCTTCCACCGCGCTGTTGCCGCCGCCCACCACCAGGATGCGTTCGTTCTCATACTTCTTCGGGCTGTAGAGGCGGTGATACACATGCTCGTAGTCCTCCCCGGGCACGCCCAGCCAGCGCGGATTCCCTCGCTGCCCGGTTGCCAGCACCACCCGCCGCGCCACATAGCGATCCTTGCTGGTCTGGACGTCGAAGTGCTTGTCCGTGCGGCGATTCAGCTCAGTCACGCCCTCCCCCACCCGCACGTCCACCTGGCGTTCCCTCACAATCTGCTGCCACCGCTCCAGCAGTTCTTCCTTCGTCGCGCCTTCCAGCCAAAGCCTGCCGGACGCCGGCACGGATTCCGGCTCAGCGTATATCCACTTGCCCTCCGGGAAATCTTCAATCGTATTGGCGATCTTCGATTTCTCCACCACCAGCACACGCAGGCCCATTTCCTGCAGGCAAAGTGCGGCTGTCAGGCCAGAGGCTCCCGCTCCAATCACCAGCGCGTCATAGGCGCCCGCCACCGTGCTGTGCGCGTCGGGAAGCGCGGAAATGTGGCGAGCCACGCGGTCCCCATGTTCCATTGCCAGCTTGATGACCGGCGCACCGGCAAGGTCACCCACCACGAACAGGCCGGCAACGTTGCTCTCGTGATTCGCGTCCAGCACCGGGCGTCGCGTTTCCGCGGTCGGGCTGTCGAGGATTGCCATTCCCACGGATCGAATCTTTTCCAGCATCGGTCTCCTTAGGTCCTGAAGC
>CAZUAX010000173.1:8044-9280 GCA_964618435.1 uncultured Solibacteraceae bacterium
AAGCGTGCGCCCTTGTAGTCCGCGTAGTAGCGATCCTGTCCACGTTTCGCCGCACTTTCCGTAAAATAGGCCACCACATCGAAACCTCCCAGGGCAAGCCCTTCGGAGTTCACGAAAATCTGTGGAGGCGCCGCAGGCAGAGCCAGCACAGCCACGGAGTGCAGCGCCAGCAAAGCCAGGAACCATGCCCACCGCCTGGAAATTCTTCTCCTCAACGGGCTACTTAGAGATGCTCCATCCATATACCGCTAGATCCGCCTGGCTCGGGAGTTTATTCCCGCCATCCCCCATTCTGGGCGGCATTTCCTCTAGCGCCGGTACCGGCCGCGCATGTCGTTCCACCGAACCCTCAGAATGTCCATGAAGGCATCCAGGCCCCGCGCCAGGCTCACCTTCGTGCCGGCAACATCCTGCCATCGCACAGGCACCTCCGCGATGCCATAGCCTAGCCTGCGGGCGATGAACAGGGCCTCAACATCAAACCCGAACCCGTCCAATCGCTGGCGCCCGAAAATCTCACGGGCAGCCCTTGCCTCAAACAGCTTAAAGCCGCATTGCGTATCGCGATAAGGCATGCCCGTAATCAGCCGCATTACCAGGTTGAAGAACCGCCCAGCCATCTCTCGCGTCGGCGACTGAGGCACTTCCACCACGCTGCGATCAATCGCCCTGGAGCCGATCGCAATCTGGATATCCCCCGCTACCACAGCCCCTTCGAGCTTCGGCAGTTCCTCAATCGGCGCAGACAAATCGGCATCGGAAAACAGGATCCAATCGCCCGCCGCCTCCAGCATCCCGTGCCGGATACTGTATCCCTTGCCCCGGTTGCCCGGGTTCTGCAGCAGCCGGCATCGCCTGCCCTCCGCTGCGGCACGGGCCACAAACGCCGCAGTCCCATCGGTCGATCCATCGTCAACCACCACAATCTCCGCGAATTTCAGTTCTCTGGTTGCAAGATAGGCTTCGATTCGTTGCATTGTAGGAGGCAGCCTGCGCTCTTCGTTGTATGCAGGAATCACGATGGATAGCGATGTCATACCTGTTTAGTGTCCGTCTCTGGTTACTCTCGCTGCTGTCCAAACTAGCCAGACACCACCGAAATGACGAGGCGCAAGTCTGCCAGGACCGGCATGGCTTCCTCGGTTGGAATCCACCCGCGCCAGGCAGCGCCCTGAATCGAGTATCCAGCATTTTCCCCCACGGGTTGCATCCTGCTCCCGCGCCGTTGCCCCAATC
>CAZUAX010000174.1:0-6637 GCA_964618435.1 uncultured Solibacteraceae bacterium
GCAGCCATGGAAGACCTTGCCGCCATGATCGACCGCTGACCTCACCGCTTTCCGTTAGAAGAATCGCAGGCTGTAGCCAAAGCGGATGCCTCTTCCGATTTCAGGAGCGAGGTCCTTGATGAACGACAGGTGGTTGCGCCATAGGCGGTCGCCCAGATTGAAGGCATCCGCCGAGAAGATGTGCGTCATGTGCTGGCTGGGAATTGCATAAGATGCCCGCACATTCACCACCGCGTAACCCGGTGTGGGGGTTTCGTCGAAGAAGGTTTTGGACTGACGGCTCCCCATGGCCAATTCCGGCTGAATGCTGAATCGTCCCGGACGGAAATCCAGACCGAGCCGCGCTCGTGCCGGAGGAATCCGCGGCAACCCGGTATTCAAATCCGTAAGGCGAGCGTTGACAGCATCCACCCCCAGTTTCACCCACACATTGCGCACTGTCTCAAAGTCCACCCGGCCATCGAAACCGTAGAATCGGCTGTTGGCCTGCGTGAAATCAGCAACGGGAAGACCATCATCAATCTCTCCAGTTGGGGCCAGAAAGACGAAGTTTGAGAACCGGTAGTAGAAGAAATTTGCTTCCGTATGGAAGCGCGGAGTGAGGCGTCTCAAGGACACTTCCAGGCCATTTCCCCGCTCAATCCTCAGGTTTGGGTTGCCCACTTCGAAGGTGAGGTTTCCCACATGCGGCCCATTGTTGTACAGTTCCTCAAGCGCTGGGGCGCGCGAGGAATGGCTGTAGCTGGTGGCGAAAGTGAAACGTTCCGGCAACGGGATGGCAAATCCAGTGGAGCCCGAGAATGCGGTGAAGTTGCGGTCTGGCAGGCCAATCGAGCGGTAGCGGTTATGCTCCAGACGGCCACCGAACTGGAACTTCACCCGCTCGTAGTCCAGCTCCTCAAGGGCGAAGACCGCGAAGGCATTTTGCGTCGTGGGCGGGGCCAGTGCCTCTACGCCGCGGGCCTCAAAGTCCCGTTGCATGCCCCAGAATCCGAAACTGCCTTGCAGCGCGCCACGCCGTTTCTGGTCAAAGGTCCCCCGGTAGACAAACTGCTTGTTGAAGAATTGGGTGCCGATCTCTTCCCCTTCCAGTTCGTTATGGTTCCAATCGCTGTAGTTCAGCACCATGCGGAAATTCTCCGCGAAGCCAGGTAACTGCGTCAGGCCTAACTCGCCTCGTACGTTGTGTCGACGCCAACCAATGGCGATTTGCTCCTCTTCCTCATGGCCGTGTTCTTCGTCGTGGTCGCCTTCGGCTGCGCGAGTTAGGGGATTGCGCTTCCGCTGCGTGGATACCCGCATTTCGTCGTGATGGTCGTCCTCATCGCCGTGATGCTCCCCGTGGAATTCCCCGGCAAAGGGCACACCGTAGGTGCCTTCTCCATAGTTGTACTCAAGGTTGAAGTAGGCCCTGTCAGTGTACTTGCCGAAGCCAGCGTAGGTGTTCCGGGAATCCGTGGCCGAGTTCCCAATGCGACCCTCCGGTGTGTTGTAGTCTCCAGTGCGTTGCCCGCCGCCACCTCCCCAAAGCAGCCAGCCATTCTTGCCAAACTCAAACCCACCACTGCCTGCAGCCAGCCCATTGGTGGTGCCGCTTGCAACTGTCAGGTTTCCCGAGAGGGTCTCGTGCTTGTGCTGATGCAGGTAGTTGCCAAAGCCCACCATATTCACCACTCCGCCAATGGCGTTACTGCCGTATAGCAGTGTGGCTGGGCCACGGATAATCTCCACCCGCTCCGCGCTGGCCACATTCAGCGGCTCGCCGTGGTCGCCCGAACTGGAGGACACGGTGCCCGTGCGAATGCCGTCCTGCAACACCAGCACGCGATCACCGTCAAAGCCGCGGATCACTGGACGGTCGTTGCCCGGCCCAAAGCTGCGGCGGTTTACCCCCGGGATGTGGTCAAGCGCCCCGCCCAAAGAGGGGGACAGTCGCGTCACCAGTTCTGTGGATTCCAGCGAAGTCACGGGTTGCAGAACTTCCTGTGCGGTTGCGGGGTTCCCCGTTGCCGTCACGGTAATGTGCTCGCGCACCGCTTGGATGCGCATCTCAAAATTGGCTTCGGTAACCTCGCCGGCCTTCACCGTGACGGTCTTTCGCAAATCAGAGAGCTGTCCAAGATGGGCGACCAGGTCATAGGATCCCGGCGGGATGGCAGGCATTTCGAAATTTCCCTGGGCATCCGTCACAAACACGCGACGCAGGCGTGGCACGGTAATCAATGCCTCATGGAGCGGCTGTCCAGACCCTGCCACGGTTACCACTCCACGAATGGTGCCCGTGTCCTGGGCAACCGCAACTAGAGGGACCAATCCGGCGAAGACGCAGAAGCCAACTGCGAGAACGAGATGACGAAAAGAAAGTTGCATACGAAACCTAAACGGTAAATGAAACGCTTCTATCAGTATCATCCAATACGAAAAAGTCCGCAAGCAGCAGCCGCAGTTCCTTCGCGACATGAATGGCATGTGGATTGGCGGAAGAAGGTCGAAGAAGGTGCCGGGCCAGGCCGAAACGGCGCTGGCGTGCGCAACTACGGTGCTGGGGTGCGCAAGGCGTCAATCACCGCCGTGGGTGCATGGAACACGGTGCCATGTTTCATTCCCTCGGGGAAAGAGCACTGTTCCGTGATGGTTTCCCAGGTTTTCAGGTCGCGGGTGCGAATGGCCCCATAGCGATTCGCGCGGTATTCATCGAAGTAGATGTACCAGAAATCTCCGATCCGGACTGGGGTTGGCCCTTCCGCCCATTCCTCGCCGGAGATTGGCGCAGTTGGTGTGGACCATGGTCCGCGCAGGGTAGGTCCGAAAGTGAGGAACAGGTTCTTCGCCGGGGGAAACCGCGTCTCGTTCTTCACCACCATCGCATACCGGGTAGGCCCTGCCTGGACCGGTTCCGGCTCAAAGATCGCGGCGTCAATTACCAGGAAGCCGGGATCGTAAAACAACTCGGTTGGGCCGATCTCTTCAAAATCGCGTGTACGAAATGCGTACAGGCGATGGTTGCGTTCGCGCTCTCCGGTGGACAGCGTCTCTGGAAAACGGCCACGAATGGTGGAAGCCCACACGACCACGAACTCACCGGATTCCTTGTCGAAGAAGATTTCAGGAGCCCAGCAGTTCAAGACGCCCGGCTCATGCTCCATCACGGGAATTGCCTTTTGCGGAGACCAGTTTCGCAAGTCGCGCGAATGCGCGTAGCCAATCGTCTTGCCTTCCCATGACGTGGTCCAAACCATATGGAAGCGGCCGTCAGGACCGCGCACAATGGAGGGGTCGCGCATCAGCTTCGACTCGCCCACACTGGGGGCCAGCAGGGGCCTGTCCTCATTCAGCGGAGTCCAACGCAAGCCATCGTCCGACGTGGCCAGATGCAGACCGCTTTCTCCGTTGTTGCGGAAGTAGGTAAACAGCAGGCCATCCTCGGCTGCGGAGACACTGGACGTGGATTCCGCCTGATTGCTTGCACCGTCAGGCGACAACCCTCCGCAAGCCAGCAGACTCATCATCAACAGAATCAACAGTGTGGTGCGAAACATGGCACCAAACAGTCTACCGTGCCGTGCCACCGGACAGGACAGCGGACAAGCCCCCACGGCAGTTTGCGGTGTCCCGATGCCGCACTCCTCTGTGCACGGGTCGCATGCTGCACGGTTGCGCCGGGATCCCTTCAGGAATTCCGCGACTCTGCGCTTTCTCCGGAATCGGTCCCAATCTCGAAGTCCTCTTCATCCTCGTCATCGCTATCGATAACGTAGTCCTCCACCCGAGCTCGCATCCCAGACCATGCCTCCATCAAGGTCACGAACCAGGAGACCTCGGCGGTGCTATTGCTGTACATCACGTAAAACTCGAGGTTCTCGCCACCCTGATCGCGGTACTCCAGTTCGACGGAACCCCCATCGCAGCGGCTGCCATCCCGGTTTCGAGGTAGCGAATGTACCACCCGCATCACACGATTTTTCTCCAATGTGACGAATTTCTCATCGCCCAGCCGGCGGGACTTTTTGCTAATTTGGTGTGGTTCCAGCGTTAGTACTTCCCACTCCGCCATAGAATTTGTTGCCCGAATTGCGATCGCAATTCCCGCGCCAATCAGCACCAGCGCAATCAACGTCCTTGCGCTAATCAGTACCTCAATCAGGCCCTCGGAGGAGGTGAGGAACTGAAAGACGGTGATTGCCAGGAAAATGGCGATTCCACTCACCACCATGGTGGAATTGCTGGGTAGCCCCGTTCCGCCCGCCATGCTCTTCTGGATCAATACCTTTGTGCCTTGTTTCTTCACCGACCAGTGGAAAGGCGGGTTCGCGAGGGGCAAATTCATAATGATTTTCGGATGTCCTTGCCTCGGAAGCGCATTTCGAGCCAGAAGTAGCTCAAGAAATCAACGGATTTGTTGCAGACTGACGGGACCCCTCTGAAGCCTAAGCTGGAGGCGATGATTGCAGGAACACGAGCGGCTCCGCAGCGCGTAACTGAGAGTCCACGCCCGATGCGGGGACAACAAACACGTTTCCGGGCTTCACCGGTATCCCGTCCAGTTGTCCCATCCCCTCCAGTGCGATGAGCACCTCAGCCCGGCGCGAGTTTGGACGCATTGCTAGAGTTGCTCCGGCCTCCAGCCGCACCCTTTCTGTCCGAAAGTAGGGGCCCTCGGCCAGCAGCGTTCGCCCTTGGCCTAGCCACGTCGGATGGCTCAAGCCCGGATGCGGGCTCAAGTTCGCCACGGCCAGGGACTTTTCCAGATGGAGTTCCCTGGGGCGGCCATAGTCGTAAAGACGGTAAGTTACGTCACTAGCCTGTTGGATTTCGCAAAGCACCAAACCGGGTCCAATGGCATGCACCGTCCCTGCCGGGATATAAATCGAATCGCCGGCGACCACTGGCCACCAGCGCAGCATCGCTTCAATTGTGCCGTCCGTTGCTGCTTGCCCCACCGCGTTTTGCGAAAAATCCTGGGTGAAGCCCGCCGCCACGGCGGCCCCCGGTTCAGCCCGCAACACGTGCCACATTTCCGTCTTCCCTAGCGACTTTTCATGACGGCCAGCAAATAAATCGTCGGGATGTACCTGCACTGAGAGCTTTTCGGTGGGAAACAGAAACTTTACCAGGAGCGGGAAGATGTCACCCTTGACGGTACTCCCCAGCAAATCGGCGCCATGCCGGCGGACGAGACCTCCGAGAGTGGCGGGGAGTCCATTTTCGTCCAAGAGAGAAGTGACGTTTTGCGGGTCAGTGAACCAGGCCTCACCGATCTTCCCACCTGCATTTGGAAACCAGGGAGAGAGATCCTCAGAGCCCCACACCTTTTCCAGGAATCGCGGCAGCACCTGAAAAGTGCGCAAAACTGAATTTGAGGCGGACATCGGGAAGATGATCGTAGGCGACGGTTGGCAACTACTCGCTGGATTCAGCGTTCGCGCTCAGAATTGCGGTAACCTGCGCGGCAAGATCCTCTGGAATGGTGCATTCCTTGGCCTGGCGCCATAAGCGCTCCAACTCGTAGAACTTCCGCGCCTGGTTGGAAAGCACGTGCACGATGAAGTCGCCGTAGTCCATCAGGATCCAGTCGGCCTTATCGTAGCCCTCCACGCCCAGCGGTGGACGTTTCTGCAGGTCCTTCAGCAGCTTGTAAATTTCGTCGGATATCGCCTGATTCTGCCGTTGGTTGCTCCCTGAGCAGATCAGAAAGTACTCGGTAAGGCTTGTGACGCCGCGCAGGTCGAAGATGCGAAACTCTTCAGCCTTTTTCTCCTGAGCCCCATAGATGGCGACCATTACATCCTGCGGAAGCTCGGAGGACGGCGCATCCACATCTGTTTTGGGGAGCGGTTCCGCTGGTTCAACGGGAGCGGAAGCGAGAATGTCTTGTTGCTGTACGCTGCGAATGGCGATGTTCCTCAGGGCGATTTTAGCTGGCACGAAGGGCTTCACCCTTTCATTCCAGATACCTTCCATGGTACTACAGACAAGGCCCTTCGCCACCCCGGCGCCGTGCACTTGCCCACCGTGGCATCGAGTAGCGGCCTGCCCAGATGCGGCGGCTGGGTGTTTAGAAGAAACACAGGAAAGGACGTGCCCCTTGAGTGAGAACGCCATGGACGTATCAACCGAAAGCCCATTGGAAGTGCTGATTCCCGCCTCCGTGATTCATCAGCGTGTGGTGGAAATCGGAGCGCAAATTGGCGCGGACTACCCGGAAAATGAGCCGCTTCTGCTGGCTGGCGTCCTGAAAGGTGCTTGGGTTTTTCTGGCGGATCTGGCGCGGGCAATCCCACGTCCCGTCACAATCGACTTCCTGCACACGTCCAGCTACGGGGAAGGGAATACGTCCTCAGGCGAAGCCAAACTCGTCCGCGACCTGGACACCTCAATCGAGGGCATGCACGTCATTCTTGTGGAAGACATCGTGGACACGGGGGTGACATTGGAATACCTGATGCGCATCCTGAAGGCGCGCCAGCCGCGCAGCCTTGTCATCGCCAGTTTCCTCGATAAACCCAGCCGCAGACGCCGCGCCGTAGACATCCGGTATCTCGGTTTCGAAGTGCCTAACCGCTTTGTGGTGGGCTATGGGTTGGACTACGCCGGAAGCTATCGAAACCTTCCTGACCTCTGCGCCATCCCGGACTAA
>CAZUAX010000174.1:6737-9206 GCA_964618435.1 uncultured Solibacteraceae bacterium
AGGAGTAGTTACCCCTTCTTTACAGGTTCCGGAAGGTCAAACGCGGCGCATTCGCTGCTGAAGCCTTCCCGTCCGTGCGTTCCGTCGCAGAACGGCTTTTTGGCGGAAAGCCCACAGCGGCAGATACCCAACTTCTTGCGTCCGGCGAGTCCGTATTCGTTGCCGTTCGCGTCGTGAACTGTAAACTCGCCCTCAATGATGATGGGCCCGTTATTAAGAACTGTAACCTTGGTAGTGGACATGGTGAAAATGATGGTAGCACGCACCCTTGCAGACGCTTCAAGTCCGTTTTCGGATGTTGGTGGTTTCCTCATCGGGCGATTGCGCCAAGGAATTGCTCCCCTCTTTCTGCTGGCCGCCATTGCGGCGAGCGGCTGCGTTTGGGCGCAGGGTGCTCCCGGAGAGGGCCCGGGGGAAGCTCTGCTCGCCGCCATGAGAGCGGAAGTGCTCAAGTCAACGCAAGCCGCGCCAAACCATACCTGCCTGCTACAGGTGCATCGGGTCCAGGAAAAGGCCTCCCTTGGCCAGAAAATGGAAGAGTATGCGCGCCTGGAGGTGGCCTACCTGGACGGTCGGGAGCGCTACTCATGGCCCGGCGCTGCTTCCTTCCGTGAAGATGAACTGCGCGACATCCTGGTGATGGGCCTCAGCGGATCTGGGTCTTTCGCGGAGCACATCAAGTCTGTGGTCCTCGGGACGGATACGGTTTACGGCGCACCGGTGGAAGCCACCGATGGGGCGGTTGCGGTTCTCCGCATTCCTTACGAGGTGGCTGCGGGGCGCAGTGGATACCTCGTGAATCTGGATGGCAAGGAAATTGAGGCGGCCATTCGCGGTGTCATTACGGTGCGTATTTCCGATAGTGCCATCCTCGCCTTCACCTTGGAAGCCGTCAATCTGCCGCCCGACTTCCCAGCCACTGCGGTCACGGAGTCCATTCGCTATCAGCCCACCTTGCTCGGGTCGTTTCGCCCCCCAGCGGAAGCGCTTCAGCGCATGGTGGAGGCAGGAACGGATGTCTATTCCAATCGCTACCAGTACGACAGTTGTCGCGAGTTTCGCGGAGATAGCACGCTGCGCTTCGATCAACAGCAGGAGGGGGATGTGGCTCGCCAGAAGGAGTTGGAGCAGACTTCCGGAAATGCTAGCGCGTCACCACTTCCTCCCCGTGTACCGATAGAACTTCGCCTCAAGAGTGCGATTGCATGGGGCAAGGTGCAAACCGGTGGGGTGGTGGAAGCGGAGCTTACGCGCCCGGTCAAGTTCCTTGGGAAGGTGCTGGCCGATGGCGGGGCAACGGTAAAGGGGCGTTTGGTGGAGTTCAAGCAGCTAAGCGGTGCGTCCGGTGTCGGCTATTACGTGGGTATTCAGTTCGAAACGATTGAGGATAAAGGGAATGTGATTCCGGTTTCCCTAAATCTGGATTCACTAACCGATATGCCAAAGGGCAGCCGTCGCGGCATCGCAGCCATGGTTCGGGGGAATACGGCCCCGTATGAGCTAATGGAGCGAATTCGTCCCGACGGCACGCCGTATCCAGCCGCCGGATTCATCCGGGTATTGGGAGACCCCAATGGCCTTCCGGCTGGCATTGCTATGCGCTGGGTGGCCGACGATCCGGAGCGCCCCGCGCCCAACCGCTAGGATCCTCTGGCAACCGTTGTGCCATGGCAACTTTCTGCGCCGATGGGGTAACCCATGCTGCGTACCCTGCGCCGTAACTTCTGAGGCGGATCAGCCAGAGACGCTTGGCTATGACGTGTCTGGTTTGTTGTGATTTGGCGAAGTTGCTGTGACCTTTCAGCCTTGACCACGTGCTCAATGGACCTGGAGTTAAGCCAGCGTTGTGTTATTTGATTCGTCGTCAGATCTGCCGTGTATCGGGGCAAACTGTTGATTTTGAAAAATTTCCAAATCAACTGAAGCTCGTATGCGTCTAACTTGGGGGAGCCTGGATTCTGGGTTTCAGCGCGGACTTCGTTGACCGCAGAATTCTGATCCTGGAATCCAGTAGCGACGGAGATCCACTTTACCCAGCGTCCATTGTCTAGGCATTGGGTTCGTTCCGTAAATTTATTTGGGAGATCGATTGGTGTCATCCACTACAAAAGTTATTCTCGCCCTGGTGATCATCGCGGGCGCGGGCACCGGCTATTACTTCATGCAGCAGGGTGGCGGAGCGCCCGGATCGGACGCTAAGGCCAGCGCGGCTGCCAAAGCGAAGATGGCCGGCATGGCCGCCATGCGGACTGTCACGGTAGAAACTGTGGAAAGTCGCATGGGCCATATTAAGGAACGGGTCATGCTTACGGGCGCTTTGAAGCCCAAAGAGCAGGTGGATGTAACTCCAAAGACTGCTGGACGCGTCGTCAAGATCCTTGTTAACGTAGGCGACCTCGTAAAGCAAAACAGCTTGATTGCGGAGTTGGAAGACGACGAACTGCAACAGCAGTTGAACCGTGCAAAGGC
>CAZUAX010000175.1:0-9170 GCA_964618435.1 uncultured Solibacteraceae bacterium
GGCCGGTAAGGCGTATCCAACTGCGCTTCGTCCAAACCATCCAAGGCGACTTCCAGTTCATGGGGAAGGTGGGCGATGTCGGCAATCCATCCTGCCGGTTGCGATGCGTCGTCCTCCGGGTCGTACGTGAAGCGTCCGATTGGGTATTTCATTGGTTCAGTCATCCAAGCATCCCTCTGCCTTTAGTATGGGGCAGCCCGGGCCCTGGCCGTGGTCCGTCGTTACATTAAGTTCAAGGGGTCTACATCCAGCACCACGGAAGTTGCTTTCCAATGCATCTGCGCGGCGTGCTCGCGGATGCGCAGAATGATGCGTCGCAGCGCTGCCCTGCTCGCTGACTTCAGAAGAATCTGATAGCGGAACTCACTCTTCAGTTTCGGAACCGGTGCCTCAGCGGGGCCCATCACCCGCGTATGCTCGGGAGGCGGGTCCAGCAGCCACTTCACCTCTGTCGCCATTCGCATCGCTTCCTCCTGCTTTTCGTGGCGTAGCAGTACGTTCGCCAGAAACGCGAAGGGCGGGTAGCGTAATTGCCTGCGAAAGGCCATCTCCGTGGCATAGAAGGCTTCGTAGTCCTGGGTGGCGGCCAGGGTTACGGCATAGTGGTCAGGGTGCATTGTCTGCACCAGCACCTTTCCTGGGCTGTAGCCGCGTCCGGCGCGCCCTGCCACCTGGGTCAACAATTGGAAGGTTCGCTCCGCCGCACGGAAGTCGGGCAGTGAGAGCGCCGCATCGCCCGTCACCACGCACACCAGCGTCACGTTCGGGATGTCATGCCCTTTGGCGATCATCTGCGTGCCCACCAGGATGTCGTAGGCCCCGTCGCGAAAGCCCTCAAGGATCGTTTCATAGCCTCGCTTGCCACCCACCGTATCGCGGTCCATCCGTGCGATCCGCGCTCCAGCGAAGTATTGGTGCAGATAGTCCTCGATCTTTTCAGAACCTGCGCCCACGAAGTGCAGATGCTCACTGGCGCACTGTGCACATACCTTGGGAACCGCTTCCGCATAGCCACAGTAATGGCACAGCATGCGCTTGTGCCGACGGTGATAGGTGAGCGTTACGGCGCAATGCGGGCAGCCCGCTGCGTGCCCGCAGGACCGGCACACCACTTGCGTGGAAAATCCCCGCCGGTTGTGCAGCACCATCACCTGTTCGTTCTTCTCCAGCCGCTCAGTCACCGCCTCGGTCATGCGCCGGGAGAACGGATCTTTGCTGTGCGTCTCCAGGAACTCCTGCCGCATATCGATGATCTCTACTTCAGGCATCGGGCGTCCGCTCACCCGCTCCGGCAGCAGCAGTCTCTGGTACTTCTCGAGTTCGGCGTTGTAGCGCGTTTCCAGGCTCGGTGTGGCCGAACCCAGCACCACTACCGCCTTGTGCGTGCTGGCGCGGTACACCGCCACATCGCGCCCATGGTAGCGGGGCGTTTCCTCCTGCTTGTAACTGCCGTCGTGTTCTTCGTCCACCAGAATCAGCCCGAGGTTCGGGATGGGCGCGAACACGCCAGACCGCGTGGCCACCACCACTCCGGCTTCCCCGGACTGCACGCGACGCCACTGGCTAGCCCGCTCTGCGTCATGAAACGCCGAATGCAAAATCGCTACTTTGTCTCCGAAGCGGTGGTAGAAATGACCCGCCATCGCCGGTGTCAGCGCAATTTCCGGCACCAGCATCAGCGCACTGCGTCCCATCTCAAGCGCTGCTTCAATCGCGTGCATATACACTTCCGTCTTGCCTGACCCTGTAACCCCCTGCAACAGGAAAGCGCGAAACTCTCCTGCCTTCAGCGCCTCCACCAGAGCATCCAACGCAACCTGCTGCTGCTCGTTCAGAGGGTGTCGTACCCCGGAACCCATGCCGCCATGCACAACAGGACGGGGGCGAGTCCGCAGAAGGCCCTTCCGCGCCAGCGCACGCGCCGCACTGGACGCGTTCTTCACCACATCTTCCAACTCGTTCAGAGCATGCTCGCCCGGATGCAGCGCCACGAAGGACAACAGTTCCCGCTCCGCCTTCGGCAGCTTCCTGCCTTCGAATTCGAGTGGTGGCGAAGGCTGTAATCCTTCCACCAGCAATCGCCCGCTCGCCATTCGCAGTGGATCCTTCTGTACCTGGAACTCCTCGCGTTCCACCAGACCCTTTCGAATCAATTTCGTGAGATGTACTCCGGCGCCTGTCACCCGCTGTTTCAGCACCGTCTCGTTCTGCGGACGCTCGTCAAGCAGCCGCAGAATCTGCTCCGCCGGTCCCTCTGTGCTCAACCCCAGCACACTCTGGCGAATCAGGTCGCGCCCGTCCTGGGTAAGCGTGTACACCACACTCTTACGCGCCTCTCCCGTTAGCGGCGCCATTCCGCGCAACACTTCTCCCAGCGGCGCGCAATAGTATTCACTCACCCATCCCGCCAGCGCCATCATCTCGGCGTCAAACACCGGAGTCTCATCCACCAGGCGGATCACTTCCTTACACTCCCCCTGGGGCTTCGTTGCATGCAACGCCACAATCACCCCCAGTAGCTTGCGGTGGGCAAAGGGCACAATCACACGGCAGCCCACCTGCGCCCGGTGACGCAGTGACAGCGGGAGCGCATAGGTGAAGTTGCGGTCCAGCGGTACCGGCAGGCTCAGGTCGCAATACGAGGGTAAGTTGGCATCCATAGGGAATCAGGCAAGAATCTCTGGCTGTCGCCTTCGGCAAGTAACTTTCCACCGGCCACGGCAACCTTTCTCTTTGTACCGTGTTTCGGTACTTGAAGGAGACGTTGAGGATGCTTCACAAAGCGATGGTGATTGCAGGTGCCCTGCTGTTAGGCGCGGGCATGTTGTTAGCGGATATTACGGGCAAGTACTCCGTAGAGGTGGAACGTCCCGCCGGCATGGAAGGGCGAGGTGGTGGCCGCATGGGGGCCATGCAGACCACGCTGGACCTGAAGGAGGACGCAGGCAAGCTCACCGGCACAGCACAAATGGGTACCGGCGAACGTGCGCGCACGGCAGAAATCTCTAACGGCAAGATTGAAGGCGGCAAATTCTCATTCGAGACCTCCCTTGAAACCCCCATGGGCAACTTCACCATGGTTTGGGAGGGAACCGTGGAAGGCGCGGAACTGAAAGGTACCCGTGCGATGAAGAACTCTGAGCGTCCTGCCCTCAACTTCACCGCGAAGAAAACGGAATAGCCTGCCAGGCAACGGGCTCAGGATGGTTGTGCGCCACTGGCTCCCGCGATGCTGCCGCAGCATACCAAATGCAGGGCGGGGCGCCGGTCTCTTTAACCGGCGCCCCGCGCGCAAACGATCCTGGTGGGCCCTGTAGGATTTGAACCTACGACCAACGGATTATGAGTCCGCTGCTCTAACCGCTGAGCTAAGGGCCCTCTCTTCGCCAGAGTACCATGCGGCCCCCTACCATTTCGGGTCTACACCCAGTTCCTTCATCAGGAATGCCATCACATCGGCATTCATGGCGATTGCCTTCTCCGTGTTGCTGGCTCCGTGGCCGCTCTTGGTCTCAATCCGGATCAGCACCGGCTTCTCCTTGGCCGCTTTTGCCTGCATCGTGGCCGCGTACTTGAAGGAGTGTGCGGGCACCACGCGATCGTCATGTTCCGCCGTCGTAATCAGGGTTGCTGGATACATGCCCCCCTCGCGCACATTGTGGATGGGCGAGTACGCATAGAGCGCCTTGAATTCCTCCGGATCGTCGCTTGAGCCATAGTCCGGAATCCAGTTCCACCCGATCGTGAACTTGTGGAAGCGCAGCATGTCCATCACGCCCACCATCGGCACCGCGGCGCGGAACAGTTCCGGCCGTTGGTTGATCACGGCTCCCACCAGCAGTCCGCCATTGGATCCTCCCTGCACTGCCAGTTTGTCCGAACTGGTGTACTTGTTGGAAATCAGCCATTCCGCCGCGGCGATGAAATCGTCGAACACATTTTGCTTCTTCAGCTTGGTGCCCGCCTCGTGCCAGGTCTCCCCATACTCGCCGCCACCCCTAATGTTGCATGAGGCATAGACGAACCCCTGTTCCAGCAGCGCCAGTCGCATGGCATTAAAGCTGGGGTTCGTCACGATGTTGAACCCTCCGTAGCCATACAGCAACGCTGGGTTCTTGCCATCCAGCTTCAGCCCTCGTTTGTGGACCAGGAACATCGGTACTTTCGTGCCGTCCTTACTCGTTACAAACACCTGCTTTGTCTCGTAAGCAGCAGGGTCGAAGCCGGGAATCTCCGGTGCGCGGAATACCTTGCTCTCGCCGCTTGCCAGGTCGTAGAGGAACACCGCGGGCGGATAGTCAAAGGACTGGTATTTGTAAAAGACCGCCGTGTCGTCGCGTCGGCCGCCGAAGTCTTCCACATTGCCAAGGCCGGGAAGTTGCACATCGGCTTCGCGCGTTCCGTCAAGGCCATAGCGCACCACGCGGCTTGCCACGTCCTTGATGTAGGTCGCGAACAGCTTTCCTCCCCCGGTGCCCACTGCGCGTAGCGGGTCGCCCTGTTCAGGAACGATATCCTCCCACTGCCCGTCGCCAATCGTAAAGTGCATCACTTTTCCATTGGGCGCATTGGCATTCGTCTTCACCAGAAACCCGGTGGGGGTGTTGCCGATCAGTTCGTACTCGTCGTTGGTAATTTCCGCAACAATCGGCTGGAAGGTGGATTCCGCGCGAGACAGGTCTTTGTAGAAAAGGGCATTGCCATCCAGCCCTTTGCCACGCTCCGAAACCGTGAGCACGGCGTAGCGTTCGTCCTCGGTTGTCTGCAGGGTATGGAATCTCTGGAGATTTGCGGGATCCTCGTACGTGAGTTCATCGGCCGCCTGTGCCGTACCCACCCGATGGAAGAACACCTGGTGATTTTCGTTTTTCGCTGACAGAAGGTTGCCACCCTCCGGGGCAGGATAGCGGCTGTAGTAAAACCCATCGCCAGCCCACGCAATGCCTGAGACCTTCACCCAGCGCACCTCGTCGTCCAGTACCTTGCGCGTGGCTACCTCCATTACCCGGATCAACTTCCAGTCAGACCCGCCATCCGACAATGTGTACGCCACGTACTTGCCATCCGCCGAGGGAGCAAAGGTGTCCAGCCGCGTGGTGCCATCTGGCGATAGCGCGTTGGGGTCAAGCAATTCGCTGGCTTCCCCGTCCAGTCCCTTCTGCACGTACCAAACGTTTTGGTTCTGCAGGCCGCTGTTCTTGGAAAAGAAATATAACTCGCCACGCCGTCCGGGTTGCCCGAACTTCGGATAGTCATAGAGCGTGCGCAACCGCTGGCGCAACGGCTCGCGGAAGCGGATCTGCTCCAGGTAGGCATTGGTCACCTTGTTTTGCGCATCCACCCAGGCTGCCGTTTCCGGCGAGTTGTCGTCCTCCAGCCATCGGTAAGGGTCAGCCACTTCCACCCCGTGGTAGCTGTCCACGTGCTGCACCTTCCGGGTCTCAGGGTAGTCAATGGGCTGGGTCATAGGGGCGCATCCGGCAAGTGCCATTGCTGCGATCAGCAGCGTGGCGCGTAATTGAGAAGCGGGGTTCCGCATCAGTGCCTGTCCTTTCTGTCGGTTCTGGTCTCTTGGGTCCGAGTGCGGGCTTGCCGTCTATATCGATGCGCAGCCGAAATGGCTGCTTTGTGCCTTCCGATGACGAAGAAACCTCTTCCGCGCCGTTCTCTGGCGGCAAACCTCCATTTTCGCGCAGAATCGTCCGTGTGGAGAAAGTGTAAATTTCATAGGGGCAAGTCTGAAAAACCCTCCGCCAAGGCAGCGGCTTCCGTTATTCTGGGGGCGTGATGTCTGTCTCTCTCTCGTTCGCTCATTCCCTACGTCTTCCTCGGTCTGGCGCATGCGCAATTCTGCTTGCGCTATTGGCTGCGGCGCCCGCCCTTTTGTCCCAAACCACTCCAGCCGTCAGCCCACTGGCGGACCATCTCGTGGGGACCCTCCTCGGCGAGCCCGAAACGCGTGGCCTCAGCGATTTCCGCACCGATGCGGATCTGCTCGAAACGTCAGACTTCGCCTTTCTTCCCAACGGCGACATGCTGGTGGCCGATGTCGCACGGAATCGCATATTCCGTGTGGGACCCGACGGCATTCTCAGGCTGTTTGCCGGGACGGGCAGTGCCATCTCCAGTGGCGATGGCGGGCTGGCCACGGAAGCAGGGCTCCAGCGGCCCTCCTTACTTGCAGTGGACGGGGCAGGGAACGTCTACGTGGTGGAGGACCGTATCTCGAACTCCGTCATCCGGAAGATTGCGCCCGACGGGGAAATTCAGGAGTTCGCGGGTACAGGCGGCGAAGCCTGCCCGGAGCTTGGCTCGAATGCAATGGACTCCCCCATCGGCCGCGTGCGCGCCTTGGCGGCTGCCCCGGATGGCACGGTGTACTTTTTTTCGCAGGGTTGCAACAAGGTGTTTCGCGTTGGCGCTAACGGCGTCATTGGGATTGCCGGCGTCGAGGCAGGCGCAACTCCACCCTCAACGCCTCCGGGTGCCTCGCTGGGCTTCCCCGCGGCCAGCGTCAGTTTCACCTCAGTGGATTCTCTTGCCGTGGATGCCAGCGGCAACGTGAACGTGGCGGTAGCGCCCACACCGGGCCTGGTTCGGATTTCTCCCGCGGGGGTTGCCATTAACCTCGGCCGCACCGCCGGATCCGGTTTGCGGCAGGGGGCGCTGGCGCAAATTGAAATCCGCCGGTCGCTCAGCATCGCCGCCATCCCACAGGGTGGATTGGCCCTCGCGCAGAATGATCCGTTCGTGAATGGCCGCGCTGAACTTGGCACGGCTTCCGACTCCGACGATTACTCGATCGTCTTCACGCAGGATGGCCACGCCGGCAAGCCCCAGCCGCTCTTCCAGGCACTGCGCGTCAATCCGGATCGGGTGCGTGTGTCGCCCACCGGCACCGTATTTATTCGGGATTCCTTCAGCCAGTCGATTTTTCAGGTCAGCAACACCGGTGTGCTCACCCATTTTCTGCGTGCCTTTCGACGCGCGGAACCCAGCATCATCGAGGGCGATGCGCCGGTTCTCCGCACGAACACTCTCACCAACCTGGTTACCGACGCGGACGGGAACGTCTACTTCGGCGACCGCCTCCTGCACCGTCTCTACCGGCTTGCGCCGAACGGCGTCCTCACGCGCATTGCGGGCACTGCCGCTACCGGTGATCTTGGCGATGGTGGGCCCGCGCTGGAGGCCGCTTTGTTCCTGGGTGCCCGAATCGGCATCGACCAGCAGAAGCGCCTTTACTTCCTCACTAGCGACAGCCTGCGTCTGCGAAGGGTTTTGATTGGCGGTGACATCGAAACCATTCTTGGCGGCGGGCAGAACTTCCTGCCGCAGGAAGGGGATGCTGCCGTAGGCATCCTGCTGCAGGGGCCGGTTTCCTGGGCCGTTGCACCCGACGGGCAAGTGTATTTCCATCAGCAGACCAGCGGCATCCACCGCATCTGGAAAGTGGCGGAGGATGGGAAGCTGAAGCGTTTTGTCGGCGGCGGTGCCAGTCCTCTGGGTACTCTGCTGGCCAACCTGCCTGCCCTGGATGCGCAACTTGTTGGCCGGCCTCAAGTGCTTGAAGTAGATCCGGCAGGAACCCTGCTCTTCACCGAGAGCGGCCCCCCGTCCGTCTATCGCGTGGACGGCGACGGCGTCATCCGCCCGGTGGTAAGCGGCGGTAACTCCAACGCCGTTCAGGACGGCACGCCCACGCTTACTGCGCCTGTCCCCTTCAGCCCGCCCCTGGTGCCCAGCGCGCCAGGCGCCTTCTACGCCGTGGCTGGCTTTCCCTCCGTTCTCGCCGAGTATGTGGCTGGCGGGAATGTCAGGGTCCTGCGACGCACGGATACCGGCATCCCCCGGCGCGACGGTGGGCGGCTCGGTGACGAGACCCTGGTGCAAATGCGCAGTTTCGCGCCGCTGCCCGATGGCGGCCTGGTCTGGGAAGAGCGCGGCAGCGGTCTTGCCGCCATCCGTCGCAGTTTCCCTGTTCCACCCGGCTGCACCTATTCCGTCAACGCCACGGAACTTGCGGTCTCTGGTGCAAATTCGCTTTCAGACGTCACGCTCACCACCGGAGCCGATTGTCCTTGGACCACTGGCACCTCCGCCAATTGGCTGAAGATCCTTACCCGTCGTACCGGCAAGGGTGGCACCAGTGTGCAAGTCAACGCGCTGGCCAACCCCTCCCCCAACCCGCGCACCGGCTCTGTGCTCATCGCGGGTAAAGAGATTGTGGTTGCTCAGGCACCCAGCACGCGCACCGACATTTTCCTGGTGTCGCCGTCTGCGGCCACACTGCCAGCCACTGGCGGTTCCGTTACGGTGGATATCGTCGCTTCTCCTCAGCAAAGCTGGCAAATCGCGCTCCCCTCAGTGCCCGTTGGATTCCAGGGCGCGGCCGCCGGAAGCGGAAGTTCCCAGTTCACGCTCACGGTGCCCGCTTTACCCGCCGGTACCCTCAGCCGTACTCTCTTCCTGAGCGTAAACGCTTCCACGGTAGCCATCACACAAACGGCCCCGGCCATTCCCGTATCGTTCACCCTTACCTCCAATCTTCCCGGCGTGACTGCGCTGGTTGACCTGATACCGCGAACCTTGCCCTACCAGGCGCAGTGGCTCCCTGGCTCTACGCACCTGGTACGTGTGAATTCGATAACCGAGTCGAATCCCGATACGCGTATCCAATTTCGCGGCTGGCCCGGCGGCAGCCTGGATGCCGAGCGAGTGCTCGTCGCGCCGGTGGCTGCATCCCAGGTAGAACTGGCGTTCCGCCGTCTGCACCGCCTCAGTACAACCACCAACTTTGGAGCGCTATCCAATGCGCCGTGGATGTTGCTCAGCCAGGCAGGCGAGCCGATGCCCCCGGAATTCTCCAACTCTCCCTCGCCCGATGGAACCCGTTATGAATGGTTCCCTGAAGGAGCCTCCGTGCGGGTACTTGCGCCGAACGGCAACGGGCAGCGCTTCATCAACTTCGCGGGTGCTGTGGTTACCACGGATAATCCGGTCACCATCACTCTTGACCAGCCCCGCCAGTTGCTGGCCAGCTACACCCAGGGCAACACGCTGCGTAACGATCTCCTGCTGGGCGGCCTCGCCCAGTGGCGCTTCCCCACGAATGCGCGCGTTGCCAATCCGGCCCAGGTCACCGTCAGCTTCGCCAACGGAGCATCCGC
>CAZUAX010000176.1:0-9133 GCA_964618435.1 uncultured Solibacteraceae bacterium
CCTTTCTGGTGGATACCGGGCAGTTGAAAGACTTCATGCAGGTGGCCAACGAACTCCCCCTGAAGGGCTTCAACGTCACCATCCCCCACAAGCAGAAAATCCTGCGCTATCTGGATGTCGTAGATCCGCTGGCTCGACGCATCGGAGCGGTGAACACCGTTTGGAAGAAGGCTGGCAAATGGCGCGGTACCACCACCGATGTGGCGGGCACACTGCGTCCTCTGAAGAGCCAGATCAAGCTCCGCGGAGCAAAAATTCTCATCGCGGGCAGCGGTGGAGCCGCGCGCACGGCCGCTTTTTCGCTCAGCGATGCGGGGGCGCAGGTCTCACTTACCGGACGGAACCTCGATAAGGTGCGTGCGCTCGCAAAGGCGGTGAACGGACGCTCCCTTACCCACGAGGAAGCTGAGCAGCAGTACTTCGACGTGTTGATCCACGCCACCCCTTTGGGCATGTATCCTCACACTGAAGGTCTCTATTTCTCCGACAAAATTCCCGCCGACATCGTCTTCGACATGGTTTACAACCCGCGGGAGACACAATTGCTCCGGCACGCCGCCGAACAGGGCAAGGTCTGTATGGATGGCCTGCAGATGCTCATTGAGCAAGCAGCGGAATCGTTCACCATCTGGACCGGCGAAGAGGCCCCCCGCTCCGCAATGACAACCGCCGCTGTGCGCGCACTGGAAAACGACTATGCGGTTCTGCCCGCAAACCAGGAGAACCATGGATAAGCTTAGCCGTCGTGATCTTGCTACCCTCTCTGGCGCCCTCGCCTTGGCCGCAACCTCTTCCCGTCTGCAAGCGGCGCCCCAGGATCCACCGGCCCCCTCCTCAGACTTGCTTGCCGAACGCAAAGCCCGCATCGCACGCGCGTCCGAGGATCTGCGCACCTTCGAACTCAAATACGCCGATGAACCCATCTTCCGGCTGGTAATCAGGTAGCTTCATGGCAGACGACCTTTTCTTTCGCACGATTCCGGAACTCAACCAGATGCTGGTGAAACGCGAGATTTCTGCGCGCGAACTGGCAACCGCCTTCGCCAACCGCCTGGAAACGCTTGGGCCCAAGCTGAATGCGCTGGCGGCAAGCACCCGGAAATCGGCATTGCAAATGGCCAAGGATGTGGATGACGAGCTCAAGCGGGAACGGCTCCGCGGCCCCCTGCAGGGAATCCCCTTCGGCGCCAAGGATCTTCTCGCCTATCCTGGTTACCCCACCACCTGGGGCGCCAAGCCATTCGCGGCACAGACCTTTGATTACAAGGCCACTGCCATCGAGCGGCTGGAGGGCCACGGGTCGCTGCTTGTGGGAAAGCTGTCGATGGTGCAGTTGGCCGGCGGTGGCGGCTATGAGCGCGCCAGTGCTTCTCTGTTTGGTCCGGGACTCAACCCTTGGAACCTCAGCCGCTGGTCTGGCGGTTCTTCCAGCGGCTCTGGCAGTGCCGTAGCGGCGGGGCTGGTTCCGTTTGCGATTGGCTCTGAGACCTGGGGCTCCATTCTCACTCCGGCAGCCTTTTGTGGCGTCACAGGTTTGCGGCCCACCTACGGCTATGTCAGCCGCCACGGGGCGATGGCCCTCAGTTGGACCATGGATAAGATTGGCCCCATGTGCCGTTCCGCTGAGGATTGCGGCCTTGTGCTGCAGGTGATGGCGGGTGGCGACACCAACGACCGCGCATCCGCGGGCAAAAGCTTCTACTACGGCCCCGAGTATGTCCAGGAAATCCGACGCCTTAAGGTTGGCTACAACCCTGTGGACTTTGAGGAATGGGCGGATCCCGAAACCCGTCCCGCCTTCCGCGAGGCACTCGATGTCCTTCGACGCCTGGGTGTACAGATGGAGGAAGTAGAGTTCCCGGAAATGCCCTACGGCACTACCGCCGGGATGATTATCGACGCTGAAGGCGCTTCCATCTTCGAGCCCCTCATCACCAGCGGCATGGTCGACGAGCTAGCGGATGCCGGACAAATCGCGGGCTTAAAGGCAGCATTGGATCTGAAATCCACTGACTATCTGCGCGCCATGCGCATCCGTGCGCGCATCCAGGATGCCGTCACGCCCCTATGGCGTAACCTCGACATTCTGATTGCGCCAAGCCGTACACGTACGGCCAATCCCATCGACCTGCCCCTGCGGACTCCCGCCGTGCAGCGAGAGCGTCCCGCCAAGCGCGGACTTACTGATCTGGGCGCCATCGGCAATATGCTCGGCTGGCCTGCGCTGTCTCTCCCTTGCGGCTTCGCGGACGGGTTGCCGGTTGGCATGCAGTTGGTCACACGACCCTTCAACGAAAACCGCATCCTCGCCTTAGGTGCGGCCTTTCAAAAAGAGACCGACTGGCACCTGCGGCGTCCGCCCTTCGCCGCTGCCTGATCCCTAGCCGCTGCCTAATCCTTAGCCCGTGACATTAGGGCAATTCAAAGGTTGCCATTACGGGATAGTGGTCAGACGGATACAGTTCTCCCCTCCGCATCGTGATCGTCTCCGCCTCCACTACAGTCCATGGCGCGCGGAACAAAACCCAGTCGATCCGCCGCTCCTCGGTTTCTCCCCCGCGGAATCCGTGGAAGGTCCCTGTGGGACCCTTGCGCTTTGAGGCCGCATCCCACGCATCCTTCATCGTTCGCGTCAGCACACGGTGAGCATCCGTGCCTGGTCCCGTGTTGAAGTCTCCCGCAAGCACTACGGGAATGCCCGCTGGCAGCTTTTCCAGGAACTTCGCAATCACCATTGAACTCTCTGCGCGAGCTGCATCATCCTCGCGACGATGGGCGAAGTGGGTGTCAATGAAGTAGAGGGGCTTGCCCGTGTTCTTGTCCATCAGTCGCACCCAGGTGGCCAGTCGCGGCAGGCTCACGTTCCAGCTCATGCTGCCTGGCACATCGGGTGTTTCTGAGAGCCAGAACTGGCCCATCTCCAGGAGTTCGAACCGAGCCTTCTTGAAGAAGATACCCATGTACTCGTTGGTGTGAATGCCATAGCGGGCAGTTCCCAGCCAGACATATTCCGGCAGGGCGGTCACAATGTCCTCGCCTTGGCGGAAGAAGAGTTCCTGGGTCCCAATCAGATCGGGGGAATATCGCCGCAACATCTCCATCGCAACATCCCGGCGGTTGTCCCAATAGTTCGCACCATCACGTTTCTCCGGGTAGCGGATGTTGTAGGCCATCACCTTAAGAGTCTCTGCGGCCATTGGAAACACAAA
Source organism: uncultured Solibacteraceae bacterium (assembly GCA_964618435.1). Classification (GTDB taxonomy): domain Bacteria; phylum Acidobacteriota; class Terriglobia; order Bryobacterales; family Bryobacteraceae; genus JACTMJ01. The sequence continues at coordinate 3,210 of CAZUAX010000176.1, forward strand.
TGCGGCAGCAAGCCAGAGGGTCAAAATCAGGCGCATTCAGGCGCTCCTTCCAAACCCTGCATTATGGCAGGCTACCGCATCGAAATGCCAGATTGAACTCGCTCGGTCACTCCAGCTTCATCTGCTCGTTACCAAACAAACACGCGGACGCCGCCTTTGCCTCGGCTTCGCCCGCCCTGTGCACTCATCTTGTCAAACACCCGCGGGCGCTCCCCCTCCCGTAGGCCCAGTTCGTTCTCAGGCTTACGTCCAATGCCCCATTGCTTGGCAAGTTCGTCAATGTCTTCCGCCCCGTGCGCTGCCAGGATAGGCTCGGCGGCACCGATCTTCTCGGACCCCGCAGTCACCGCCACCAAACCGTGGCCCCGGCGCACCGCCTCTTCATAGTCACCTACCTCCGGCTTTATCCCGGTGCTGATGCCGAGCACATCCGGCCCAATATCGGGATGGTCCAGGAAGTCGGCCGGACGCACCGTGCGCACTTCGTTTCCCGTGAACCCCGCGGCTTCCAGGTCCTTGCGTACGTTCGAAAGCACAGCAGGATTCTCGTAAAGCGCTACATAAGTCTTTCCCATGGTGATAAGTCTCCTTTTGCAGATAGGACCCCCCAGCGCAGCGGGCTGTTTCCCGTGCAATCCTCATTCCGGGGTCCCAATGCGCATGGGGCGGCTGGCGCCAGCGCGGCATCTTGAGCTTCGAAGTGTATGCTATAACGTACTTTGTCGCTTATGCACGTCTTTCCCCGGTTTCTCCTCTGTGGCCTGCTCCTGACTGGCACCGGATTTCCGCAGGATCTATTGGTCATTGGCTGGCTATCCGCTCTGCAGGAGTGCGAGAGCAGGCTTGCAGAAGCCTCAACCCCAAGCGCAGCCCAACGCAGCGCGCTGGCTGTGGAGGTCCGCAGCCTCTATCGAGACGTGCACCGCTGGGCGTCCGCGCACAGTCTTCCAGGGCTGACGACGCCATCGCCGCTGGCGAGCGATGACGCCGACGCGCTGCGAGAAACGGTGCGAGCCTTGCGCGACTACATCGAGGAGTCCCAGAGGCGATTGCCCGGCGGCGTCTTCCAACTGGGGCGAATCGAAGTGAACGTCGAGGATGAGGCCGCCTGGTTGACGTCCTCTACGGTTACCGGGGAGGAAATCCGGCAACGCGATCTGCGAACCATCCCGGATGCGCTCAACCTCGTACCTGGTGTTTCGATTCAGCGAATTGGTGCGCGCAACGAACGTGGTGTGTTTATTCGCGGCTTTGACATGCGCCAAGTGCCGCTATATACGGACGGAATCCCTGTCTATGTGCCCTACGACGGGTATGTCGATATGGACCGCTTCCTGACGTATGACGTAAGTGAGATCCAGGTATCCAAGGGCTTCACCTCGCCACTCTATGGCCCAAACGCCATCGGCGGTGCGGTAAACCTGATCTCGAAGGCCCCCGTGAAACCGTTCACACTCGACGTGGGCAGCGGTTATGCCGCCGGTGATGCTGTCCATGGGTTCGCCAATACCGGCCTGCGATGGAAGCAATTCTGGCTGCAAGGAGGATTCGCGTGGCTTTCAAGCGATGGCTTCCCTTTATCCGGAAAATTCAGTCCGGTCCCGCTGCAGCCGGCGGGCCGGCGGGTGAATTCCTACCAGACAGATAACAAGACCAGGATTCGCTTAGGATGGACGCCGAGCACATCCGATCAGTATTCATTGACGTACGCGATCCAGCAAGGGGAAAAAGGCAATCCTCCCTATGCTGGCGATGACCCGGCGGTGCAACGAAGATTCTGGCAGTGGCCCTCCTGGGACAAAGAGAGTTTCTACTTCATCGGCAACAAGTCACTCGGCGAAGAGACCTATCTGCGTGCGCGCTTCTACTACGACAAATTCGATAATCTTCTGCGGTCTTTCGATGATGCTTGCTATTGCACACAGACCCGCCCGTTTGCTTTCAATAGCCCTTTCGACGATGACACCTACGGCACAACCCCGGAAGTTGGTACCCGGGCATGGGGGCGCCATACCTTGAGGTCGTCGTTCTATTTCAAGGACGATACCCACCGGGAAGGTAACATTGGCACTCCGCTGCGCAGTTTCCGTGACCAAACCTTCTCACTGGGGGTTGAAGATACCATCCGGCTTAGCGATCGGGCATCCGTGGTACTGGGCTTTAGCGCAGACCGGCTACAGGTGTTGAACGCTCAGCAGTTCGTCAGCGGGCGCGTGCTGCCTTTCGACAAGAATTCTCTCTGGACTTATAACCCCCAGGCGGGAGTCTTCTATGCCCTCACCCCATCCTCGAAAGTGCGATTCACATTTGCGCGCAAGACCCGTCTGCCCACAATCAAAGACCGCTATTCGTTCCGTATGGGCTTTGCGATTCCTAATCCGGATTTGCAAGAGGAACGGTCCAGTAACTGGGAGGCGGGATTCTCGCAGTTCCTGGGGCTGAACACCTATCTGGAGACCAGTGTCTTCCGCAGCAATGTGAGCAATTCCACGCAGCAGTTCTTCCTGCAACCCAATCTATTTCAATTTCAGAATGTAGGTGAGGCGCGGTTTCTTGGTGGGGAACTGGGCCTGCGTGGAAGCTTTTCTTCCAACATCCAATGGAACATGAACTACACCTATCTGAGCCGACGGAACACTTCGCATCCTGCACTCATCTTCGCGGACACGCCGCGCCACCAAACCTATGCATCCGCCACTTGGCTGGCGCATCCACGTCTCAGCCTGTTGGCCGATCTGCGCTATGAGGGCGGACGCTACTACCAGAACCAGGCTGGGCGATTTGGCCGCGCAACCAACTACGCCACCGCTGGAATTGGCGCAACAAGCCAGTTGTATCGTGGCGTTGACTTGCAGGTGGAGTTGAACAATCTGTTCGATAGAAACTATATTCTGCAGGATGGCTACCCTGAGACGGGAAGGGCGGGTTACTTGAATTTGCGCTACCGATTCTGAGGTTAGGCGAGAGCGTGCGCAGGGAATGCGGAGCGATTGCCAACGGCTATTCTGGCGGCAGCCCCAGCCGGCTCCACTGTCTCTCCATCAAGTGGTAAGTCGCCACGCCCGCCAGCAACCCTACCAGATAGCCATACGGAAGCGAACTGGCGATCAACCCCACCACAATCGCCAGCAGAAAGTGCGGCTGGTTTCCCCCGAGGTCGCGCGAAAGGGCAATCAGGGCAATGGCTTCAAAAAGCAAGAGCACGCCCAGCATGGGAAGCGGAAAGACCTGAATGACAGTCTGGAATCCCTGTGCGAAGAACAACCCCAGAACCACAAAAATGCTCCCGTAGATCACCACCGATCCGCCCGTGCGCCCGCCGAAGGTGTAATGCCCCGCCATCCCTCCGCTGCCGTGGCAGGTGGGAATGCCCCCTAGAAACGGATTCACCAGGTTCATGAGGGAGTAGCTGAACCCTATCTGGCGAATGGTAACCTTGCGCTGCGGGAATAGATCTTCGGCAAGTTGCTTGGTGGCCAGAACGGAGTTGGCGATGGATAGCGGAATCTGGGGGATCGCCAGCAGCAAAAAGCCCGTCCAGATATCCGAGCCGCTAGGCACTTGCCACCCAGGCAGATGGAACCCTGCTGCTTCCGTCAATGCGCCCGCATCCAGCTTAAAGAAAAACGCGTAGGCGGCCCCCATCCCTATCAGGACAACGGCGGCGGGAAAGTGCTTGCGTCCAAGAAGGACAAGGGTAACCGCAAATCCAAGGCCAGCCAGCCAGAGCCCGCTGGCTCCATCAGCTTGTACATAGTTTTTGAGGGCGATTCCCGCCAGTTGCAGCCCGAGGCCCAGTTGGATGCCGCGAATCACCGGCTTCGGCACCGCCCGGTGAATCGCCGCCAGCAGTCCTGTGGCCGAAAGAATCAACATGCCTACGCCAATTGCCAGCCCCCCTCCAAACAGCACGGCGGCGGGAAGCTTCTGCGCAATCACAATCGCCGCCATCGCCTTCAGCGGTTGCACGGGCATGGGCATGCGATAGCGGAGCGCGGTAGCAATCTGCATCAGCCCGAACACGGTAAGGACTCCCGCCGGATTAAGGTCCGATGCAAGAATCATCCCCACAATCAGCGGCAGGTCTGTACCCAAATCGCCGAATGCGCCAGACCATTCCTGCCGCGAGAATCGAATCCGCTCGCTTTGCGGCGATTGAGCTGTTGCGATTTCGGCTGGCTCCGGCATGGGTTAGGGAAATGGCAAGGAACGGCACAGCGCCGCTGCGGATCGTCATGTTAAGCTGACCTTGTCATGTATAGCGTACACGCATGGGTCTTGGCAATTGCTTTGCTTTGGTTAGCCCACCTTGCGCCCGCACAAACTGGCGGCGGTATTGATGGGAGTTTCGAGATCGTAAAGGCCAGCGAGCGGTTGCTGCGCTGGACGCGGGCCGAGATGGCCGCCATGCCCCGGGCTTCGCTGACGGTAAAGGATGACGGGGTGGATGTCACCTATGAGGGCGTCTGGATCCACGAACTGCTCCATCGGGCGGGCCTTCCGATGGGTCCTAAGCTGCGAGGCGAGGGGATGCTGACAGGAGTGATTGCCGAGGCCAGCGATGGCTATCGCGTTCTCTTTACCCTGGCGGAGTTGGATCCCGCGTTTCGCGAACCTCATTTGCTGGTTGCGGATCGCTTGGACGGCAAGCCACTTCTGCCGCATCATGGAACCCTGCGTCTGATTGTGGGCGGTGATCTTCGCGGTGCCCGCTCAGTTCGGATGTTCGCCCGGCTCCACGTCGTGAGCGTGAAGGAGACCGGCCATTAGGCCCAGAAAAGAACGAACTCCGCCAGGAAAGAACGAACTATGGAAGTGCATTGCCATCTCGCCAGGTTTCGCCAGCGACGGGGATTGGGCGCGGCGGAACTTGCCCGGCGCGTCGGCGTGCAGCGGCAAACTATCTATTCGATAGAGTCTGGCGCTTATGTTCCGAATACCACCTTGGCCCTGCTGCTGGCGCGCGAGTTAGAGACGGAAGTGGAAGAGTTGTTTGCTCTCCCTCCCTCTGCCGCCTCCCCAGCGGATCCGATTCCCGCCAGTTTGGTTTCCACGTCTCCGGTGGCAGCGGGTGCTCCGGTGCGCCTCTCACGCGTAGACGATCGATGGCTGGCATTTCCGCAGGAGAACCTTGCTTGTTTCCTGCCTGATGCGGATGGTGTGATGGCTCATCATGCCAGGGCCGGCGGACCCGCACGCGTCTATACGGCGGGGGATGTGGAAGACGCGGAGCACCGCCTTCTGGTGGCAGGCTGCGACCCCGCCCTGGGCCTGCTCGCCGCTGCCAGCATGGCCTCATCTGGTGCGCGGGTGTTGCCGCTACCGGCTTGCAGCAAAGTGGCGCTGGAGTGGCTGCGCAAACGCTATGTCCACGTGGCCGGGTGTCACATTGAAGATCGCGCTACGGGGGAGTTCAACGTGCCCGCTCTCCTGAAACTCTTGCCCGATGAGGACCTGGTAGCACTCACGTTCGCCGAATGGGAGGAGGGTTTCGTGGTGGCCCCAGGCAACCCTCTTGGCTTGCGCGAGATGGGGGATCTTGCGAATCCCAGGGTGCGCTTGATCAACCGCGAGCAGGGTTCCGGAAGCCGCGCCCTATTGGACAAGCTGCTGCGCACCGCTGGATTAGCCAGCCGAAGCGTCAACGGGTACACCACTGTCACACACAGCCACATGGCCGCCGCCCGCGCCGTCTTTGAGGGTGACGCGGATTGCTGTATCGCTGCGTCTTCGGCGGCGCGTGCGTTTCAGCTGGATTTCGTGCCTCTGCGCCGGGAACGTTTTGACCTGGTTGCGCGCAAGGAGCATCTGCACCTGCCGGCGTTGCGGGCGCTGTTTGATGCACTGCAGCGCCAGTCCTTACGACGCAAGCTGGAAACTCTGGCTGGCTACGACACCAGGAATTCCGGCAGCAAAGTGATCGA
>CAZUAX010000177.1:0-9053 GCA_964618435.1 uncultured Solibacteraceae bacterium
GTGTTCCGGGAACTGTACGAAGCGGCACCTTTGCCCGAAATTGCGAACAATCTGGCTGTGGTTCTTGGCCGGAGGCAGCAGGAGGGCATGCTGACATTGCTGACGTACGCGGTAGATCAGGATCCCGAGGATGCCGATTACCGGTTCAATCTTGGTCTTGCGCTGTGGCTTCGGGAACGCTACGAAGACGCAGCGGAACGCTTCCGGGAGGTGCTGGATCTGGCTGGTGACGATGCGGAGGCCACCCGGATGTTGGGGCGCTCGTTGCAGGCGGAGGCGTCGCGACCCGCTCGGACGGCCGTAGAGAACCTCAGCCGCCTCAAGGAAGACTTTAACGACAGCCGACTTGCGTTAGGCGGGGACGAGCGGATTCCGGGGGCGCCCGCTTTGCCTGAGATCCCTTTACAAGGAGAGCAGCCCAACCCGGAATGAGCAGGAAGCGGACGCGTGGGCGACCATTGGCGAGGCGGCCCGCCAGCATTATGCAGGCACACGGTACACTGGAGGATTGACGAACCGGCATAATTAACAGACCGGACCGGGCATCCCTGTTGACGCGCCCTTTCGGAAAAGCCCCGTGGAAAACAACCGCCATCAAAAAGCAGTCGCGATCTATCCTGGATCCTTTGACCCACTTACCAGCGGCCATATCGACCTGATTGAGCGAGCCGCCCGCCTTTTCGATAATCTGATTCTGGCGGTGGTGCACAACCCCTCGAAAAGCCCACTGTTCACGGTAGAGGAGCGCATGGAAATGCTCCGCGAAGTGGCGGTGAACTATCCCAACGTTGAAGTGGACTCCTTCCAGGGACTGCTGGTGAATTACGCGGCGCAGAAGAGGGCGACAGTGCTGATTCGCGGCATCCGAGCTATCTCCGACTACGAATATGAGTTGCAGATGGCGCTGATGAACCGGCGGTTGCGTCCGGACCTGGAAACCGTGTTCCTAATGGCGGGAGAGGCCTACAGTTTCGTGAGTTCCCGCATGGTGAAAGAGGCTTTCAGCCTGGGTGGCGATGTGAGCGGTCTGGTGCCGCCGAACACAGAGCGCCGCCTTCGTGAGAAGTTCCAGCAAGCTCAGACCGAGAAATCCCAGAAAACCCAGAGGTCATCGTAAGCAATCATGCCTGCAACCATTTCCTTAGCCGAGAGAATGTCGTGGATAAGTGAGAGCCCCACCATGCGCGTGTCCGCGGCGGCGGACCGCATGAAGGCGGAGGGCCATGACGTGGTGGCTTTCGGCGCCGGTGAGCCGGACTTTCCTACACCCGACAACATCAAGAAGGCGGCCATTCGGGCCATTGAGCAGAACTTTACGAAGTACACTGCCGCCTCGGGTACCCTTGAACTCAAGAAGGCCATCTGTGAGCGGCACCGCCTGGACTTCGGGACGGACTATGCGCCGTCTGAATGTTGCGTGAGCGTCGGCGGCAAGCATTCGATCTTCAATCTGATGCAGATTCTCATCGACCCGGGCGATGAGGTGATCATTCCCATTCCCTACTGGGTAACCTACGCCGATGTGGTTTCCTACTCACAGGGCAAGGCAGTTTTCGTGGAAACGCACGAAGACCACGACTTTGAACTGCGTGCAGCGATGCTGGAAAGCGCCATTACCCCCAAGACGAAACTCATTTTCGTCAATTCGCCAAATAACCCTACCGGCGCCGTGATGGCGCGTGAGGAGTTCGAGAAAGTAGTGGCACTGGCGCATGCCCGTGGTATATACGTGCTGACGTATGAATGCTACAGCCAGCTTGTTTACGAGGGAGAGCCGTATTCGGCCGCTTCGTTTGCCGACGCGAAGAATACCGTGATCGTATCCGGCTCGCTATCGAAAAACTACTCTATGACGGGCTGGCGGATGGGCTTCACCCTGGCACCGGCAGCCATTGCGAAAGCTATGGGTACGCTGCAAAGCCAGTCTACGTCCAACCCGACGTCGGTGGCGCAGAAAGCGGCCGTGGAGGCACTGCTGGGGCCGCAGGATTCCATCGGCGAAATGCTGGCCGAGTATCGAGTGCGCAGAGACTATGTGGTGGGACGATTGCGAGCCATGCCAGGCGTAACCTGCGCCATGCCGAAGGGGGCCTTCTATGCCTTCCCGAACATGAGCAGCTACTACGGCAAGAAGGGCATCTCTAATTCGCTCGACTTCTCTGAACAATTGCTGGAAAAAGCGCTGGTGGCCGCGGTCCCTGGTGGAGCCTTTGGCGCCGAAGATTACCTGCGAATTTCTTACGCGGCATCGATGGCGGACCTTGAAAAAGGTCTCGATCGCATCCAACAATTCCTTTCGGAACTGTCTTAACGCGAAACGGCGGTTACAATAGAGGGGCGGAAGGCGCCATCTGGTTGGCCTTCCGCACAAACTAAGCATGTCCTGGTTTAGCCGGTCAAAGCGAAAATTGCAGGTTACGCCTGCCGAGCAGGAAGCGCGCCACGTGCGCACGGAAGGCCTGTGGTTTAAGTGCGAAGAATGCAGCGAGATCATCTGGAAGAAAAACTTTGAGGAGAACCTCAACGTTTGTCCTAAGTGCAACCACCACTATCAGGTTTCCGCGTGGCGTCGCGTTGAGCTTTTGCTGGATGAAGGCTGGCAGGAGCGCGATGCGGGGCTATTCTCTACGGATCCGCTGGCATTTAGCGATAGCAAACCCTACGCCTCGCGCCTTTCTGCCATGCGCGAGAAGACGGGGATGCGCGATGCGGTGGTATGCGCCAGCGGAGCGGTGCAGGGCATTCCTGTGGAACTGGCCGCATTGGAGTTGCAGTTCATAGGTGGCAGCATGGGCTCCGTGGTGGGGGAGAAGATCACCCGCGCAGTGGAGCGAGCTACCGCCGCGCAGAGCTCTCTGGTAGTAATTTCCGCCTCCGGTGGCGCACGCATGCAAGAAGGCGTCGTAAGCCTGATGCAACTCGCCAAAATCAGCAGTGCGCTGGTGCAGTTGGATGAGCAGCGAGTGCCTTACATCAGCGTGCTTACCAACCCCACCACTGGCGGCGTTACTGCCAGTTTTGCCATGCTGGGCGACCTGAATATCGCCGAACCCAAGGCTCTGATCGGTTTTGCCGGCCCTCGCGTCATTGAGCAGACCATTCGCCAGAAATTGCCGGAGGGCTTCCAGCGCTCAGAATTCCTGCTCACCCACGGATTTCTGGATGCGGTGGTTTCCAGGCACGACCTGAAGACCTATTTGGCGCGGTCCATTCGCCGATTGAAGGCGATGCCCGCTCCGAAGCCCAAGCCCGCGGTGGCCACCGAGGGCTAGTCCGCAGCCATGATCCAACTGGTGCATGCGGGCAAACGATTCGGCCCAAAACTCCTTTTTGACGACGTCAGCTTCCAGATCAATCCAGGCGATCGCGTGGGTTTGGTTGGCGCCAATGGGACCGGGAAGACCACCATGTTGCGCATCCTGGCGGGCGTGGAGTCGTTGGATGATGGTGCGATCGAGTGTGCCCGGGGCCTGAACTTCGGCTACCTGCCCCAGGATGGTTTGCGCCTCTCTGGCCGCACCGTGATGCAGGAATGCCTGAGCGTTTTCGATGATATCCGCCAGATGGAACGGCGCATGGAAACGCTGATGGCCGAGATTAGCGAACGGACTCCGGATTCCCCGGAATACCGCGAACTTTCCGACATTTATCACCGCCTGGAGAACGAATTTCACGCTGCCGACGGCTACTCATTGGAATCAAGGGCTGGCGTGATCCTGAGTGGTTTGGGCTTCCGCAAAGAGGACTGGCCCCGCAGAGTGGAAGAGTTTTCAGGCGGATGGCAAATGCGTATTGCGCTGGCCAAATTGCTGCTGGAACGCCCCAATCTGCTGCTGCTGGATGAGCCCACCAATCACCTGGATCTGGAAAGCCGCGATTGGCTGGAGGATTACCTCAAGCAGTATCCATTCGCAGTGGTGCTGATCTCGCACGACCGCTACTTTCTTGACCAGACGGTAAACCGGGTAATCGAGTTGTGGAACAAGCAGGCGTGGGTTTACACGGGAAACTACACGCGATTCCTGCAGCAGAAAGAGAGCCGTCGCGAACAGATGATGGCGCTCCAGAAGAGCACTGCGGAGCGGGCGGAACAACTGGAAGCTTTCATCAACCGCTTCCGCGCCCAGGCCACCAAGGCCAAGCAGGTACAGAGCAAGATGAAGGAACTCGAACGCCTGCCCAAGGTGGAGATTCCACCTGAAGAGCAGACGATCCATTTTCGTTTTCCGCAACCTCGCGCCAGCGGACGAACGGTGGTGGAGGCCACCGGGCTGAGCAAGAGTTACGGCGAAAAGCACGTCTTCAGCGGATTTGAGTTTCTGATTCAGCGTGGTGACCGCATCGCATTGGTGGGTCCGAACGGGGCGGGGAAATCCACGCTGATTAAGCTGCTGGCCGGGTTGGAGCCGCCTACGCGTGGAGAATGTCGGCTGGGGCACAACGTGGATGTTGACTACTTTGCCCAGGACCAGTACAAGAGCCTGGACCCGGACGCGCGGATCCTGGATGACCTCACCAATCTCGCGGCCGGGCGAAACCAGACCGAGTTGCGGACCCTGCTTGGCTGCTTCCTGTTCTCCGACGATGATGTGTTCAAGCAGATAGGCGTGCTGAGCGGCGGCGAACGGAACCGCTATGCATTGGCCCGTCTGCTGCTTTATCCCTCCAACTTTCTGCTTCTTGATGAGCCCACGAACCACCTGGACATGCGAGCCAAGGACGTTCTGCTGAACGCGTTGCGGGATTACACCGGTTCGCTTGTGTTCGTTTCGCACGATCGGTACTTCATTGAGAACCTGGCGACTCGAGTTCTGGAAGTGCGCGACGGACAGTTACTGGATTATCCCGGCTCATTTCATGAGTTTCTGGATTACAAAGCCAGGCTCAGCGCACAGGAAGCGGCTGGGGAGCGCGCCGCAAATGTCGATTCCCGAAATGGGGTTTACTCACGGGCTGGGGGTGGAAACCCGGCCGAGGCGGCTCTCTCGACGTTGGATGGCGGAGACCAGAAGCGAGCGCGCCGTCTGAACCCCATCAAACTGCAGCAAATGAAAGACCGTCGCGATGCGCTGGAAGAGGAGAGCGCCCGGCTCGAAGAGAAGATCGCAGCAACGGAAGGGGATCTCGCGCAATTTGTGAGTGCCGAAGAGTCACTCCGCCAGACCAAGTTGTTGGATGAACTTCGCGCCCGCCTGGAAGAAGCCATGGGGGAATGGGCGGAACTAGCTGAGAGCATCGAAGCCGAAGAAGTCGCCTAGCCACGAGGAGCAGGTTGGCCAGACGCCTTTGGGCTTGGCGCAAAGGAATCGATCCCTCATCCGCAGGCGATATCACCCCACCCCATCGCAATCCCGTTCTGGCACCGATGTGCCGACATTCACTCCTTCCCTGTTCCAGATTGGCACCATGACAGGGTATTTCCATCCCGAAATCTATTGTTTCCGCGAACTTATCCGATTGGTTATCGAACTGCATCAGACGCAGCCAGCCAAGGAGGTAGAGGGCATGAGCGGAAACCGAGGCAGCGAGAATCCTGGAAACATCGTGGAGGAAAGGCAAGGTCCGGTGCTGCGACGAGCACTAAACTCGTCGGGAAGTTCCCGGGCGTTGCCTGAGCCTCCAGAGTCCGGGGGGAACGCGGTCCACGACAGGTTTGGTAGGGGATCGACGCTGCTGGACCCCACGCGAAAGTGTCCTGAGGTAATTCAACTGGAGCGTGAAATGAACGCGCGCATCGTGGGACAGGCCGAGGCTGTGGCGCAGATCGTAAACCATTACCAGACCTACCTGGCTGGGCTTGCAACAGGCGGGCGACCGATCTGTAATCTGCTGATGCTGGGCCCGACCGGATGCGGCAAGACCAGAATTGCGGAGGCGCTGGCGGAGGCGCTGGCGGGGGATCGGCAGGCGCTCATTAAGGTAGACTGCGGCGAATTTCAGCATAGCCACGAGATTGCCAAGTTGATTGGATCGCCTCCTGGATATCTGGGCCATCGGGAAACGCATCCGAGACTCTGCCAGGAGCGGCTGGACCTGTATCACAGTGACCAGATGAACATCAGCTTCGTGCTGTTTGACGAGATTGAGAAGGCAAGCGACGCACTCTGGAACCTGCTGCTGGGGATTTTGGATAAGGGCACGCTGACGCTTGGTGACAACCGGCAAGTGGATTTCAGCCGCACGATGGTCTTCATGACCGGCAATCTGGGAACCGCCGAAGCACAGCGGTTGAGGGATTTGCCCTGGGGCTTTGCCGCGCCACGCCAAACTTCGCCAGAGAGCACGATGGTGAATGCGAAGACGGTGGCGGCTGGTGTGGGGGCGGATGGTACCGTGGCTTCCGGTGGCCTGTTGTTATCAGCCACGAAACCATCGAAGGTGATGGGGGCTGGATGTACTGGAGAAAACGGACGCAGACCGCAGGTTGAGGGTGATTGCTGGTCTGAAGCTGTTCAGGCCGAGGGTAAAGCCGCAGGCGATTCCGCACTGAAACACAAAATGGAGAAAGCTGTGTTAGAAGCGGCCAAACGAAAGTTCGCACCTGAGTTTTTGAATCGCCTGGATCGGGTGATTCTATGCCACCCGTTGAGCCGGGATGAAATTGCGGACGTGTTGGACCTTGAATTAACGGAAATCGTCACGCGGGTGCAGCGGCATCGCGCGTGTAGCCTGCTCGTGTCGCTGACGGACGAGGCGCGGAATTTTCTAGTAGATAGCGGATTCAACCCGGATTGCGGGGCACGCTATCTGAAAAGGACGATCGAAAAGCACATCGTGCAACCGCTATCGAGCCTCCTGGCTACGAGCCAGATTGGAGATGGGGACGAACTGATCGTGGATGTCTGCGAGGAACACGCGGGCCTCAGTTTCCGTCGCGGCGCGCCCATCTCCACGAGACTGGCACTGCAGCAATTGTCCGCGCAATGGAATTCCCCACCCCTAAGTGCCGGGAGGAGATGCCTCTGAATGCTAGGGAGCAGTTGAAAGACACAAGCGGAATGTGAGTGTGGCTTTTCTCGATTCTCTAGAGCAAAAGGCGTAACTGCCAGACCCTAGCAGGGGGGACGTTCCGAAGTCCAGGGGCCAGGGCTGCAGGATGACGGAATGGGTCTGAAGAAGATAGTCGACACGATCTGGTGTGGCTGGTTTGGAACGATTGGACGGAGTCTGTCAGCGCAAGGGTTGGGCGAGAGGGTTAGCGATGTACGCCGGGCTGAGATGCGGTTCTGTCATCAAGCAGAATAAAGTGGAAGTGCATGGAACATTACGACCTAATTGTTGAGGGCGCGCAGGTATTCACGCCGTCGGGAATTCAGGCCCTGGACATCGGAGTGTTAGAGGGACGGGTGGAGGCGCTTGGCGCTCTCGGCTCTACCTCCGCCACGGAGCGGCTGGATGCCTCCGGTCTTTTGGTGCTCCCCGGATTCATCGATACACAGGTACACTTCCGTGAGCCGGGTCTTGAGCATAAGGAAGACCTCGAAAGTGGAACGCGATCCGCTGCCCTGGGTGGCGTCACCACCATCTTTGAGATGCCCAACACCAAGCCCTCCACCACCACGCCGGAGGCTTTGGCTGACAAAGTAGCCCGCGCGACCGGCCGCGCCTGGTGCGATTTCGCCTTCTTTATGGGCGCCAGCGCCGAGAATGCTGACCATCTTGCAGCGTGGGAATTGCTGCCTGGCTGCGCGGGTGTGAAGATCTTCATGGGCAGTTCTACCGGATCCTTGCTGGTGGAGCATGACGACGACCTTTTGCGCGTACTCCGCAACGGACGGCGGCGAGTTTCCATTCACTGCGAGGACGAGGCGCGCATGCGCGAACGCCGCCGGCTCGCTGAGGAGGCATCCCAAGCCGCGGCTCATCCGGTCTGGCGCGACGACATGAGCGCCCTTCTGGCCACTGAGCGTTTGCTGCGCCTCGCGGAATCCGCGGGCCGCATGGTGCATGTGCTGCATGTGACCACTCGCGAGGAGGCGCATCTCCTTGGTCTCTGGAAGCATCGTGCGACCATGGAGGTCACCCCGCAGCACCTCAGCTTCCATGCTCCTGACTGTTACCAGCGCCTAGGTACACTCGTCCAGATGAACCCGCCGATTCGGGGCAGCGAGCACCAGCAAGCGCTCTGGGAGGCCGTGCAAGATGGAACCGCCGACATCCTCGGCAGTGACCATGCGCCGCACACCCTCGACGAGAAGGCTCAGCCCTATCCCCAATCGCCCTCCGGCATGACCGGCGTACAGACACTGTTGCCCGTGATGCTTACCCATGTCCTGAACGGCCGTCTCACGCTTGACCGTCTCGTCGATCTCGGTTGCTCCGGTCCTGCTCGTCTCTTTCAGATTTCGCGCAAAGGGCGTATCGCCCGCGGGTACGATGCGGACTTCGCCATTGTAGACCTGAAGAAATCGCAACTTCTGCAACGTGAGTGGATTGCCAGCAAGTGTGGGTGGAGCCCCTATGAGGGACAGTTGCTAAAGGGCTGGCCGGTGCACACCGTCGTCCGTGGCACTATTGTGGTGCGTGATGGCACCCTCCAGGGCACTCCTCAGGGTGCGCGTGTTCGTTTTCTTGATGTGCCCGAGGTTTCCTGATAGACCAAGCTTGTCTGGATCTTCCAGCCTTGGCCTTTTTCGCACACCTGCGTGGTACTGCAGAAGAAGCATCGACGCACATCGCTGCGCCGTCTGACGATTGTGAGTACACTACATCCACCTTTGATGGAGGCATTCTGGCGCGACGATCCCGAAGCGCTGCGCGCCGCCGCGTTTGCGCTTCTGGCAGACGGTGCCAACCGCAGGCACTCGCCGCTTCATACGCTGTCACTCGCCTCGATGGCGAAGGATGGCTCCCCTGACATCCGTACCGTCGTCTTCCGAGGGTTTCACGAAGAGCATCGCCAGTGCCGCATCCATACGGATATCCGTTCGCCCAAAGTGGCTGCTCTGCGCGATGACCCACGTGCTGTTTTGCTGTGGTACGCCCCAGAGTGGAAGCTGCAACTTCGCGCCCGCGCTCATGTAGCCATTCACCACCGGGATACCACTACAGCC